>NZ_JAFKPJ010000012.1:0-192320 GCF_019633765.1 Bacteroides sp. 11BF
GGCAATTTTTGATCTTAGATTTTGTAAACAAGCGTATTATGAAGCAGAAATGTTTCAATAGACGTTCGTCTTTTGAAACACCTTTTTTGTAAATAAATCAAAAGTATCAGACAAACAAAATCAGACAGATAATAAATAGTTTTTTATTAATTCATAAACAACTATATATTAGTGCATTAATGTAATAAGTGAAAGAGGAATATTATTTTTTTTATTAAACATTTTGTAGTTCTAAAAATACCTTCTATCTTTGCGTTCAATTAAACGAACGTTTATTGAAACACTCACATTTTCATCCCGTATCACACTATATATCAAATATTTAACCAACAAAAGAACGTTCATTTTTTCTTTAATCCCACATTTACTTGTCCGCTGAGAGATTCCTTTCTACCTTTGCAACACATTAACACAAATTAGTTTTTAATAAAATAAAAATCACAATGAAGAAACAAAAAGTAGTATTTCAAGCCGTAGACAAAAGTGTAAAAAAACGCTATTAGCAAAACGCAATCAACTATTACAGAACCGGTTAAACAAACAAGAGGCAGAAAGAAAGGAATACCGATACGTGGAATAATTTCGCATAAAGGAGAACTTATAAAAGCGTTGATAGAATCCTACATAGAGGATGCGAACATACAAAATATCAATACATGTCAGGCTTCACTCGCACGCTACATCAATGAAAAAAGACTAATCGGAAATATTAAAAACGGAGTATTTAAACCATTATCCATCAGTTCAATATTAGTCTACATCAGCAACATTTGGGAAGAAATGGAAAAAGACAAACCGCACAAAGCCATCATCCGCAAAAATACGCACAATGAATTATCATAATCCGCCTTACATGAAACGCCCCCTATCTTCGTGGCGATAACATTTTATCAACTTAAAAAATATACGTATGAAACGGAAAAAAAGACCGGCATCACAGAGTGAAGCCATGAAACTGAGATGGAAGAAACGGATTGTNGAGTGAAGCCATGAAACTGAGATGGAAGAAACGGATTGTCTTTGAGAAAGGATATACCGAGCAGTGTGCGGAATGGATGGCGGAACGCCTGGAAGCGTTGACCGACCACCTGCAATACGGGCACGCAGTCATTGCTTACCGGAAGCAGAACGGAGACTTCAGGCTGGTGAAGGCGACACTGATCTATTACGAAGCGGAATTCCACAAGAAGTATGATCCCACAAAAATAGAAGGTGCCGTAGTCTACTGGAATGTGGACGAACAGCGGTGGACAACGTTCCAGGTGGAGAACTTCATGGAATGGAGGCCGATGGCATAGGGTGGGCACCACAGAATTACACGGATTTTCACAGATGAATTATTTCTATTTTGAGGAATCAAGTGAAAACGTCTTTGGGAATCCGGAGTAATTTGTGATGAATGTTTTATTGAAAGTACAAACGATTAATTTGAAAATACAATGGCAATAGCATACGACGGGATCAACTATTTCCCGATGGGCGTAAACTTCATGGAAGAGAACGCAATGGAAGTGATAGAGGCAAAATACGGAATCAAAGGCCCCGCAATCGTACTGAAGCTCCTTTGCAAAATATACAAGGAGGGATACTTCATACGGTGGGATGAGGAGCAGTGCCTGATCTTTGCCAACAAGGCAGGAAGGGAAGTGCAGGCCGAGGAGGTGCAGGGAATTATCGAAATTCTCTTTATCAAAGGGATACTGGACAGAAACAGTTATCTGGAAAACGGAATACTGACTTCAGAAAACATACAAAAGGTATGGCTGGAGGCAACGAAGCGAAGGAAGAGAGAACTGTCGGAACTCCCCTACCTGATAGTAAAACCGGAAAAGGAAAACGGAAAACCCGATACTCCTTCTATAACACAGGAAATTCAGCAACCGGAGCTGTTCAAAGGGAAAAAAACACCTGTTAACCCGAAAAATGTAGTACATCATGTAGCCGTTGACGCAAAAAATGCATGCAATTCCGGACAAAGTAAAGTAAAGGAAAGTAAAGCAAAGGAAAATAAAGAATTACCCCCCTCAGCTCCCCCCGAGGGGAAGGAGGAAGAAAGGAAGGAGGATTCCGCTTCTCTTCCGATACCGGGATACGCCTTCAATACGATGACACACAATTATCCGGGACTGATGGACACGCTGAAGAGATTGAGCATTACCGACACCGGGGAAGTAAACTCCATACTCAGGCTGTCGGACTATGGAAGGAAGGGAACGACGGTGTGGCGGCTGATTGCCAACACTTGCTGGAGTGACATAGGGGCAAAAGGAAGGTATCTGATAGCGGCGCTAAACAAGGCGAAAAGAAGATAGCAGGAAGTGTTAGTCTCCGATTTGTAGTTGACAAAAAAGCAAGTATCCAGACTTTTGGTCTGAAAGGGATTCAGTGAAACAAAGAAGCAAAGAGCGTACTTAAAAAACTAAAACACAGCGCTTTTAATGTACAAGATTCCTGTCGGTAAAAGCTTTGCTTTAACACAGAGTTAAAGTTTGTTCTTTGGATGCAAATAACAAATGTTTTAAATGCAAAAGACTTGTTATTTGCATCTAAGAATAAAATGGCCGGAAGAGGGCGTTAACAATGTTAATGAAGAGCACTGATACACCCAACCGGAAAATGAGGAAATTAAGATTAAAAGTCAGTGCTCCGATCTTTTTAAAGCAATGTACAAGGATCTTTCTGCTTAACAAAGCATTGTGACAGCAGTACGGCAAACGGAGTATCGTATACTCTTGCTTTCTGAGGACACCCCTTTACACAGGCACAGCATTTAATGCAGCGTTCGGCATCCGTATTCAACTCGTCACCTTTTATAATAGCACTCACGGGACACATCTTCGCACATGCACCACAATGAGTACACAAGGATTCGTCTTCTACCCAAGGAGTACGGGGAAGTGGGACACCACTCTTACGCAAAGCAATCACCTTTCGCAAAAAACGGAACAGCGGAAAGAAAGGCTGGCGCGGACGCCGGATTTTACGGACATCCACTGCATACAGCTTCTCCGGCTCGGCAGCAGATGCTATTTTATCCGAGATCTGCTTTCCAAAATCAGCTGCCAAAGTAAGATCACGTTCATCAGGACGTCCGGCAGCTACGGGATATTTCTCTGTACTATATGAATGTTCTCCGATGAAGGTTGCACCGGCAATCACCTTAAATCCCTGTTGAATAGCCCAATAATCAAGTTCCATCAACGATTTTTCATAAGCGCGATTACCATATACCACCACGATAACTGCCGGAGTATTATTCCCGCGTACACTTGCCAGACGATCCATGGCCAGAGGAGCCACACGCCCTCCATATACAGGTACGACAATAATGGCTAACGCAGATTCGGTAATTACTAAATCCTGAGCTGCCTGTTGTGTTAAATTCGTGTTTATCACATTTGTTATTCCAGTTCCACGAACAATTGCCTCTCCAACTTGTTTTGAGGTGTGGGTAGGCGAGAAATAAATCAGATGGACTTCGTTTGCTGTCATAATAGTTATGTTTTGTGCAACAAAGGTACACTTTTATGAAGAAAAAAAGAGTAAACGATCATAAAAACCAAATTTATTTATTATCTTTGCGGCGTTGAAACATTCCGATAATCCTCCAACGGGAGACGAAACTCGGATTTCCGATTCAACAAAACATCCCAAATTCATCATATAAAACTGTTGCGTTTGTTAAGCTTCCGGCCATTGCGTCGTAGCTTCGGCCGTACGTATTTCAACAAATAAAATTAAAATATTAAATAACTCACATATACTGTATGTATAACATTATCCAATTGAACGACAAAAATTTGTCGGAACTACAAACTATTGCCCAGGAACTGGGTATCAAAAAAACAGACTCACTTAAGAAAGAAGAACTTGTCTACAAAATCCTTGATGAACAAGCTATAGCCGGAGCTACTAAAAAAGTAGCAGCTGACAAACTTAAAGAGGAACGTAAAGAAGACAAGAAAAAACGCTCTCGAGTGACAGTAAAGAAGGAAAACGCCGACAAGGTTTTCTCTTCTACCAAAAATGGTGAACTGACCAAGACAGATGCCAACGCACCTGCAACCAAAGCACAAGCTAAGACAACAGAACCGACTAAGGAAGCAACTAAAGAGATGAGTACTGAAACGAGCGCCACTCCGGCAGAATCGACAAAGGTAACTCCTTATGCCACTCCGAAAAAGAAACCGGGACGTCCCCGCAAAAACGCAGTGGAAGCAGAAACCAAACCTGCAGAGGTTACAGCAGACAAACCTGTAACAACCCCAGCGGTACAGGAAGAAAAGCCGGCTGCTCAACCGGAAACGGAAAAACGCCCTATCAGCAAACCGATCCTCAAACCGAAACCAACCGTTGTAGACGAAGAAAGCTCAATCCTCTCGGATATGGATGCAGATGATGATTTTATCCCCATCGAAGATCTGCCTTCAGAAAAAGTAGAACTGCCTACTGAATTATTCGGCAAATTCGAATCAACAAAAACAGAACCGGTAACCACCACTCCCGAACCGGCTGCACAACCTCAACGTCCCCGTGTCATTCGCCCACGCGACAACAACAATTACAGCAATAACAATAATAACAACAATAATAACAATCAGCGCAACAATAACCAGCGTCCTCCTGTACAACAACGTCCCATGCCGCAACAAAATGCAACTGAGCCCGCTCCTGTTCAGGAACGCCGTGTGATTGAACGCGAAAAACCATACGAATTCGATGATATCCTCACTGGAACCGGTGTATTGGAAATCATGCAGGATGGCTACGGATTCCTCCGTTCATCAGATTACAACTACCTCTCTTCACCGGACGATATCTATGTATCTCAATCACAAATCAAACTATTCGGACTGAAAACCGGTGATGTAGTAGAAGGTGTAATCCGTCCGCCCAAAGAGGGTGAGAAATACTTCCCATTGGTGAAGGTTTCTAAAATCAACGGACGTGACGCTGCGTTCGTGCGTGACCGTGTGCCGTTCGACCACCTTACTCCGCTTTTCCCGGACGAAAAGTTCAAGCTTTGCAAAGGTGGCTATTCCGACTCCATGTCGGCACGTGTGGTAGACCTCTTCTCGCCCATTGGTAAAGGACAGCGTGCACTGATCGTAGCCCAGCCTAAGACGGGTAAGACCATCCTGATGAAAGAAATTGCCAATGCCATTGCTGCCAATCATCCGGAAGTATATATGATTATGTTGCTGATTGACGAGCGCCCGGAAGAAGTTACCGACATGGCCCGCAGCGTCAATGCCGAAGTGATTGCTTCTACATTCGACGAACCCGCCGAACGCCACGTAAAAATAGCCGGCATCGTTCTTGAGAAAGCCAAAAGACTGGTAGAGTGCGGACACGACGTAGTTATCTTCCTCGACTCGATTACACGTCTGGCACGTGCATACAACACTGTATCTCCAGCATCGGGTAAGGTACTTTCGGGTGGTGTGGATGCAAACGCACTTCACAAACCGAAACGTTTCTTCGGAGCAGCCCGTAACATCGAAAACGGAGGTTCCCTCACAATCATCGCTACCGCCCTGATCGACACCGGTTCTAAGATGGACGAAGTGATCTTCGAAGAGTTCAAGGGTACAGGTAACATGGAGTTGCAACTCGACCGCAACCTGAGCAACAAGCGTATCTTCCCGGCTGTCAACATTGTGGCATCGAGCACACGCCGCGACGATCTGCTACTCGACAAACAGACATTGGACCGCATGTGGATTCTGCGCAAGTACCTGTCGGATATGAACCCGATCGAAGCAATGGATTTTGTAAAAGACCGACTGGAAAAAACCAAAGACAACGACGAGTTCCTGATGAGCATGAACAGTTAAAAAAGTCCTTTTGTGAACAAAACATAAAAAAAAGAGTGAGATTCTGTTTGATTCTCACTCTTTTTATTTAGCTTTGCACTACATGCATCATAAACAAGCATAAAACAAACACCGGAAGTACAACAATTACTGTGGGAAAGTTTATTAATATAACGTTTATAGCAGTAGTAACCCTATACTCTGTCACTACACATGCTGCCAATAAAGCAACAATGCACGTGTCAGCACTCCAAAACCTGATTGACAACAGCCTCAATTATAGCAAAGAAGCTCCCAACGACAGTATCATCCAATGGGGTCATGAACTGGCTCCTATTCTGAAAAAACAGAAAGAGTACAAAACCCTCTTCCAGTTGAAACAGCTTATTGCGACTGCCTATGCCACACGCGGAGACATGAACATGGCCATCGACCATGCCCGCCAGATGTACAAGGAAGCCAAAGAACTGAATTACCCCATCGGCATTGCCCTTTCCAGCCGCGCCATCGGGGATGCTTACCTCAACGCCAACATGCAGGAACCTGCCATTGAATCCTATAAGGAAGCCCTGAAATTGCTGGGCAAGATACCGGGCAGCGAAATCCTCGAACAGGAAATACTTCCGAAATTCATTCTGACCCTGATCCAGACATCACACATGGATGAAGCATGTACCTATCTGAAAAGATTCGAGAACCTGCATACCGCCGCTCCAACTCCTACATTCCACTTTTTTTTATGTGCGTGTAAAGCTTACTATGACATTGAAGCAGGCAATCCGGAGAAAGGAAAAGCCAGTTTGGACGAAGCAAGGAAAATCAGTGACCAATTGAAATTCCTCTATCTCCGCAGTATCTTTAACTACATATTGGGACAATACTACCAGGCTATCGGTGAGTATGGACTCGCCTTGCAACAATATGAACGCCTGATAAATACCCCTAAAGCACCCGCTCCCAACAAACACATCGGATTGCAGTTGGAGTGTGCGCAGCTACTGACCCAGATGGGAAGGACAGAAGAAGCCTGTCTGATCTACCAAAAGGCCAACGAACAAAAAGACTCGCTGAACGCTTTGAGTTATGCCCGGCAAATCAATGACCTGAGAGGCATGTACCAGATAGACCAGATGGAAATCCGGAACCAGATACAACGCAACCAGATCACCCTGTGGGTTATCATAGCTTCCATTTTCATATTAGTGCTTATTTTGCTGCTGATCGTCCGCATCCGGCAGGAAGCCAACCGCCTTCTCCATTCCAAAGAAGAGTTGGAGATTGCGCGCAAGTATGCCGAAAATGCCATACATACCAAAAGCCTGTTCCTATCCAATATGAGCCACGAAATACGGACACCGCTGAATGCCCTTTCCGGATTTTCGTCCATCCTGACCGAAGAGTCTATCGACAATGATACACGACGTCAATGCAACGACATCATCCAGCAGAATTCCGAGCTGCTGTTAAAGCTGATCAATGACGTGATAGATCTGTCGAGTCTCGACCCGGGTAAGTTGACTTTCAACTTTAAGGAATGTGACGCAGTCAATATATGCCGCAACGTAATCGATACTGTAGAAAAGGTGAAGCAAACCCAGGCCGGAGTCAGTTTCGTCACTTCACTGGACAAACTGACTTTGCGTACCGACGAATCACGTCTGCAACAGGTATTGATCAATCTGCTGATCAATGCCACCAAATTCACCACCGAAGGCAACATCACCCTGACACTGGAGAAAGAGTCAGAGACCATGGCCCTGTTCACAGTAACGGATACCGGATGCGGCATCCCCCCGGAAAAACAGAATCAGATATTCAACCGTTTCGAAAAACTGAATGAAGGGGCACAGGGAACAGGACTGGGACTCTCCATTTGCCAGCTTATCATCGAACAAATCGGAGGAAAGATATGGATTGACCCGGAGTACACCGGAGGTGCACGCTTCCGGTTTACACACCCCATCGGACCCACAAAAGAAGAGGAGGCAGAAGGATGAAACGATTCATACTGATCCTTATTGCATGCTGTCTGACCTCAGGAGCGTACGCGGACGGACAAACAGAAGCCGACAGCCTGTATCGGGTGGCACAGATACTTCCGCATGATTCCACACGTCTGGAAATGCTCAAGAAACTGGCACAAATAGAACAGTTGACACCCAAATGTATCACATATTCAAACCTGCTGAGAGAAGAAGCAACTCTACAGAATAACGATAAATACAACACCATAGCCGCCTATCTGCACACAGTGTACTACTATAACCAAAGCAACCGGGACAGTGTAAAGAAATGGCTGGACATTATGGAGCCTTATGCCCGGAAGTCGAAAACCTGGGATCTGTATTTCGACGCTCTCCGCTTCCAGACAGACCTCTACACTTATGAAGAACAATATGAACTTGCCATCAACGAGGCAAACCAGATGTTCGAAAGGGCAAAGAAAGTGGACTGTGTCCGCGGACTGATCGGAGCCAAACAATGTCTGGGCAATGCTTATATCGGCACGGAGCGATGGGACGAGGGAATGAAAGCATTGGAAGAAGCCTATCAACTATCTTCGCGAACGGACAATGCCGTGGTACGGATCTCGATCCTTTGCCAACTGATTGCGGTAGCCAAGGATAAACAGAACAACAAACAGCTGTCCGAATACCTCGGAAAGTTAAAAGAGACTTTGCAACAGCACACTGCCACAAACCCGATGCTCAAAGAGGCATTTTATGATGTTTATCTGTTCGGTGAGGTGTACTACACCTATTATTATCTGAATACCGGCCAATCGGAACAGGCACACGAAAGCCTGGAAAAAGCCGGGAAATATCTTACTCCCAATACTTTCTTCATGTACCGGGTGCTCTATTACGATGCCTATGCAGCCTATTACCGAACTCGAAAAGAGTATGACAAAGCACTTGCGAAGATTGACTCTACCGTCATTTTATTACAGGAAGACCGGAACAGCAATTATATCCACCAGCAGCTGTCCAAAGCCGATCTTCTGGTAGAAGCCGGGCGGAGTGCGGAAGCTCTTCCGTTGTATATCGGGACACTCCACCTGAAAGACTCCATCGAAACGACTATTTTCGATAAACAGATGCAGCAGATAAAGGCAAAATACAATATCGACAAAGTAGCTTTGGAAGAAGAACAGTTGAAAAGCGATATCCAACTGACGGCTTTGGTCATTGTCGGCATTGTCCTGGCAATCCTGATTGTCTTCATGCTTCGTATCTCGCACGTTCGTAAAGCATTGGAGCTATCGGAAAAAGAGACACGGAAGGCAACCCGCATGGCGGAAGAAGCCAACGAGATGAAGAACCGCTTTTTGTCGAACATGAGTTACCACATCCGTATCCCGCTGAACGGCGTAGTGGGCTTCTCGCAACTGATAGCTTCCGAATCCAACATGACCGACGAAGTCCGGAAAGAATACTCCTCCATCATCCAGAAAAATTCGGAAGAGTTGATGCGCCTGGTCAATGATGTACTCGATTTATCGCGGCTTGAAGCAGGCATGATGAAGTTCAATATTCAGGAATACGGACTAACCGAACTCTGTAACGAAGCTCTCTACATGGCGCGTATGCGCAACGAAGAGAACATCTGTATCCGGCTCGGAAACGAAACAGCCCCCGACCTGGACATCCGTATCGATACGACCCGTTTCAGCCAAGCGCTGCTGAGTACTTTAACTTATCCGCAGAAGTGTGAAGAAAAACGGGAGATCGACTTCAAAGTGACCCATGACACAGAAAAGAACATGATCCGTTTCCGCATCATTAACTCCCCGTTGGCCGACGAAAGATTTACCTCACAGGAGGTATACATCCGCCACGAAATTAACCGGTTGTTGCTGGAGTATTTCGGAGGAAGCTATAAAGTACAGGCAAACGCAGGCGAAAAACCGACCATCCTCTTCACCTATCCGTTGGGGAAAAATTGACTTCTTTTCCCGGTGACTCGTCAACTTCTGCAGAAAGTTGTATCTTTGCGGCCTGCAAACTAAAATCCTTATTTATGTATACCAACAAACAGATCTGGAGTGTCAGTTACCCGATTCTCCTGAGCTTGCTTGCGCAAAATGTCATAAATGTCACCGACACCGCCTTTCTGGGACGCGTCAGTGAGATAGCTCTTGGTGCCTCTGCCATGGGCGGGCTTTTCTATATTTGTATTTTCACCATTGCCTTCGGATTCAGCACCGGTTCACAGATCGTCATTGCCCGCCGCAACGGTGAAGCGCGTTATACCGACGTGGGGCCTGTCATGATCCAGGGAGTCTTGTTCCTGCTTGCCATGGCTCTTCTGCTTTTCGGCTTTACCAAAGCATTCGGTGGCAACATCATGCGCCTGCTGGTATCTTCCGAAAGCATTTATGACGCCACGATGGAATTTCTCGACTGGCGCATTTTCGGCTTTTTCTTCTCGTTTGTCAACGTCATGTTCCGGGCACTCTATATCGGAATCACCCGCACCAAGGTACTTACCATCAATGCGGTAGTAATGGCTCTGACCAATGTGGTACTGGACTATGCCCTGATATTCGGACACTTCGGATTGCCGGAAATGGGCATCAAAGGAGCCGCCATCGCCTCGGTAATAGCCGAAGCGGCTTCTCTGCTGTTCTTCCTGATTTATACGTATATCACCGTCGACCTGAAAAGATACGGTCTCAATCGTTTACGCTCGTTCGACCCGGCTTTGCTGATGCGCATCCTCAGCATATCGTGCTTCACCATGTTGCAGTATTTTCTGTCAATGGCCACCTGGTTCATTTTCTTCGTGGCTGTGGAAAGGTTGGGACAGCGTGAACTCGCCATTGCCAACATCGTACGAAGTATCTACATCGTCATGTTGATTCCGGTAAATGCACTGGCAACCACCACCAACAGCCTGGTGAGCAACGCCATCGGCGCGGGAGGCATCGAACACGTGATGCCCCTGATAAACAAAATCGGGCGTTTCTCTTTCCTGATCATGCTGGGACTGGTCATCGTAACCGCCCTTTTCCCACAGGCATTGCTTTCGGTATACACCAACGAGGCAGCGCTGATCAGTGAATCCGTACCATCGGTATACGTTATCTGCGCGGCCATGCTGATTGCTTCGGTAGCCAATGTGGTATTCAACGGCATATCGGGCACAGGCAACACTCAGGCGGCACTGATGCTCGAAGCCATCACCATCGCAATCTACGGATCGTATATCATTTTCATCGGAATGTGGGTAAAAGCTCCCATCGAATGGTGCTTTACAATTGAGATACTGTACTATACACTGTTGCTCGCCACAAGCTATATTTACTTCAAAAAAGCAAAATGGCAGAACAAAAAGATATAAAGTACAAGAGATTTTTGTACATTTGCGGCTGATTTCATCACAGATTACACAGATTAGCACAGATACTCTCTATTTCAAATACAAAATCCGTGTTAATCCGTGTAATCCGTGGTGGATTTTACACATCATTAGTAATTCATAATTCAAAGATATGTTCGACAATTTAAGCGAAAGACTCGAAAGGTCGTTTAAGATTCTGAAAGGTGAAGGCAAAATCACCGAAATCAACGTAGCAGAAACCTTGAAAGACGTGCGCAAGGCACTGCTCGATGCCGACGTTAACTATAAAGTAGCCAAAGGCTTCACGGATACGGTGAAGGAAAAAGCATTGGGACAAAACGTGCTCACAGCCGTAAAACCAAGCCAATTGATGGTGAAGATCGTTCACGACGAGCTGACTCAACTGATGGGTGGAGAGACTGTCGAGATAGATACCAAAGGCCAACCGGCAGTCATCCTGATGTCCGGTCTGCAAGGTTCGGGTAAGACTACTTTCTCAGGCAAGCTGGCACGTATGCTGAAAACCAAGAAGAACAAGCGCCCGTTGCTCGTTGCCTGTGACGTTTACCGTCCTGCCGCTATCGAACAGCTTCGTGTATTAGCCGAACAAATCGATGTACCGATGTACTCGGAAATCGACAGCAAAGATCCCGTTGCCATAGCTCAAAACGCCATCAAGGAGGCACGTGCCAAAGGTTACGATCTGGTAATTGTCGATACGGCCGGACGTCTGGCAGTCGACGAGCAGATGATGAATGAAATCGCAGCCATCAAGGAAGCCATCCAACCGAACGAAATTTTGTTCGTGGTAGACTCCATGACCGGTCAGGATGCCGTAAACACCGCCAAGGAGTTTAATGAGCGTCTCGACTTCGACGGCGTAGTGCTGACGAAGCTCGACGGTGACACCCGTGGTGGTGCCGCCCTCTCTATCCGTTCGGTTGTGAACAAGCCCATCAAATTTGTAGGTACAGGCGAGAAACTCGATGCCATCGACCAATTCCACCCCGCCCGTATGGCCGACCGTATCTTAGGTATGGGTGATATTGTTTCGCTGGTGGAACGTGCGCAGGAACAATATGATGAAGAAGAAGCCAAACGCCTTCAGAAAAAGATTGCCAAGAACCAGTTCGACTTCAACGACTTCCTCAGCCAGATTGGCCAGATCAAAAAGATGGGTAACCTGAAAGAGCTTGCATCGATGATTCCGGGTGTAGGCAAGGCTATCAAAGACATCGACATTGACGACAATGCTTTCAAGAGCATTGAAGCCATCATCTACTCCATGACTCCGGAAGAGCGCAGCAATCCGGCTATCCTGAATGGCTCGCGCCGTACACGTATCGCCAAAGGTAGCGGTACGACTATCCAGGAAGTGAACCGCTTGCTGAAGCAATTCGACCAGACCCGCAAAATGATGAAGATGGTAACCAGCAGCAAAATGGGCAAGATGATGCCGAAGATGAAATAAAACTGCACTTTTCGTCCCGAAAGCTTGACTTTGGCTTTGGGATGATGTATCTTTGTCAATGTAATCATTCAATAGATTCAATCAGAATGCAATAAAAGGAGGAAACCGTGGTTCCTCCTTTTTTTATGCACCTAACTGAAAGGAGAACCTACAGCCCGCAGCTTAAGCCTCCGAAGACGGTTGCCATACTCCCGAATGCCGGTTGCATTTCCTCCAAATGCTTACTGCATTTCGGCAAAACCCCGGCTCTACTTGTATCGGACCGAGGCTCTATCCCGAAAAGTACCTCCCTGCTTTCGCCCACTCCCCTCCTCCTGTTAATAATCTATAAAGCTACTCTTGACAAAAAACAGGAGATGGTAAATGATATTACTTTTGTCTGATACCATAAAAACATTGAATCAATGAAACACATTCTCTTCACTCTGGCGCTTGCTTCCGTAGCCGGAATGGCCAACGCACAACAAAATGGACACTCCTACACGGTAGAAGGGTTGATAAACGACTCTACTCTAAACGGACAGACTCTCTACATCAGCCGCTACGACGACGGAATGAAAGTAGACAGTACGCAAGTGGCAAACGGGCAATTTAAATTCACCGGAAAGGCAGATACCCCCTATTTCTGCCGCATCGATGCAGGAAGAGAATATGCCAACTTCATCCTCGAAGGCGGCAACATCAAAGTCAATGTACTGACCCATAACGATCCGAAAGGTACACCCATGAACGAGGAATACTCCCGTATGCACGATAAGACATCTGAAATGGTAGCCACACTGAAAAGCAAACATTCTGAAATAGAACAGCAAACAAAAGACAAAGCGGAACAACTCCGGCTTAAAAAAGAATATAGCCAAACTTACTGGCATGCAGCTTACACCCAGCTATACAAAGAGTTGTTCATGAATAATCCGGACAATGCATTAGGGGAATACGCCATCAGAAGTCTTATCATGTCCGCTTCTCCCGAAGAAATGGAACCCATTTTCGCTACTGCCGGTCCTTGGTTGAAATCGCTCCAGACCTACAAGCGCATCGAAAAACAATGCCAGGCAATGAAGGCCACGGCCATAGGACAGAAGTTTACCGACTTTAGCGGCAAGGCTGTAGATGGCTCCGAAGTCTCCCTCTCTGACTATGTGGGCAAAGGCACATATACATTGGTAGATTTCTGGGCAAGTTGGTGTGGGCCCTGCCGCGCCGAATCACCTCACGTAGCCCAACTCTACAATGAATATAAAGATAAAGGACTTACAGTTTTGGGAGTAGCCGTCTGGGATAAACCGGAACACACGAAAAAAGCAATCAAAGAACTCAATATCAACTGGCCGCAGATAATAGATACCGGCATGACACCCATGGACCTATACGGCGTTAACGGCATCCCGTTCATTATCCTCTTCGGACCGGACGGAACAATCATCGCACGTGACCTCAGGGGTGAAGCCATGATAAAGAAAGTGACTGAAGTACTCAATATTAAATAACCCAATAAACAGATAAGAAATGACTCTAATTGATGGAAAAGCCATCTCCGAACAAGTAAAACAGGAGATTGCAGCCGAAGTGGCAGAAATAGTAGCCCGGGGTGGCAAACGCCCGCATCTGGCAGCCATCCTCGTAGGACACGACGGAGGCAGCGAAACATATGTAGCCGCTAAAGTGAAAGCCTGCGAAGTGTGCGGATTCAAGTCGTCACTGATTCGTTACGAAAGCGACGTTACGGAAGAGGAACTGCTCGCCAAAGTACGTGAACTGAATGATGACGAAGATATAGACGGATTCATCGTACAACTTCCGTTACCGAAACATATCTCGGAACAAAAGGTAATTGAAACCATTGACTACCGCAAAGATGTAGACGGATTCCATCCGATCAACGTAGGACGTATGTCTATCGGACTGCCTTGTTATGTATCAGCTACCCCGAACGGCATCCTCGAACTGCTGAAACGTTATCAGATAGAGACCTCGGGTAAGAAATGCGTCGTACTGGGACGCAGTAACATTGTCGGTAAACCGATGGCAGCACTGATGATGCAGAAGGCCTATCCGGGAGACGCAACGGTAACCGTATGCCACAGCCGTTCGAAAGATCTGGTGAAAGAGTGCCGGGAAGCGGATATCATCATCGCCGCACTGGGACAACCCAACTTCGTGAAAGCGGAAATGGTGAAAGAGGGTGCTGTGGTAATCGACGTAGGTACTACCCGCGTACCGGATGCCAGCAAGAAATCGGGCTTTAAACTGACAGGTGACGTGAAGTTCGATGAGGTAGCTCCGAAATGCTCCTACATCACCCCTGTTCCGGGAGGTGTAGGCCCGATGACCATCGTCTCTCTGATGAAGAATACTCTGCTGGCAGGCAAGAAAGCAATCTATCAATAATCCTCTCTGCCCCCGTTTCCTCTTTTTCTGTGAGAGGAAACGGAGAGCGAAAGAGGTGGAACACATTCTTCAGAAAGAACTTTAATACCTGTTGCTTATGAAACATCTGATTCTTCTTTCCCTGTTTTTCTGCTCTGTATCTTGCAGCAGCAATGCACAAGAACAGCCCGTCCCTGTCCCAGCGCCCGATACGATATCTGCGCAGAAGATTACACTCCTCTTTGCAGGCGACTTAATGCAGCATCAGGCACAGATAGATGCAGCCCGGACCACCAAGGGATACGACTACACGGACTACTTTAAACTGGTAAAAGAAGAAATCAGTAAAGCAGACATTGCCATCGGCAACCTGGAGGTAACTCTCGGAGGAAAACCTTACCGGGGTTATCCCGCTTTCAGTGCTCCCGACGAATATCTGTCCGCCATAAAAGACGCCGGCTTCGATGTATTGATAACCGCCAATAATCATTGTCTCGACCGGGGCAAAAAAGGGCTGGAACGAACCATCCTGATGCTGGATTCGCTACAAATTCCTTATGCCGGAACTTACACTGACAGTACGGCCCGCGCTTCACGCTATCCACTATTGTTGGAACAGAACGGCTTTCGGATTGCCCTGCTCAACTATACATACGGCACCAACGGCATTAAAGTTTCTCCCCCAAACATAGTCAACTACATCGACAAGGCTGTCATGACACGGGACATTGAAGCTGCTAAGGCTCTGCATCCGGATGTATTGATTGCCTGCATGCACTGGGGGATCGAATATCAGTCACTGCCCAATAAGGAGCAGACCTCCCTGGCCGACTGGCTACTTAGTCAAGGAGTCACCCATGTGATCGGTTCCCACCCCCATGTAGTGCAACCCATGGAGCTGCGGACCGATACCCTCACCGGTCGGCAGAATGTAGTCCTCTACTCTTTAGGCAATTTTATTTCGAACATGTCTGCCCGTAAAACAGACGGCGGACTGCTATTTAAACTCGAATTAATGAAAGACAGCACGGGCATATCTGTCAGTAATTGCGGATATGGTCTGGTATGGACGGCACGCCCCATACTCTCCAAAAAGAAAAATTACGTTTTATATCCCGCAAGTATTCCGACAGACTCTTTATCGGCAGAAGAACGTAACCGCCTGAAAATCTTTATTAATGACACGCGTGAACTCTTCCGCAAGCATAACCGCGGAATTAATGAATACATTTTTTGAAGAAAAAAGTTCGCGAAATGTTTGCAGATTTAAAAAGAATCGCTACCTTTGCATCGCATTTGAGAGAGATGCTAACATGGTGGATGTAGTTCAGTTGGTTAGAGCGTCAGATTGTGGTTCTGAATGTCGCCGGTTCGAGTCCGGTCTTCCACCCAACGAAGAAGAGGAAATTCAATAATGAATTTCCTCTTCTTCGTTATATATCAGGCTTTCCAGAAAATTATATTACTTTAGAGGCAGGGCTTTGACCCTGCCTCTAAAGTAATATATAGTCATTAAAATGAAATATATTTTATCATGCCGCATTTAAAAACGCGGCATGACAAACTTATCATCAGGAGATGTAAAGGACAATCCCGGAACAGAACGACGCATATCTTTATAGGCATGTTCTTTAATCAGTGAATAATCTGTAGCATCCAGGGCATAGTAATAATCATCTTTATCTGTCGATAACTTTACAGTCCAATCAAACATATTTCCAAAGATGGTCAACTCATCTTTTGCCGGATCGAAACCGGGGAGAGCTGATTTCACCAAACTTCCATCACTATTGATAACATAAAAATGATGCTTGCTATCAACCATATACCCCAAAGTCCGGCGACTACGGAACTCAGTAATAAACACATATTCCGGCAAGACTCCTTCAGGCAACTGAATAGCTTTCACATACGGACGTCCCTTGGTGCACTTCAGATGGAACAGTTTATGGTTGGCATCTAAAACCAGATATCCCTCATCATAGTCTTTACGGGTAGTCGGATTGCCCGAAGCATAGCTTGCGGGAAAAGCAAACCCTTTCTGAACCAGCATATCCGTAAACAATTTGCTCTTCGCCTCATCTATACGATTCGTCTCCATACGAATAAATTCCATACCTTTATCGGTAAAACGGAATGCATCTTCGGGCATTTTTAAATCCACCCGTTTGGACATGGACTCCATCAGGAAATAAAGTCCTGTCTGAGGAGCATTGATGGCTGACGGCACACTCTTGAAAGTAAAGTTTGTCAATTGAATATCTTTCGGACTAACCGCCTTGCCACAAATGGTATCAGGGAAACGTTCGTCCGCCGTAAGCTGGCGTACATAGAGAGAAGGCAATAAACTGTCCACCTGCTGCTGTGTATATGTATTGCCTTTTGTATCATAGCGGTGAAGTTGCTTATTCTCATCCAGTTGTGTAATAACAAAATCACCAAGTACGGAACTATACATAGTAAAAGGAGCTTTGACAGGCTTCAGTGTGAGAAAAGCATAGCACCAAGGCAACTGCCATACAAGCAGGACAGCCACAGTAACATAAAAAAATATTTTGCTGAATCGAATCATGTTTGTTTGATTTTTTAGTAATAAACATTCAGTTAGTCTTGCTTACCGGCCTTGAACCGTACCACAGAAATCCACGAAAGAGAAGCGATAAGCAGCGTATAAAGTGTCAGCCAGGGCAAGAAACTGTTATAAGCCTCCGCTCCCGGAGCCAGAAAGTAGACACGGAAAATCAATGCCGCAATAATCAGATTCAAAACCCTGCGTTTCCATGTGGGCTCCAGGCAAATCCATGAAACAAGCAGATAACCGGCAAATCCGGCAAGGAACCATGGAGCTGCAGATAATAAGATACGCTGCACCAACTCACTTGTAAAATGTTGTGGCAGATAAACTCCCATAATAATAAAACTCATAGCAAAACAGGTTACCAGTGCAAGTACACCATAGGTCAACATCGACATGACCATCTTCTTCTGTGAATAAGGCAAATGCAAAGTAAGTTTCAAACACTTACGTTGCATCTCGGGAAAAAACTGTACGGCAGCAAGCAAAATACCGATAAGTAAAGGGACAAATTGCAACAAATCAATAAATATAGCATCCTTCTGAACCATTACCACCCATAAATGATCGATTCCCTGTATGGCAATGGTGCGGCCAATACGAAGCATGGAATATCCTGTGATTCCTATCATAAAAAGAGTTGCCAGCAACAAATACCAACGCGTTTTTATCCACTCTTTATAAAATATGGCTTGTATCATATTTCTTCTATTTATTTACATATTAATACTTTCCGGTAAGACCGATAAAGGCATCTTCCAGACTTACATTTTCGTGCTGCAAACCAGTAAAGGGAACTTGACTTTCCTTCAATAGTTTCTCCACATCCATGGGAGGCAAAAAAGAATACGTCTCCAAGGTCTGACGGATGACAGCCGGATGATAGCAAGTTGCCGGCAACTGAGGCTGATAACCCTCGGGTACAGTACAAGTATATCTTCTCAGCTCTTTCATCAACGTTTCAATAGGTTGTTGAATAAGGATAGAGCCATAATCCATAATAATACAATCATCAATCAACCGCTCCATATCCTGAATAATATGGGAAGTCAGGAAAACAGTCTTGTTCTCGGAACGGGCATAGTCACGCAAATAATCCACAAAAAGGCGGCGATAACCCGGATCAAGTCCTAAAGAGAAATCATCCAGAATCAACAACTCCGGATTTTGTGCCAGGATCAGTCCCAATGCCACTTGCGAACGCTGTCCGTTCGACATTCTTGAGATACGTTGCCCCGGAGCTACCTTCAGTTTATTCATCAAGTCATAATAAGCCTCCTTTTTCCATTGTCCCGGATAAAAAGAAGCATAAAACTTTTCTATCTGTGTGATATTCATAAACTGATATTGAACATGACCTTCCAGCAATAAGCCGATATTCCTGCGTAAAGCAGGGTCCATGATCTGAATGTTCTCACCAAAGATGCGACATTCGCCCGAACGTGGCTGAAGATAACCGCTCAATATATTAATGGTTGTCGTTTTCCCTGTGCCATTTTTACCCAACAATCCCAAGATACGCCCTTGAGGTACTTCAAAACTCAAGTTCTCATAAATTTTACGTTGACCGTAATAATGAGTCAGGTTCTTACATTCTATAATTGCACTCATGCTTTATAAATCATTTTTCGTTTGTTATTAGAAACACGTCAGGAAAAGAATAGGAATCAGAATACCGGCCACCAACTCGACTCCCCCTCTGCCCCACAATCCTTTAGGACCTTTTATCATCACCATACCGCTGACAGTGATAATAATCAGACAGACAGCAAAGGCATCGGCAAACCAAGTCCACCACTTGCCCGGATTGAAATGGAGTTGTACCATGGAAGAGATCAGCGGACGACGCTTCACCCCCTCGTAGACAGCATCTTTTGTCCGGGTATTAATCACCAGACTTGAACCTCCTTTCAGAAAAACCTTAATCCGATCCGGTTTCGGATAATAATATTTAGTAAAATTTCCGGCTTCGTCCAGTGGTTCCAACAAAGCCAAAATCATCTTCTCATTGACTTTATTCTTGTCCGACAGGTCCTCTGTTATTTTATATTCCGTTCGTGTCACTGTATAATGGGGATTTATGCTATCCCTATGGTTCATTACGATACCCGAAATAGCATAAATCAAAATCATTCCTGCAAAGAAGAAAGACAGATCACGGTGGATAATCCGGCTCCATTTGCGGAATGCAGCACCTTTATTCTGCGATCTCATAAGAACTGGCTTCCATATAGTAGAATGACAGATAATCTTTTCCGGTAGCAGCTTTTCTTTCTGCTATCTTTGCGCGAAAGTCTGCAATACGGGCTTCAGGAGTGTTGGCTGTTTCGCCGCGTGCTTTTTTTTCCGAATCACATCCGGCAGCAGTTTCTCCATGAGATTTTTCGGTCTGGGCTTTCAGTTTAGCTTCCCAGTTTTGCAAGTAAGCTTCATCTACCCGCTGTTCCTTTAACGTTCCGGTCACTGTGACAATGGCATTGATACATTTGGTGTCAAACGAACCCAAAGGTCCGGCTTCCACACGAATCGTTTTGGTATCATCACTGCCCATCAGGAATATTTTTGTAGCTCCGTGCTTGCAGGTATGTGTGCAGATTCCTTCTATAGTCACCTCCCGGTTAGCCAGTGAATCGGCATGCGCCAGCAGGTTATCGACGCTCAATGCCGCCGGAGCCGCCTGCTCCGTTTTTTCGGACTGACTCTGTTTGTTACTGTTTCCACAAGAAGTAGTAGTTACTAAAGCTGCCATTAAGGTTGCAGCGACCATAAACTTAATTTTCATATGCTAACTGTTTTTATTTTTCAGAAAAAGATGCCCAGTGAACAAGCGGCATACTGGGCCGTTCCGCATTTTTTATAATATGCAGTCTGCCATTGAACAGACAAAGATAGGTTATACTGTTTCATGATAGGATAATCCCCTTGCAGACGAATCCCTACCATACTATAGCTATCAGATAAATAGTCAATATTCGCCAACAAAGTCTGGGCGGACGACTTCGCGGCATCCAATCCCGGTAAAGAATATTCAGCCGATAAATTGGCATAATATCCACCGTTAGCTTCTGCGGTCAATCGCAGCTGCCTCTTCTGATACTGCAAACGGGCACGCAAAGAACCCTCCAGAGCAGACAGGTGAACAAACCGGGATACGGCGTTGTAATCCGTCTCCAACCGATGGTAGATTATGTTTGGAACAATTGCTCCTCCCCATACACCTTTATCAGTCAAAAGCTTCTCCCACAAACCACTTACGGCAATCCTACTATTCGTGACCTTCATTCCCGGAGATGTGCTGATTAATGCTCCATAGGAGCTTCCGCCCGCCTCTCCGTAAATATTCTCCGTTCCTTTACGGACTGTATAGCCTGCATCCAGTTTCACTGCAAGATGTTCTGCCTGCTGAAGTTCCCGCATCCAAGTCACGTTCCCTTTCAAATCAGTCGTATTCAATTCCAGCAAAGTGAGATTATTGGCATTGCTCAATTTCTTGTCCATCGACATACGGTCAATTGAGACTGTGGTCGATATCCCCTTCTCCGTATCAGCCGGCAGAATGCCTATGCTTCCTCCCCACCGGGTGCCTTGATGCTTCGTTCCGGTCTGGTTTCCGGCAAAACGCACATAATCCATGCCCAATCCCAACATATGGTATACCGAAGTGGAACCTTTATCTGCAAGGAATGAAATCTCACTTTTCTGTTGATAAAGCCGGAAATCTGCGGAAACTCCCAAACGATATGTCCCCAGACGATATCCTGCTCCCAAAGCAAAAGAGAGATCGGAAGCTGTATTACGCGGACGCGGATCTTTATCCCGATAATTATGAGACGCCCTGTAACCACCGGTGATTCCCCACGTCCAGGAACCCGACTCACTGGCGTAACCTCCATTGAAATAATAAGTTTCTCCTTTCAGGAAACCGCCAATGGAATCACCGGTCACGTAAGGAGCGATCAGTTTCCAGTCTATATTTTCATTCCATAACACATTCTCCTGCTTCTCACTTCTGTATCCTGCTGAACCGAATACACGATCACGTTCCGAAAGAATGACGAAGGAGTTGACATCTACCCCGATACGGGTATCCTTATCACCTTCCTGTTTCAAAGATGCTTTTCCTTTATCATGATAAGCTCCATTTACGTCCAGCCTTGTCCATGTATACGGAGTATAGTAATAATAAAGTGCCGGATTCCGCCATACCTCACCACGAAATCCGGTCGCGAATGAAGCGGTACGGATCACCTTATCGGACAGGGAGAGTGTGTCGGCAGTCTGCCCGAAGGCTTCCTGCCGACTCTCCACAAATAAAGCAATCAGCAACGTAATGATAATTCGGATTCGCATCATGAATAATAAAGATTTATATATCAATAGGATGGATTCAATTATTTGTTAAACAGGCTCGGAGTAGCCGCAGGTGTAAAATCAACGGTAGAGTTATTTGTATCCTGCAATACTTCCCGATCACCATCCTTATAGGCAGCTTTACGCATTACGCACTTTCCGATGTTTTCTGCAACGGTATTGTTCACACCGATATAAGTATGCCCCATATCCAACCCGGTAGAGGTAACATTCCACTGCCATTCATTGGAAGCACCTACATTTACAGCATCAATCACCCACTCATTGGGGAACTTATATTTGCTTTGCGGTTTACTGGCTGTTCCATTTTGCATGATATACGTATAGTTGTATGCATAGTCTGAAATATACTTTTCTTTAGTCATGCCTTTGGGTAATCTGCCGATAGCATAGGCGCGATTTCCCTGTTTATTCAACACCCAGATAGTTTTGGAATAACAATAATAAACATCCAGATTGGGAACAGCCGGATTATCCACATCTTGCTTCGATTCAATATACCACTCAAAATTGGCTTTACTTAAATCTATAGAATTCGGATTAGCCTCTTTATGATTGATCGCATTGTCACAAAGGATAAAGGACTCTCCCGGTTGTACCGGATAATCTGTTCCGCTGCCCGGCACCGCTACAACAGAGCCTACCGCAATAGCTTCATTCATAATATCCGGATCTACCGACTGATATTTCTGGGTAGTTTGGAATTGTGATTCCATAAATATCAATCCATCCGCATACAAAACTTTATCCGAGTTATTATAGATACGTACATACTGGTCGCCATTATATTGCTTGCCTGCCTCATTATAGGTTCCGGGAATAAATATCTCGGCAATCACAAAATCGGGGTCACCTGTATTGAGTACATGAACTTTCAGTTCCAACTTGTATGACCCTCCGGATACGGCCACATTCTGTTGCACTCCCTGTACATCGACTTCCACCGGAGTTCCATTCTGTGAGTAAGTTCCCTTACCAATGAAAGTTACATTATACAACCCGTCCGCCAATTCAATACTTTGAGCCGGATAGGCAATGTCTGTCTTGACAGATGTATTTACATTTTCAAAAGTATAGGTCCCACCGGTCAGTTGCAGACCCTCGATGGTTGTATCTACAGTAGTGGTAATACCTACAGTGGATATGCTCACTTTGTCATCATCACTACATGCGGTAAATCCCAGCATTGTCGCAAAAAGGATTGCGATTGTCAATTGATTCTTTTTCATCTTCATTTCTATTTTGTTTTATTATTCATTTACTAAAAAGTCAAGTTCATTTCCATGCCGAAATAAGGCGATTCGGACGTTCTCCGTTGCAGTACGCCCCGTAACGTATAATCAGGATAAATACCCAAAAGCCGGTTTACATAAAAAGCCAGATTCAGATACTTACCGATCCGTTTACTCGCCTTCAGATTGATATCCATATAAAAAGGCACAGTAGTACGCTCAAAATAAGTGGCTGAATATTTCTCCACCAGATGCTGTAACTGAATATTGTTTTTATCTTCTTCGCGAAACGGATGCGTTTCACCGGATTGATCGATATAGCTTACCGGCACGCCGTTATTCCACAAGTTCCGTCTGTTGGTATACCAAGTGCATTGTGCCGACGTGGAGAAAGTAAGCCCCAAACGCTGTATATAGGTATCAAACATAAAGTTCGTATTGAATGCCTGGCTTTCTGTTCCGTTGTCCCCATTATACAACCCCACATATTTCAACTGTTTGTTGTCCAACAATATAGAAGAGGCCTTATATTTGGGAGAGTCCGAATTATAAACTGTCTTTATCCAGGCTCCATACATAGTGACGCGGGTCTTGAGCGATTCGATTCGTTTGGAAGCGAACTGAAACTCCACTCCTTCTTTACGCACCTTCATTACATTGCCTTGTGTGGAATACACATCCAGATTATATTCATTTGCATAAGTCAACTGAGAAAGTTGGGGAGGAGCCGTCAAAGCTGAGCCGTCGATACTTGCAGGATCATATAGCTTATACGCCAATGATTTATAATAAGTGATATCATCAAAAGCATTGTTCATCCGTTCGCGGAAATAAGTCATCGACAGACGGTTTCCCTTATAGCTGACGTCGGCCCGCACTTCCCATTTCATGTTACGTGCCGGTTCCAACTGATAGTTTGTATTATCCCATTTATACGTCATCATATTGATACGGCGATAATCCGGGTTAGTATGGTAATAATTCAGCTGGATCAAGTCTACATACTTAAAATCCGGATATAGCTGTGCGGTGGTCGGCATACGGCTGATCCAGCCCAAACCTCCCGAAAAGGCAACATTCCATCCGTTTGATACCGGCAAACTCCATTGCAAGTCCAGACGGAGATCGGGATATATCTTACCCTGCATCTTATATTTAGTGTCCAGCCCCAATAAGGACTGCAAGCGGATACCGGCCGTAAAAGCCAATTTATGTCTATTTACAGGAAGATTCAACACCTCCTCGGCATAGAAGGCGAAAGGTTGCAGCCCCGGTATGTCCTTAAAACGGCGCGGACGTGTACTCAAACTTTCACTGATGGGCCGTGTCACATCGAATACCTGGCCTTCT
Source organism: Bacteroides sp. 11BF (assembly GCF_019633765.1). NCBI lineage: Bacteria > Pseudomonadati > Bacteroidota > Bacteroidia > Bacteroidales > Bacteroidaceae > Bacteroides > Bacteroides sp. 11BF. The sequence goes on from NZ_JAFKPJ010000012.1 coordinate 24,529, forward strand.
CCCAAATTCTTCTGATAATTCCATTCCACCCCTATATTCATTGCATTTTGCAGCATCCCCAGTGGAAAAGCCAATTGCGTACGGGCAGAAGCCGTAACATATAAAGGTTTACCGTCAATCTCCATCTGCGCCACATAATTATAAGGCAGATAGATGCCATCAGATTCTCCGGTCTCTGTCTGAGTAGCAATAGCGGCCGGACGATTCAGAGACACAGATTTCGTTTCACGCATCTTCTCCCACTGCCAACTGACAGAAGTTGCCGCGCTAATCTCACGAATCCACGAATGGTTAGGGAATTTCAGGTTCCATTTTCCTGCCATCTTCAAACTACTGAAGTCTGATTTATAAGAGTCCTCCTTTACGGTTGCATCTTTATCCCGCTTCGCATCATCAAACGATCCGGTATAGTCGGTACTGATATTCCAATGAATATTACGTTCATTCCATAACCATTTTCCATCCAGACGGGTGGAGGCTGTGAGACGGGTATAGTTTTTCACGCTGTTGCGCGGATCTATTTTTGAATCCAGATAACTCAAATCGGCATTCAAAACATAACGTCCGTTCCCGTCCAACCGGAATCCTTTGCCCACTGAAAACAGTTTGCTGGTCTTATCAGCCTTGAAGCGTGCAGATAACGGACTTTCGCTGGTTTTACGCTGGATAATCACAGCGCCGTTTGCCACGTTACCATAAGCTACAGAGGGAATACCACGAATGATCTCCACCTTTTCAATATTATCAGTCGGAATGGTACGCATATCCAGTCCCTTTGACATCGTACTCGTCGCATTTACAGCAGAAGTGCTACTCGGCATATACTGCAGATTGGCATCCGTATTCTGAAAAATACCATCAATGTAAAATCCAACTCCCAATGAAGAGATATCTTCCGTCTTACCCGTTTCACGTATACGAATCAGATTGGCCTGTCCCATCTGAGGATCAGCCGATTTTCCCCCGGGTATCAGTTCCATCAAATCACTGAAACTGCTGGGTTGAAGATGTTTCATGGCAGTACGGTCGACTATGGAAGCACTGGTAGCACGCTTTGATTCGGAAGCAGTCACTACCACTTCGTTCAACGCCATGTTTGAGGGCTTTAAATGAAAGATTTCTGAAGTATTTCCAAGCACTTTAATCTCTTTTTCGGTAGAATCATACCCTAAATAAGATACGACGATCCGATAGGTCCCGGGCTTGATATGAAGAAGTTCAAAATGTCCGTTTGCATCTGTTATTCCGCCATAAGCAAACTGTTTCTCCACAAACAACTGAATGGTGGCATAATCCAATGCTTTATGAGTTTGTTCATCCAATACAGTACCCCGGAATACAAACGTCTGCCCCCACGCACGAGACACATTACAGCAAATTATAAATAAAAAAAGTATATACGCAATTTTACGAATCATCTCACTTTCTATTAGCTTGCAAAAGTACAATATACCCACAGCGGGGACAATACCAAAATTTAGGTATAATATTGTATCTATATGCAAACACAATACCTACATTTAGGTGTTTCACTTAATCTTTATCAATGTAAAATCACCTTTGATGAAATCTTTCTATTATAGGATTACCATTCTGGCATTAGCTATGACTCTTTTTTATTTACTGTCCTTATCTTCCTCCAAACACGTTTATATATAGATAACATCCGGTCAAATGCGGGACGTTCCTATTTCGGCTTACCTCACAGGAATCTTGATCCAATATATACCCCTATGAAATAACAATATATGAAACGCCCCTTAACAATATATGTAATCGGAATAACATATATTGTTAAGGGGCGTTTCGTGTATTCTACCCGACAGGTAGGATACAAAGTGTTTAAAGTCTGTTCAGGTGATTCTTACCTGTCGACCGCACACTCGGATTTCCTTTGTATGAAATTTCACCGCTTCCTTGAATATTAGTCACAAGTGTCTTTGTAGCTACACAGGTAATATCTCCGGAACCGTTGACACGGGCTGTTACATTCTCTGCATCCAACTTACGCGCATTAAGTTCTCCCGACCTGCTCAGCACCAATGTAGCATCGCGGGTAGAACCGGACAGAGTCATATCACCCGAACCGGCCAATTGTGCCGCCACATTATTGGCACGGATACCCAATACATCCATATCACCCGATCCGCTCAATTTTGCCGTTACGGTCGATGTGGTATAAGCACTTCTTACTTTCAGATCACCTGATCCCTGAAGCATTGCACTGATTTCGCTCCCGGTAACACCGACAACATTCAAGTCACCCGAACCCTGCAAAGTCAGACTCACACTTTTAGCACGAATCTGTCCTTTCACATCAATATCTCCGGAACCTTTCAACAAAGCAGAAAAATCACCATTGCATGTTACATCTCCCGCAACGATGTCTCCCGAACCGGCCAATGATACCTCAAGTTCTTCTGCCTTCAGATTACCTAAATAGATATCGCCCGACCCCTGAAGGAAAGCACTTCTTAAAGACGGACTGGAAACCAGGACTTTCAGCCGTCCCGCTTTACCATAAGAAATATTGGTATGTGGCTTCATATTCACTATCAGCGTACTTCCTTCTACCCGGCATTCTATCAAATCAACCAGATTGTCCGATCCTGTAACCTGAACCTTGGTTCCTCCCGACGACTGTGTGTATTCAATGGTCGGACTTCCTTTCAGCTGAATCCGGTCGAATCCCGACACTTTAACGTTCTTCGTTATGTATTTACCACTTGCCACAATCGCTCCTTGGGCACTTACCAACGTTGCCGACATCAACAAAGACAGAAAAAGAAATGCACTGATCCCTCTCTTACGAATTGTTTTCATATTCATTCTATTTTTTGATTATAGCTATTAGACGTAACAAGTATCCGGAACGTTGCACAGAAACCTGTATTTCTTGCAAAAAAACGGATGGTTGCTTTCCTTAATACAGTTCCAAACCGAACTCTTCCTTCAGTTGCAACAATGCGCTGTTCTTTTGTGCCATCATCTGGAATTTTTCCACACGGCTAACGGCACGTACATTCTCCGTCGCTTCGCTGACACGAACGGTCATTGTCACTTTGCGGTTCTTTAATGAACCACGCAAATATGCTTGTATGTTGGGAATCAGTGCCGTGAAATCTTTCGCAATGATTTCATTGTCTACCACCACCTCAAAAGTCGTATCATTGAGCAATGACAGACGCATGTTCTGCATACGCATGGCAATCGCTTTCTGTTCTATCGGCATACGTCCGGCGTATTCCTGCCAGTAATAATTCAAATCGCGTTCATTGAAGATGAAATCTTCTTCAATCTGCTGTGTTTGCGCCTGGACAGTATGGACGGCTCCCGATCCCTGCTGCTCTTCCTCCTTCTGAGGATGCTTGATGGAAAGTCCGAGACTGGATTTCTTCATCACAGGAATCTTCTTTTCTTCTTTAAACTGCGCCATCCGTACCGCATCGGGCATAGCTCCCGGTGGAGAAACCGCTCCGCCCGGACGTATGTTGACAGCCGGAGAGGCAGTGGCTTGCTGGGGTGCAACCTGCGGAGCAGCAGGTGCAGCGACATTCGTACTCTGAGATTGCGAAGCGGCAGGTGCTACCTGAGGCTGCTGTGCAGCGGCGGGTTGCGTGAAGACGGGTTTTATGGCTTGTTTAGGGCCACGCCCACCACTGCCGTCATCCCCCTCAACGGTAAGCTGAGCAACCTGTATCAAGGTCAGTTCCACCAACAGACGTTTATTTTTGCTGGCGCGATAGTTCATATCACAATCATTGCAAAGTTTCATGGCCCGGTACAGGAACGGCAATGTGCACTTCTGTGCCTGCTCCTGATAACGTTGGCGGATACTGGCACCTACCTCAAGCAACTGGAGTGTAGCAACATCTTTGCTCACCAACAAATCACGGAAGTGTGATGAAAGTCCGGTGATGAAATGGCTACCGTCGAATCCTTTGTTCAGTACATCGTTGAACAATAGTAAAGCATCACTTACCTTATTTTCAAGGAAGCAGTCTGTCAGGCGGAAATAGTATTCATAATCCAGCACATTAAGATTCTCAATCACACTCTTGTAGGTGATATTACCTCCGGTGAAACTTACTACCTGGTCGAAAATGGAAAGTGCATCACGCATACCTCCATCGGCTTTGAGCGCAATCACGTTCAAGGCTTCAGGTTCGGCCGTGATTCCTTCTTTCGATGCCACATAAGACAGATGATTCACGGTATCATCCACACTGATACGGTTAAAATCGTAAATCTGACAACGCGACAAAATGGTGGGAAGGATTTTATGCTTCTCCGTTGTAGCCAAAATGAAAATGGCATGGCGGGGAGGTTCTTCCAATGTCTTCAGGAAGGCGTTGAAAGCCGAGGCCGACAGCATGTGTACCTCGTCAATGATATACACTTTATACTTACCTATCTGTGGTGGAATACGCACCTGTTCCACCAGTTGGCGGATATCGTCTACCGAGTTGTTGGACGCCGCATCCAGTTCATGAATGTTGTACGAGCGTTGCTCGTTGAAAGCGACACACGACTCACATTCGTTGCAGGCTTCGCCATCTGCCGTAAGATTCATACAGTTGATGGTCTTGGCAAAAATACGTGCACAAGTAGTTTTACCCACTCCGCGCGGTCCGCAGAACAGATAAGCATGCGCCAGTTTCTGGGTGGCGATAGCATTTTTCAGTGTAGTGGTCAGTGCCCGTTGCCCCACGACCGACTCAAAGGTGGAAGGACGATACTTACGGGCGGATACGATATAGTTTTCCATATTCCGGATGATCTCTGTTTTTTGAGTTTGTGCAAATGTACGCAAAAAAGTGCAAGGAGAAAAAAGGAAGCGGAATAAGTTTTAGAGCGGAAATGCTACGTTTTAAGTTATTAGTTTTATCTTTGCATCTGGAATTAATGAGAAAATCATGGGCAAATTAATCACAATCTGGGAGTTTATAGGCAGACATAAATACTGGATCACCGTCTTGGCATTCGGAGTCATCATCGGCTTTCTGGACGAAAACAGTATGATCCGCCGCATCGGCTATGCACGCGAAATCAGCCGCTTGCAGGGAGAGATTGATAAATACCGCGCAGAGTATGAAGAAAACACGGAGCGCCTCAACGAATTGAGCACCAATCCTGAAGCCATCGAACAGATAGCGCGCGAAAAATATCTGATGAAAAAGCCCAACGAAGACATTTACGTATTTGACGAGAACGAATGAAACAACTGATACCCGCACTTTTCGCCGTAGGCGCCGTGATGGCTCTCGTAGGAGCTGCCGTCTTTATCACCGGATGGGTGTATGCACCTTATATATATACCATCGGGGCAGGCTTTGTGGCATTGGCTCAGGTCAACACTCCGCTCCGGGCAAAAAGCAAAACACTCCGCCGCCTGCGCATTCAACAGATATTCGGCGCATTGGCATTGATACTGACAGGTGCATTCATGTTCACCACACGCGGCAACGAATGGATTGCCTGCCTCACCATAGCAGCTATATTGGAACTTTATACAGCTTTTCGCATTCCGCAGGAAGAGGAGAAAGAGCTCTCTAAATAAAAAAGAGCTCCCCTTTTTCAAAGTTTCCTCTCTACCTTTCACTTGCATCAGCAATTGAAACCGAATGATACACTACTTTAAATGAATAACCATCGTAGTGTCCCGTTTGAGTTCAAAACAGCATTTTTCAAACGAAGGAGCTCCCAAGACTCCTTCGGCATCATTGCTGAACCCGAACTTTTCCAAAGGACGCCCGAATGCACCGGTATCCAACTTCCCGTTTTCATTTTCATCCTGAAATAGGGAAATCGCATAAGTACCGGCAGGAATTCCCTTACAGGGTATCTCTATCGTCCGGTCCTTCACTCCTACTCGAAAACCGAAAACAGGCTTCTTCATAAAGGTCGGTTTGGAAGAATAGATAGCCACGTAAACAGATCCGTCCACATGCTCCACGTCTTTGACAATCAATGTCAGATTCTGACCCGTTACGGACACACTCGTTAATACTGCAAACAGCAAAATAATCATTGTCTTCATAATGGTAAATATTTAAAAATTAGAAACATCATAAGCTACTTTCTTACCTAAAGTGATATAAACTCCCAGATAGAAGAAACGGTCACTGGAAGCACGGACGGCCTGTCCGTTAATCCGTCCATATTCGTTTTTACGCCCCGTCAGATTAGTGGCAGAGGCATGTACGATAACCTTCTTACTCGCCAGCACAGTGATACCCAAATCGAGAGAATGACAGGGTTTTACTTCATCATTCATCAACCCCGGCAGTTCCGGATTATGATAAGGACGCCCACTTGCCAACCGGTCGGTCACGCTGAAGATGGTTCGCAGACGGGGAACACTGTATTTCAGTACCAATGACACATTATGACGGGTAGCGTATTGCGGGACGGTCAGTTCAGTATATTCCCGGTATTTCCGTTTTGAAAGATTATAAGAATAGGACAAACGGTATTCAAAATTCTTCCATAAGGCATTGTCACAAAAATATAGGTCAATGCCTTTACTATGTCCGTATCCATCGGGAACCATACCTTGCGGAACAGACAATTCCAGCCTTTTATAATTTTTATAATAAAACTCCGCTTTGTAAAATCGCCCGCTCTGTTCGTATTGGAGACTGAAGAGAGTCTGCCTACAGATATTAGAGGGCAAAGCAGTGTTTTTTATCAGGTATTTATTTTCCGGTAATTGAGTGTATTGTCCTGCCACAACCGAGATTGACAAACGATTCCACGCATAACTGACAGCAGCTCTGGGAGACCAGTTCATCCGCCGGTTCAATGAAACATACTCCGGACGGAAAGACAGTTCTGTTTTGAAGTGTTCCGACAGATAAAAAATGGACGAAAGAAATCCTGCACAGATCATGGGGTACATACGGTTTTCATCATAGAGCAACTCAAACCGATAATAATCCCGATATGACCGGATAAAAGTTTCAACTCCCGCGTCCAGACGTAGCCAAGGAGTAAATTGCCGGAAGGACCTGACTTTCAAATGAAGTTCCTGCTGCCGCTCACTCCATGCATCCCCGCCTGTCACTGCACCTCCCACTCGCCGGTCATAAAAAGAATACGCAGCCCCGAAAAACCAATTCCAACCGGAAGCGGCACGTTTGCGGAAGGTAGTGTTCAGATAAACATTGTTTTCACCCAAACCGAAGAGATGACGGTCTGCATCTGCATAATTCGAAAAGGAAGTACGGTCATACCCTGCATATAATTTGAATACAGTCCTTTCATCCGGCGTGTACCGATATTGGGCAGCACCGGAAAACATACCGTATGGCTGCTTGAAATCAGTCCGGGAAGGATAAACCCGATAATAAGGTGACAGATTCTGATAATCGAGATTCAGCGAAAGTGAAGAGTGCCCGAAAACCCGCGTACCACCTCCTCCCAACCCGACGGTAGAAACATTCATTCCCAGTTTATTGACCGTACTATGGTCCTTGGTTTCCAGAGGAAGTACAGCAGACAAGGCCTCTCCATACTCCTGTGACTGTCCGCCGGAAGCCAGATTGACACCACTGAACATAAAAGTGGAATAGCGTCCTCGTGCAGGAGTATCCGCTCCGGTTGTAGTATAAGGATTCAACACATGCATGCCGTCTATATAGGTCTGTGTTTCGTTACTGCTCCCTCCACGCACCAGCAGACGACCGCTTTCACCCTGAATTTGAGCCCCCGGAAGGGTTTGCAAAGCCCAGTATAAATCTCCGTTAGCTCCTCCTACCGTTACCAGATCGACCGGTCGCAAATCACTCCAGCGGCTGTTGGCTCTGGGAGTTTTATGTGCTTTAACGACTACCTCGTCCAACAATATACTATCACCTAAAGTCGTGAAAAAAATGGTATCCGTAGTTACGTTTTGGGCTACGAGTGAAACCGGGAGAAGCATCAAGCTTCCAATCACTGTTACATAGAATCTCTTCATTGTGGTCTGTTTACTAACATTTTCACCGGCAAACATAAAGGATCGGTTCCAAGCAAAAAAATATCCGGGACAGACAGCCCGAATATGTGACAAGCAGCTCGTCCTATGTGACGAACTGCATCTTTTTGTGACCAACGGTTATTTGCCGACTATAGTTTCTATCAGTTCTTTAACCTGTTTGGAATAGGCCCGTGATACAGGTATCTCTTCCGGATAACCTTCCAAAAGCAAACGGTAGCCCTGTGAATTTCCACTAACCTTTACCACCTTACGGAGATTGACCAGAAAAGCACGGTGGCACTTCACCACCAACGGAGACCCACCGGTTACTTCCTCCGCCTGCTTCATGGTCGTCCGCAACAGACACTGCATATTTCTGCCTCCTTTCTGATAGTTCACCCGGATATAGTTTCCATCGGACTCTATATACAACAAGTCCTTAGAGTCCAATTCCAAAGATTCCCTGGTACCGCCCTGGAACGAAAGCAAAGAAACTATTTCAGTTGTCTCTATAGATTCCGTCGCAGATACCGGCCGCTGTAAATGGAGATTCATCTCCGTCGCTTCCTCTAAATGGATAGCCAACAACCTGTTTTGATTCAATAAAATGAAAAGTACTGTAGGGAAAAGTCCGATAACCAAAGTGAACAATGCAAAAACACAAAAGACATCCCAACGCAGCCCCCAGCCAAAAACAAATGTTGAATAAAGCCAGTTACCGACAGCAATAAATAAGATTACCATCAACAGATTGACTATCTGTTTCCATACAGTCCACCCCTCTTCTTTGTAAAACTCCGGAAACAGACAGGCAAAAAGATACACGGGGATGCTCAGAAATACTGCTGTCACACCCATAAAGCCCAAAAGTATCCAAAACTTATGCCCCTCAATGCCCGATATTCCGAAAGGCTGTAAAACCAGTAATATAAGGAATACGACCAACGAAGAAATCAATACCACCTTCCATCTTTGATACACAACCGGATAAGGACTTTGTAGGTATCTTCGTATTTTTTCACTCCAATGATTTCTCATTTGTATTCTGTTTTTCACTCTTGTTGCAAAGTAATATAAAATATCGAACGGACAGCTATAAATCGAGAGATAATCTTAAAGACAAAAAGAGGCAATCCTCTTCAGAATTGCCTCTCCTATTTCATAATATGATAAACCGGATTTTACTTCTTACCCACAGGAGCATATCTTGCGTTAAGTCCGTCTACAATTTCTTTTGTGATGTTCAGTGTGCTGTCGGCATACAACAGATTATCAAAACTGGTATTGCTGATAATCAGGTTATAACCTTTAGTCTTATTGTATTCTTTCAGGAAAGCATTGATAGAGTCACGCAGAATCTGGCTGTTTTTAGCATTTTCAGATGCCATTTCAGTAGCCAGTTTGTTTTGCAATGCCTGCAAATCCTGCTCCAATTTACCTAAGCGTGCATATTCCTGTTGTGCTCTTTCCGGAGAAATAAAAGCATTGCTTTCATATTTCTTCTGGAATTCCTGCTGTGATTTACGCAGTTCGTTAGCTTTTTGATTTAATACCATACGGCTGTTCTCTTCCTTACTGATCATATCAGCATTCAGATCTTTGCAGAAATTATATTGAGACAACAATGTATCTACTTCTACATAAGCGATTTTCAGACCAGAAGTGGCATTTGCATTTCCGGAAGCAGCAGGAGCAGCAGCATTGTCGGCTTTACCAGCGCATTGTGAAAAAAGAAAGAGGAATGCAAGAGCAGCAAATCCGTTAATGAGGTAATTCATTCTCTTCATACTTGTAAAATATAGTTTTTTAATTAATTAGTTCATACTATCGTTTAAGGTTTTCTCAATTTCATCAATAGAAAAGCGCCGTTTCTTTTGTGCTTCCCGATCTTGAGACTGTGCACAACTTATACCTCTCTCCCTTAACGCTTTATTGCCGCTGACGTGCCCGTTGGGAAATTTTCCGCCTTTTGTAAAGAAGACTTTTATGCCTAATAAACCAAGGCAAATAGCAACTATTAACAGAGTTATCAGTATTGTATAGAGCATTTCTATTAATTTTGTGGGTGCAAATATAGACTTTTGTACTGACTAAGCCTCCTTTTTTACCATAAAAAAAGAGAAACGGGTTCAAAATTCGCAAGCAAATTAACCATATTTAGCAATAAGGGGTTAAAATTGAATTTTTAATTCCATAAAAAGAAAAGAGAATGGAAAAATCAGAACTGAAACCGGCCGGCGTATTTCACTTCTTCAACGAAATCTGCCAGGTGCCCCGTCCTTCAAAGAAGGAAGAAAAGATAATCGCTTATTTAAAAGCGTTCGGAGAAAAATATAATTTAGAGACAAAAGTGGACGAAGCCGGTAATGTACTTATCAAGAAGCCGGCTACTCCGGGTAAAGAAAACCTAAAGACAGTGATCTTGCAATCACACGTAGACATGGTGTGCGAAAAGAATAACGATACGGAGCATGACTTCCTGACCGACCCTATCGAAACGGAGATTGACGGGGAATGGATGAAGGCAAAAGGAACAACTCTGGGGGCTGACAACGGTATCGGTGTAGCTACTGAGTTGGCCATTCTGGCCGACGACAGCATTGAGCACGGTCCTCTCGAATGCCTGTTCACTGTAGATGAAGAAACAGGTCTGACCGGTGCTTTTGCCCTGAAAGAGGGGTTCATGAACGGGGAAATCCTATTAAACCTCGACTCGGAAGATGAAGGTGAACTTTTCATCGGTTGTGCAGGTGGTATCGACTCGGTTGCCCAATTCAAATACGAAACGGTGATGACACCCATCAGCCACCTTTGCTTCCATATCACCGTGAAAGGTCTGAAAGGCGGGCATTCCGGTGGAGATATCCATCTGGGACGCGGCAATGCCAACAAGATTCTGAATCGCTTCCTGTACCTGATACAGAATACTTATCAGGAAGACTTCTTCCTCTTCGAATTCAACGGAGGTAACCTGCGAAATGCCATTCCGCGTGAAGCTTCAGCTGTATTCTCCGTACCGGAACATTATAAGCACGATGTGCGCACAGCCTTGAATGTCTTTATTGCAGAAATAGAAGACGAACTTCATAAGATAGAACCGGATCTGAGTATTCTTCTTGAAACGGAACCTCGTCGTGACTGGGCTATCGACCCAAGTACAGCCTATCGCCTGATCACTTCGTTGTATGCCTGCCCGCACGGAGTTTATGCCATGAGCCATGACATCCCGGGTCTGGTGGAAACATCGACCAATCTGGCATCTGTCAAGATGAAACCGGAAAATACTATCCGTATCGAAACCAGCCAGCGCAGTTCCATTCTTTCTTCACGCGACGATGTAGCCAACACTGTACGTGCAGTATTTACTTTGGCAGGCGCGCAAGTGACTTGGGGTGACGGATATCCCGGATGGAAACCCAATCCGGACTCAGAAATCCTGAAAGTAGCTGAAGAGTCATATAAACGTCTGTTCGGTGTAGATGCCAAAGTGAAAGCAATTCACGCCGGACTGGAATGTGGTTTATTCCTTGATAAATATCCTGCATTGGACATGATTTCCTTCGGTCCTACATTGACAGGAGTCCACTCTCCGGACGAACGGATGCATATTCCTTCAGTAGATAAATTCTGGAAGCATCTGTTGGATGTATTGGCACATATTCCGGCAAAGAACTAAATCAATTTCACCACAGAGGACACAAAGAAGAATTCACTTGATAATTCTAAAATTAAAAATCTGTGTGCTCTGTGGTGAATCAAAACGAGAACTAAAATCTATGCTCCGTCTTTTCTTTTTATTGCTGATTTCCTCCACTTCACTTTTTCTTTCTGCACAAAATCAGCCTCCTTTTCGTGTCGTCTTTTGGAATACCGAAAACTTCTTCGATACCCGGCACGATTCACTCAAAAATGACAGGGAGTTTCTGCCCCATTCGCTCCGGCATTGGAGCTATAGCCGATATAAAAAGAAGATAGATAATGTGGCCCGCACTCTTGCAGCAGTCGGAGAATGGAACTTTCCGGTATTGATAGGATTGTGTGAAGTGGAAAATGATACGGTTATGCGCGATCTCACGCTTTATTCTCCACTTAAGGAGGCAGATTATCGTTATGTGATGACACACTCTCCTGATCAGCGAGGTATTGACGTAGCACTGCTTTACCAACGCGACCGATTCAAACTCCTTACCTGTTCTTCCATCCCTGTCGGCAATTTTGAGAATCATCGTCCGACAAGGGATATCCTGCACGTCAGCGGATTATTGCTGACAGGTGATACACTGGATGTATTGGTGGTACATCTACCCTCCCGCTCGGGCGGAGCACATCAATCAGAACCTTATCGCCTTTTTGCGGCACAAAAACTGAAAAATGCGGCAGACAGCCTAATGTGTGTCCGCCGTTCTGCCAAATTGATTATTATGGGAGATTTTAATGATTATCCCACTGACAAATCTGTAAAACAAGTCCTGAAAGCCCTTTCTCCCGAAAAGAATCCTCACCATAAACAACTGTACCACTTACTGGCGCGAAAAGCCAAGAACCGTAACTTCGGTTCCTATAAATATCAGGGTGAATGGGGATTGCTGGATCACCTGATTGTATCCGGTACGCTGCTTGATACTTCCGGTACGCTTTTTACCGAGGAAAAAAAGGCAAGCGTACTGCGCTTGCCTTTCCTTCTGATAAAAGATGAAAAATACGGAGGCATGCAGCCTTTCCGCACCTACATCGGAATGAAATACCAGGGAGGATACAGTGATCACTTACCTGTATATACCGATTTCGAAACCAATCAATCCGAATATTGATATACCTTCAGTTCAAACTTGGGCACCATAGCAAAAAAATGATCGAAAATATCGGATTGGATACGTTCATATTCTTTCCAGACCTTGTTACGGGAAAAGAAATAAATCTGGATAGGTACCCCGTATTCAGTAGCTTCCTTCTGGCTGATAATCAGGTCGAGATCCTGATTTACCACAGGCAAACTACAAAGATAACGTTCTACGTATACCCTGAATACTTGCGAATTTGTAGGCACCACTCCTTCCTCCGGCTGATAGTCTGCCAACAGAGGTATCTCTTTGCGAAAGGTATCAAGCATTTCGGGGGTGCAGAACTTCAAAGTTGTCAGATCAAGAAAAATGCTCTTCATCACCCGCCGTCCCCCGGATTCCGTCATTCCTCGCCAGTTCTGGAACGAACCGTTTACCAAAGAATAAGGAGGAACGGTAGAAATAGTATTATCGAAATTCTGAATCTTAACGGTATTCAATGTAATCTCTTCCACAATGCCGTTTGCATTGGTTGAAGGGATGGTCACCCAGTCACCGGGACGTATCATATCATTGGCAGACAACTGAATACCTGCCACAAACCCCAGAATGCTATCTTTAAAGACTAACATCAGAATAGCGGCAGAAGCCCCCAACCCGGCGAACAGCGTAGCAGGAGATTTATCGACAATTATGGAGACAATCACAATGCCGCCAATAAAGAAAACAAGAACCTGTAATACCTGAATAAAGCCTTTCATCGGACGATTCTTCAAATTTTCTTTTCCATTGAGTATATCCAGCAACATCAGCAGACTGCTGTTGAGAGCCAGTAACAAGGCAAAGATCATATAGATAACACAAATTTTCTGCGAAACCAGCAACAAAGTCTTTCCGTGTACAAATGCCATAGGCAAAAGCATATACATCAGAATACCCGGCAGAATATGGATCAGGTGGTGAATCACTTTATGTTTGACCATCAATGTATCCCATTTATAAGGAGTCCGCCGTGCCAGACGCTTTATTCCACCCACAAAAATGGCCTGGCAAAGATAATCCAGTCCGACCGCAATAAAAATCATCAGGATGGCAATAATCGTTTCATCAAAGGTATTCGCTATTTTCGGGTCCACTCCCCAACCTATAAGGATCTTATTCATCCAACTTCCTAAATCTATCATAACTATCGTCTTTATTTTAACATGTTCATTTTATCAAAATAACACCTGAATGGGCTTTAGGTTTAGCCCAAATAAAAAAGGCTGTATTGAAAAACGGTATTTTCAATACAGCCAGCTTCATCTGTTACCAGAAATCCTTATCCATTTACCTTTTTATAATCTTCCAGAAATTTCTTCAGCCCGGCATCTGTCAGCGGATGATTCAGCAGCCCCTTAATGGCACTCAACGGGCAAGTCGCCACATCGGCACCGGCTTCCACACATTCCATAATATGCTTGGTGCTACGGATGGAGGCCGCCAACACCTGAGTAGGATAATTGTAGAAACGGTACATCCGCACAATATCGGCAACTAGTCCGACACCATCTTCACAAATGTCATCCAGGCGTCCTACGAAAGGAGAAACATACGTAGCTCCCGCTTTGGCAGCCAGCAAAGCCTGACCGGCAGAAAAGACCAACGTACAGTTGGTGCGAATGCCCTGTTCGGAAAAGTGCTTGATGGCTTTGATGCCGTCGGCAATGCAGGGCACCTTCACCACAATGTGGGGATTGAGGGCTGCCAACTCTTTTCCTTCCCGAATCATTCCTTCGTAATCAGTAGCGATCACTTCGGCACTGACATCACCTTGCACGATGTTACATATCTCCACGTAATGCTTCCGTTGGTTCCCGACTCCTTTTATCCCCTCTTTAGCCATCAGAGAAGGATTAGTCGTTACTCCGTCCAAGACTCCCAAATCGTGTGCTTCCCGGATTTGCTCCAAGTTAGCCGTATCAATAAAGAATTTCATACCTAATAGTGTTTAATATCTTATATTCAAACAGATAACCCGGAGCAGTTGTTCAATGGAACGACTTACTTCTGCAAACGGATACCGATTTCGTTCAAAGCGACCTTTGCCGGAGTAGCGTCCGGTGTAGTGGCATCGAGTTTGATGTAGCGGGCACTGACCTTGTTGCCGAACGAAACGGCCTGCGGAACAGGGTTGTGCATAATGTTGCTGAACTCCCCGGTAGTCGGCACTTCTTTCCAGTCTTCACCATTGATACTTACATAGAATTTATAACGGAAAGCCATTGTCGGCTTTGCTTCCGCATTGGCAGGAGCATATACGAAACCTGCCATCTCTACGGCTTTTCCAAGATCAATCACCAACGGAGAGGCAGTCACTTGTTTCCATGCAGCACGAGGCAGATCGTTCCAATTTTCTTTCGCAGACGCCTCTTCCAACGGACGGGCATAGTAGGCAGCCACTTCGCTGATATTAGCCGTCAGACGGCAAGCGTCAATCTTCACTCTCAGTTGAGTGGCCTCGATAGCCGGAATACGTATCAGACGTTTATAACCCACGGTAGTACCTTTGGCTATCTCCTTCCATCCTCCGGCAGTCAGTGCCTCGACAGTAAAAGCTTCTGTACGCTGTCCTTTCGAGATATCCTCACGTAGCATCACCACGTTGATTTCCGATTTCGGTTTCAGCTGATAGGTATGGGTATCACCCGGTTTGGCAGCCCATGGTTTCAATCCGCCTTTCACACGGTTATCGGCAAAAATTTCTTTGCGATAGTCGGCAAACTCTTTCAGACGGTTAACGTCGGCATCGCTGATGCGTCCGCGCCGATCGGGAGGGATATTGAGCAGCAACACTGAGTTGTAACCCACAGATTTGAAATAAATATCGGTCAGATGCTTGAGGCTCTTCACCTTACCGTCCTCCTGCTGATGATAAAACCATCCCGGACGGATCGATACATCCACCTCGGAAGGATACCAGAAGAGTTCCCTGGCATTGACCAACATGTCGCGTCCGCCCAAATCTTTGGAAGTCGCTTTTACACCTAACGCTTTGTTCTGCTCTTCACAACGGGCATAAGTGCCCGGAGTCAATACGGTGGCACTCCACTCCGTTTCACGCCCCAGTCCGCGCTCGTTGCCTACCCATCGTACATCGTCACCCATAATGGCAGTCACTGCATGGGATTGAAGACGACGGATGGTAGAGAGGATGGCGGTCCAGTCATATTCCTGTTTCTTTCCGTTGGGACCTTCACCATTGGCTCCGTCGAACCAGACTTCGTGTACTTCACCATAATTGGTAAGCAGTTCAGTCAGCTGTTCGATAAAGAACTCGTTGTATTTCGGAGAATCCCCATAACAAGATGCATTCCGATCCCAGGGAGAGAGGTAAACACCGAACTTGATACCGTATTTATCACAGGCATCACGGAGTTCACGCACCACATCACCCTTTCCGCCTTTCCAAGGAGAAGAGGCCACGGAGTGGTTAGTAGTCCTGGTAGGCCACAGGCAAAATCCATCATGATGCTTGGCGGTCAGGATAGCCATCTTGAAACCCGCCTCTTTGAGTGAACGCACCCATTGTTCCGCATCAAGTTCGGAGGGATTGAAGAGTGCGGGATCCTCTTTTCCGTCTCCCCACTCACGCCCGGTAAAAGTATTGATACCAAAATGGAGGAAAGCAGTCAGTTCCATCTGTTGCCACGCCAGCTGTTGCGGAGTAGGTACAAGACGTGCTGCCATATCGACTTTCTGCTCAAGGGTAGCACCTTGCGGAAATTCCACGTGCTTCACATAGTAGTCGTCTTTTTTTTGGGCCTGTCCGGCTGTACAGATAGCTGCAAGCAGAACCGTCGATAAAATAAGTTTCTTCATAAATGTATTGTTTTAAGTTTGATTTACCACAGAGTAACACAGAGTCTCTCACAAAGGATTTTCCTCTCTTTAATATCCTATTAACAAGAACTTAGAAACTCTCTGAAACTCTGTGGTAAACCGTATCCTTTTCTATTCCACGTTAAATATTCTGTCTATTTCACCCCTCTCAGCGTGAACTCAAAACTTTGCTCCGTCAGCGGCACGCGGTATTGCGGTTGTACACCGGGACCACAGGTTGCTGTCCCTACACCTGCCTGTTCGGCATCCAGATGAACAGTGATACGGCCGTTACGTTCCAGATCGTTAATGTGGCGGGCTTTCTCCAACACATCGTCAGTAAACGGAACGACACTGAACTGGAACGGACGGTTCGAATCGACAAAGATTCCTTGTCCGGCTTCATCCTCCAATTTCATCCAGCGGACATCCGTACGATTTCCGGTAGATTGCGGAGTCACGTAATAGTGGAACATCCTTTCGGCAGTAGTCCGATACAGCCCTATCTTGCCCGACTGCATACGGTCAGCGTAAGTCTCGTTATCACCGCGTCCCAGATAAGCCACATTGCCAAACGTATCGTTCATCTCGAAGGTCAGCCCCAGGCGTGCCATTGATTTCACCACAGCCGTATCGGGACGGAAAGTCACTTTCACCTTCAAAGCCCCGGCAGCATTCAGTGAGTAAATGAAATCGGCATCCCCCACTTTAGTTCCCTTCGCATTCAGGACTTCTACGCGTGCAGTAGCGGTACTCTTGCTCTCCTTCAGTGACACCACTTTCTGGCTCAGCTGATCGAGTCCGGATTTACGCCAAAGATAAGCACCGTTGCGATCGCGGTTATCATTGTCCGTAGCGGGACGGAAAAGGCTCAGTGTAACAGGAGTTGCCAGCAATTCCTGCCCGTCCAGTGTAAAAGAGTTCAAAGCACCAGTCGCCTTATCCAACGTAAAAGCAGTCTGTCCGGCCTTGGCAGGCAGATAAGCCGTACTGTTCTTTGTTCCGGGCAATACAAACTGGTCGTAAGCCACCTCCCAATGAGTACCCACCATCGGTGAAGCTTCTTTACGAGTCCAGCTCAGGTTGAGATATCCTTCACGCACATTGGCAGGCAAGACAACTTTTCCTAATGTCACATCAACTGTAGCATGTGGCGCACAATTCACTTCTTTTGTTCCTTCTGTGACCGTTTGTCCGTTATCGCCCACCACCTGCCAATGCAGGATATATTCGTTCAGATTGGAGAAGTCGAACCAGTTTTTCACTTTTATGGTCAGATTGCTCTTATTGAACAAGGTACACTTGATGTTCTGATAAACCTTTTTCACTTCAAGCAAGTGCGGATGCGGGACACGGTCAGCGCTTACCAACCCGTTGCAGCAGAAATTACCGAAACTCGGAACTCCTTTGGGACCGTAGTCCCCACCATACGACCAATACCAACGCCCATTCGCGTCTATCTCACGGAACGACTGGTCTACCCAGTCCCACACGCAACCACCTTGTGCCATCGGATTATTTTCGAACACATCCCAATACTCCTTCAGGCCACCTACGCTGTTGCCCATGGCGTGCACGTATTCGCAAAGAATGAACGGACGGTAAATATCTTTCTGTGCCAGATAGGTTTTGATTTCATCGACACTGCGGTACATCCGGCAATAAATATCGGTGTTATAATTCTGCTCGGCACGTTCGTATTGAACGGGACGATTCTTTTCTACCGATTTCAACCAGTCATAGGTACGTTCGAAGTTAATTCCGTTTCCGGCTTCGTTACCCAACGACCAAATGACGATGGCAGGATGGTTCTTCGAACGCTCGTACATACGGTGTGTACGATCCATGTGTGCTGTCAGCCAAGTGCTGTCCTTAGCAAGCGAAGCAGGACCGTAGCCCATACCATGCGACTCGATGTTGGCCTCGTCGATCATATAAAGTCCGTAGCGATCGCAAAGCTGATACCAGTACGGATGAGTGGGATAATGTGAATTACGCACGGTATTGATATTGTACAGCTTCATCAATCGGATATCCTGCTCCATCAGCTCTTTGCTGACAGTACGTCCCAATTGCGAATGTTCATGCCGGTTGGTTCCCTTCACCAGCACAGGTACACCATTGATGCAGAAACGTCCGTCCTTGATCTCCGAAGTACGGAAACCCACTTCGCAACCGGTAACTTCCATCACCCGTCCTCCCGCATTTTTCAGTTCCAACACGAGCGTATAGAGATTGGGGTGCTCGGCACTCCAAGGCTTCACGTCTTTCAGGCGCTGTTCACCGAAAGTGATGAAGTTACTCAACCCACGTGATTTGACAGGCATTTCGCCCGAAAGTACGGGACGTCCGGCTGCATCATTCAGAGTATAAGTTACAAATACCGCTCCATTGGCAGGTCCCTCAACGGTAACATCGAGTCCGAAGATACCATCTTTGTAACGCTCCTTCTCGAGGGTGGCATTTACTTTATAGTCGGCAATGTACTGCTTCGGAGTACTATATAAATATACATCACGTTCAATGCCGCTCAAACGCCACATATCCTGACATTCCAGGTAAGAGCCCGAACTCCAGCGGTAAACTTCAAGTGCGACGGTATTCTCGCCTTCTTCCAGCTTGTCAGTAATGTCCCACTCGGCTGCCGTCTTTGAGCCTTGGTTGTAACCGAGGAAATGACCGTTCACCCATACATAATAGAAAGAGGTGACACCTTCACAACAGAGAACCACCCGGCGGTCTTTCCATCCGGCAGGCACAGTGAAAGTTCGGCGGTAAGAGCCAACTTCGTTTTCTTCAGACGGTACGAGAGGAGGATTTTTCTTGAAGTTGAACATCTTATCATCGAATTCATAAGTCTCGTTCACATAAATAGCAGTTCCATATCCCTGACGCTCCCAGTTTCCGGGTACGTTAATGTCTGCCCACCCTCCGGTATAGAACGAAGGTTTATAAAAGTCTTTCGGACGGAGGTCGGGATTCTTCACCCAATGGAATTTCCATTTGCCGTTCAGGCTCAAATAATAGGGAGACTGTTCATAGTCCCCTTTTTTCACATCGGCAGCATCTGCGTAAGGCCACACATAGGTGTGAGGGGCCAACTTGTTCAGGCCTACCGCATATTGGCTCTGCCATTCGGGAGTCTTCTGCGCCTTTGCGGGTACCATAACCAGACAGGCCAGTAGCAGTAGAAAGGTTAGTTTGATAGGTTTGTTCATTGTTTATCAGGTATTTAATATTCAATTATCTTTCTCGGGGATGTGTCGAAACTCGCCACAGAAGACTTTTGACATATCCCCCTTTGATTTTTAAAGGTAAATACGGATCCTATTCGATCATAACTTCGTCAAAAAAGACGCGCGCTTCCTGTCCGGGACGCACATGATCAGGAGGACATTTTCCGGCTCCACGAACTGTAACGCGCACATATCTGGCCTTTGCCGCTCCCAGATCGAATTTCAAATCATCCACATAAGTTCCTTCACGGAAAATATCTTCGGGAGTAAATCGCTTCTCTCCCACTTCCGTAAAATTAATGTTATCCGAAGACAACGTAACACTGACGGACTCCGGTTTGTGCACAGCCATTCCGTACACTGTAATAGAACCCAGCGTAAAAGTATGGATATTTTCTTCTTTTTGCAAATCTATCGTAAAAGAAATACTATCATTGTCTGTCCACGAGCACCATTCGGAATCGGTTTGTTTCAAGCTGCCACGCACTCCGTTGGTTAAAACCGGAACACCGGAAGCCCCCCGGGTGAATACCGGTTTCGCAGTAGCCTTATTGTACGACAAAGGCAACACGAGAGTCTTTCCCATCTGCTGCCCATCGGCAAAAGTGGCACACTTCAAGGTCTGTGCGGTACGGAACGTGAGCGACTGAGTATAGAGAGCAGAAGCTGCTCCCGGCTCGGCGCCATCGGTTGTATAACGGATTTCCACATCGGGACGCATGCACTCCAGTTTCACTTGCAATGTACCATCAACCGGAGTAGACGTATGTTGTATGTTGTACATAGAACGGGCGTATCCCACCCCTTTGACGGCAAGGTGTTCGTTATAACGATCCAGCGCTTTCAGAAACGAAGCCCAGTTTTTCTGCTCCGGGCGACTCCATCCCACTTCGGCAAGTGCTGCCAGACGGGGGAAGACGAGATAGTCCACATCCTCGGGACGGTTACAGAACTCCGTCCATAACGATGCCTGTACGCCCATCAGTAACGAAGCATATTCGGGCTTCCAATTCTTCTGCACAGGTTCGTATTGATAAACGTCTTTCAGCGTATTGTTACCAAAATAAGTGAGTGGTTCAAACCATTGCGGTCCTTGATAACGGATCAGGTACATCACACGGGCCGGAGTCATCACAAAACGATGTCCCTGCGCAGCAGCTTTCAGGGCAGCGTTGCCCATCCCTTGCCAACCGAAGACAACGGCTCCCTCGGGGATGAAGCTGTTTGTCAACTCGTCCCATCCCATCACCTCTTTACCTTTACTGCGCACATAGTCACCTATCCGCTTCATGAAATAGCCTTGAAGGTCCTCTTCATGGGCAATGTGTTCTTTCTTCATACGATCCTGGCAAAGAGGACACTTTTTCCAATAAGTTTTCTGCGCTTCGTCGCCACCCAGATGGATGTAATGTGAAGGAAAAAGCGCAGCCACTTCATCAATGACATCTTGCAGAAAAGTGAATACACTATCGTTTCCGGCACAGTAGATGATTCCTGCATGGTCTCCACCCAGACCGGGCAATACACCGATAAACCGGTCTACCACGGGACAAGCCAAATGCGGATAAGCAGCCAGTGACGAATTGGTATGTGCCGGCATCTCTATCTCGGGAATGATCTCTACCTGACGGTCGGCAGCATAAGCTATCATCTCCCTCATATCCTCCTGGGTATAAAAGCCACCGATGGGAGTCGGTTCTCCGGGCAACGGATTCCGGCGCGAATGGAATGGCACATCGGTATGATCCACCCGCCAGGCACCGACCTCGGTCAGCCGGGGATATTTCTTAATTTCAAGCCGCCAGCCATTATCGTCCACCAGATGAAAATGGAGTTTATTCACCTTCAGCATAGCCATGCAATCGATGATTCTCAACACATATTCTTTGGGAAGAAAAAAGCGGGAAACATCAAGCATTAGCCCCCGGTAACCGAAACGGGGCTCGTCCTGAATGCTCAAACAAGGAACCGTCCACAGTGCATTGACTGTATGATGATTTTCAATATCGGGAGGAAGCAACTGGCGGATGGTCTGTAAGGCATAGAAAAACCCTTTCACATCCGATGCTCTGACCGTAATCTGTTCCGGAATGATATCCAACCGATAGGCTTCGCTTTTCAATGACTCGTCGGTGACGAAACGTACATCGCCTTTCATCTTTCCCGTTTTCAATACGGGAGTAAACCCGGCAGCTTTGGTGAAGAGGTTTATAAAATTCCGTACCACTTTCGCCTGTTCGGCATTTTCCACAACCAGCGTAGTACCTCCCGAAAAACGGAAATGCCCGGTGCCCGATACCATTTGTACCGGGCAGGGGACTATAGAAACTGTTTGTGTTAAGTCATCAGCCTGCAACGCCGCAAGGGGGCAGAGCGTCAGCAGGAGTATGCATATTATAATGTGTTTCATATATCCGGGATTTCCACTTATTCTTTATCTCTCTCCGGCGAGAAACGTACCGGATCATTATACTGTTCCTGAAGTTGCAGCATCTGCTCTTTGAGTTCTTTCACTACAGGTTCGTATTCTTTCTGCCCGTACAGATTATGCATCTCCGTCGGATCAGCCTGCATATCATAAAGTTCCCACCAGTTGATGTCATTGTAGAAATGAATCAGTTTATAGCGTTCGGTACGTACCCCGTAGTGGCGTTTCACCATATGTTCGGCGGGATACTCATAGAAATGATAGTACAGCGCCTTCCGCCAGTCTTTGGGTTGTTCACCCTTCAGCAACGGTAACAGAGATACACCCTGAATATCGGCAGGAACGGGAGCACCGGCCAATTCGAGGAACGTAGGTGCATAGTCGATGTTCTGAACCATTTCGGTAATGTCGCCACGACGGTCAAAACCCTTCGGCATACGCATGATCAACGGTGTACGCATCGATTCTTCGTACATGAAGCGTTTGTCGAACCAGCCGTGTTCGCCCATATAGAAGCCTTGGTCAGAAGTGTAGACTACCAGGGTGTTATCCAGTAATCCTTTCTTTTCAAGATAGTCGAGCACACGTCCCACATTGTCGTCCAGCGACTTCACTGTCTTCATATAGTCACGCATGTAACGCTGGAACTTCCAGTTGGCAAGTTCCTTTCCACTTAGATTCTGCTTGTAGAAGTCATCGATCAACGGACCGTAGAATTTATCCCATGCCGCACGTTGTCCTTCGTCCATACGTCCCAGAAATCTCTGGTAGAGCGATTTTAAACGTGAATCTTTATCGGGGCGAAGCATCTTCAGGTCATAAATCATATCCATATCCTTCACAATACTCATCTCTTGCGCTGCGGCAGCCGGACGGCCTTCGTAATCGTCAAAGAAATTGTCGGGCAGCGGGAAGGTTTTGTCTTCGTACAAAGACAGGTTACAGGTATCCGCCATCCAGTTGCGGTGGATAGCCTTATGGTGAATCAGCAGACAGAACGGTTTGCTCTCGTCACGTTTGTTCTCCATCCAATCGATAGCGTCATCGGTAATCAGGTTGGTAATGTACCCATGTCTGTGAACGGTGTCGTTGTCCTGAGTGATAAAGTCGGGGTTATAATAGTCACCTTGTCCGGGCACAATCTCCCAATAATTGAATCCTGAGGGCAGACTCTCAAGGTGCCACTTGCCTACGAGTGCAGTTTGATAGCCGGCCTTCTGAAGCAGTTTCGGGAAAGTTTGCTGGGCACTGTCGAACACGCAGGTAGTATTGTCATAAAACTTGTTGGCACAACTATGCTTGCCTGTGATCATACAAGCACGGCTGGGACCGCTCAGAGAGTTTGCAACGAAGGAATTTGTAAAACGCACGCCGTCACGGGCAATACGGTCGAGGTTCGGAGTTTCCATATAACGGGTATCGTAGCAGCTCATCATTTGTGCCGTATGGTCGTCCGTCATAATATAAACAATGTTCAGGGGCTTTTGCTCTTCTTTCTGTTTGCCTATGGCACATGAAGCCAAAGAAGCTACTGCCGCCGCACCTGTCAGCGAGCAGAGAATTCCGGAAGATAGGTTGTTCATCATAAAGTAGTTTTTCTATTAGGGATTAATTAGTGGTACAAATATAAAGAGTTTTAACCCCCCATAGAGTTCAAAAACAACTATGATTCTTCTGAAAACGTCTAATAATGGAATAAAAAGGGCATTTATAGACGTTTTTGAACATCGGATAGACAAAATCGGAAGCCTGTCGTGAACGAGTCTTAACTGAAATTTGTATATTTGCAGACATAGAAGCCTGACAAAACTGTTTAGAAATGAATACGATTCACCACAGAGGACACGGAGGACACAGAGTTTTGATCTCTTGTTGATTAAGATGTTTGAGAGAAAGATATTCTCTGTGTTCTCTGTGTCCTCCGTGGTGAATTAAACTCAAAAACAAATACTGAATGAACTAAATACAAACCTAATCAACAAACTCTTTTTATGAATCAAAAATTATTGCTCAGCAGTGCGCTGCTTGTCGGCATGGCCGGAACACAACAAGCGTTTGCACAAAAGAAAAAAGTTCAGGACCCCAAAAAGCCGAACGTAGTTTTCATTTTGGCCGACGACCTCGGATTCGGTGACCTGAGTTGCTACGGACAAGAGAAGTTCGAAACTCCCAACATCGACAAACTGGCCCAGGAAGGAATGCGCTTCACCCAATGTTATTCGGGAACAACGGTAAGTGCCCCCTCACGCTCTTGCCTGCTGACAGGTACTCATAGCGGACATACGGCTATTCGTGGTAACGTCGAACTCGATCCGGAAGGACAATTCCCTCTGCCGGCAGATGCACAGACCATCTTCCACGATTTTCAGAACGCAGGATACAAAACCGGCGCTTTCGGTAAATGGGGGCTGGGATTCATCGGCTCTACAGGCGATCCGAAAAAACAGGGAATCGACGAATTCTACGGTTACAACTGCCAATTGCTGGCACACAGCTACTATCCTGATCACTTGTGGGACAATGACAAACGGGTAGAGTTGAAAGACAACACACTGGATGTGCAGTATGGCAAAGGTACTTACTCACAAGACCTGATCCACTCAAAGGCACTCGACTTCCTTGACCGGATGGGAAAAAGCGGAGAATCGTTCTGCATGTGGTATCCTACCATCATCCCTCATGCCGAACTGATCGTACCGGAAGACAGCATTATCAAAAAGTTCCGCGGCAAGTATCCCGAGAAACCTTTCCATGGCACCGAACCGGGTAACCCGGCATTCCGTAAAGGCGGATACTGCTCTCAGTTCTACCCTCACGCAACGTTTGCAGCCATGGTTTACCGCCTCGACGTATATGTAGGCCAGATTGTACAGAAGCTGAAAGATATGGGTATCTATGACAACACCATCATCATCTTTGCCAGCGATAACGGACCGCACATGGAAGGAGGAGCCGATCCGGACTTCTTCAATAGCAACGGTATCTGGCGCGGATATAAACGCGACCTCTACGAAGGAGGAATCCGTGTACCGATGATCATCTCTTGGCCGGAACGTGTACAACCCAGCACCCAAACCGACTTCATGTGTTCGTTCTGGGATGTAATGCCCACTTTCCGTGAAATATTGAACCCGAAAGCCAAGAACCAACAGATGGACGGTGTGAGCCTGTTACCACTACTTAAAAACCGCAAAGGACAGAAAGAACACGAATATCTGTATTTTGAGTTCCAGGAGATGAACGGACGCCAGGCCGTACGTAAAGGCCCATGGAAGTTAGTTCACATGAACGTTCGCGGCAAAAACCCGTATTTCGAACTCTACAACCTGAATTCCGATCCGTCGGAACGCCACAATGTACTGAACCAGTTCCCGGAAAAAGTGGCCGAACTGAAAGGCATCATGCAGGCTGCACATGTGACAAATCCTAATTTCCCACTGTTACCGGGAGAAAAATAAGAAGAAACATTTTACTTCATTACAGAATACACAGAGGGCACAGAGATAATTTCTTTTAATAGAAAATCTCTGTGCCCTCTATAATTATTAATAACTTGCAGTTATTGCTTCACTGCCACCGTATCTGCCGCAAAGACATCTTTCCGGTAGCCATACCCCAGGTCGGAATAAATCTTCAACATCTCAGGCAGACGTTCCATGAAACGGTCGAAATTTTTATGTTCCGGCAATGTCCATTGTATTTCGGACAAAGCAGCCATTCGAGGTAAAATCTGCCACTCCATCTTGGTTGAATCGGCAGTCCACTCCGTCCAGATACAACCTTGAGTACCGATTACAAACTTCTTTTCGGCATCGGTCAGTTCGGCAGGAATAGGTTCGAAGTTATATACACGATTCATCCATTCGAATCCGGTCATCTTATTAATGCGCGGATTGCTGAAATAGAGCCGCTGGATAGGAGTCATGATGACATCGTGATGCTGGCGCGCAGCTTCGATGCCTCCTTGAATACCCCTCCATGACATGATGGTAGAATTCGGGGTCAGACCGCCTTCCAATACTTCGTCCCATCCCAACATACGGCGTCCGTGGGCGTTGATCTCTTTCTCCAACTCAGACATGAAATAGGTCTGCAACTGATTCTCTTTCGAATGTTTAGGCAGCGCTTTGATACCCAGTTCCTTAATTTTAGCCTGACATTTAGGGCATTTCTCCCAACGGCTCTTCGGACACTCGTCTCCACCGATATGAATGTATTCGGAAGGGAAAATATCCATAATCTCGTCCAACACGTCTTTAGTAAACTGAAGTGTCTGCTCGTTACCGGCACAAAGCACATCGGGAAATACACCAAATGAACAAAGCACCTTATAGGGACCACCCGTGCAACCCAGTTCCGGATAAGAAGCCAGGGCGGCTGTAGTATGTCCCGGAAGGTCTATTTCGGGAACTACCGTAATGAAGCGATCGGCCGCATAACGGACAATCTCACGGGCTTCATCCTGTGTATAGAAACCACTGTGAGGCTTTCCATCGAACTTCTTGGTTTCCCAGTCAATAATGGTAGAATCTCGTCTGGAACCTATTTCCGTTAGTTTGGGATACTTTTTGATTTCAATTCGCCACCCCTGGTCTTCGGTCAGGTGCCAATGGAAATAGTTGATGTTATGCAATGCCATCAGGTCAATCATCTGTTTGAGGTAGCTGACGGGGAAGAAATGGCGACCTACGTCGATCATGAATCCACGATAACGGAAACGGGGAAAGTCGGTAACCGTTCCGGCAGGAAGAGCTGCCGCCACTTTTCCGTCCTTCAGAATCGGAAGGGCTTTGTGGATGGTTTGGGTACCGTAGAATACTCCGGCCTCACTGCCTCCGGTGAGAAGAACCTTCTCGGGGGTGATCTCAAGTTTATAACCTTCCGGGTGAGTCATTGTCGTATCTACAGCAAGGATAATGGCGTTACTGCCCTTCTCTTTATCGGACACACGGACTTCGGTTCCGGTCATCTCTTTTATAAAGGTAGCCAGAAAATCGGCAGTACGATGCATTTTTTCATTAGCTGCCGGATAGATGATCGTAGTACTGTGGTTGATAACAAAAGGTGTAGTGTCTTGGGCAAGGACAATCTCTTGCGGCTGAGGAATTACGTCCAGATTCCCCTTTTCGATAACTGCGGGGCGACAGGCACAGAATAGCACAACGGCCAACAAACCGGGAGCTAAACGGAATAATAATCTCTTGTTCATAGTGTTTTGATTTGCTCACCACAGAGTCACACCGAGTTCCATAGAGGAAGGAAGCATAGAAGATACGCTCTATGGGACTCTGTGTACTCTGTGGTTAATGTTATTCATTTCGGCAAAGATAAGATTTTATTTCCATTTTTTTGGTCACGTCTATGCAAACTGTTACTTTTGCCGTTAACGTGATAGATATGCATCCATGAAAAACAACCCATATACCGGCTTTCTCTGTTGGTTGACCATACTTCTGGCAGTCTGCTGCCTCCCGCTGAAAGCCGGTCATTACTACTATAAACAGATTTCCCTGAAGGAGGGACTCCCTTCTACCGTGCGATGTGTCTATACCGAACCTAAAGGTTTCGTATGGATAGGCACCAATGCGGGATTGGGAAGGTTCGACGGAGAAAAGCTGAAGAAATATATCCACCGGAAAGAAGATGCACACTCGTTGCCACACAATTACATCCATCAGATCATTGAAGACAATCAACACAACATCTGGGTACTGACCGATGACGGAATAGCGCAGTATCGCAGGCAAAGCGACAATTTTACAACTCCACAAGACGAACAGGGACATTCCATCCTCGCCTATTCCACTTGCCTGACGGAACAGGGGGTGATCTTCGGCGGCCGCAACCGCATCTATCGTTACGATTACGAAAACCGTTCCGTAAAACTTCTGCTGGACTTCAGTTCCGACCCTTACTTCGCCATCTCCGCCATCAGCCGATGGGACGAAGAGACGCTGCTATGTTGCAGCCGGTGGCAAGGTCTCAGGTTGATCAATCTCCGTTCGGGAGAACGCCGTCTCCCTCCATTCGACTGTGGGAAAGAGATCATGGCACTCCTGATCGACTCGCACAACCGCATCTGGGTGGCCCCCTACAATGAAGGCTTGCGCTGCTTCAGTCCCGAAGGCAGATTGTTAGCCTCGTACACTACCGCAAACTCCCGCCTCAGCAACAACGTGGTGCTTAGCATAGCCGAACGGGACTCGCACATCTGGGTAGGAACGGACGGAGGAGGTATCAATATCATACGTCCGGACAACCATCAGATCACCGTTCTTGAACATATTCCCGGAGATAACTATTCACTTCCCGTCAACTCTATCCTATCGCTCTACAACGATACCTATAACAACATGTGGGCCGGAAGCATTCGCAAGGGTTTGATCAATATCCGTGAAGTATCCATGAAGACCTATACCGATGTCTTTCCCGGAAGTAGCAAAGGGCTGAGTGATCCCGCCGTACTGAGTCTTTATCAGGACGAATCGGACGGACGGATCTGGATCGGGACGGACGGCGGAGGTATCAACAGTCTTGCCCCCGACACGGAAGAGTTCCGTCACGACCGGTCTACCTGGAGAGACAAAGTTGTATCTATCGCCGGTTTCACCGGGGAAACGCTCTTACTCTCTGTCTTTTCAAAAGGATTGTTTGTTTACAACAAAGCGAATGGAGAACAACAGTTACTGACCATCGACCATCCCCGCCTCAAACAATATCTCTACTACAGCGGAATGCCGGTAAATGTCTATCAGGACGAACCGGGCAGTGTCCTCTTGCTGGCAGGACATATTTACCGATACGACACCGACTCGCAGAAAATACGCGTAGTGAATGAAGAAGAAGGTATGGAAATTGCCGGCAGCATGAATGCCATTGCCCACAACGAGCGTTTCACCTACCTCAACGACAGCCGTACCCTCTACGAACTGGACCGGACAAACAACTGTCTGAAAAGACTTTTCAGCTGTACGGGAGATACATTATTATATTCTGTTTCGATGGACGAGAAAGGTGATTTCTGGATTGGCAGCAACACCGGACTGGGACAGTATACGCCGTCGACCAACCGGTATCATCCGTTGCCAACTTCCCTGTTCGGTGAAGTGAGTTCGGTTATTTGCGATCATCGGGGAAAAGTATGGATCGGGGCAGACCACATGTTGTTTGCCTGGATGCTGCAATCCCGGAAGTTCATCCTTTTCGGCGAATCGGACGGAGTTATTCCGAATGAATATCTGGCAAAACCCCGGCTTGTCTCCGGCAAGGGAGAAGTTTATATGGGAGGCGCAAACGGACTGCTCTGCATCGATAACCGCTTTTCGACAGCTCCATCCGACTATCCGGAAGTGGAACTGACCGACGTATACATAAACGGTGAGCCGGCCATTAACCAGATAACAGGACAGCCGGAGAAACTGACCCTCCCGCAGGACAGCCGGACCATAACCTTACGCATAATGTCCCACGAACAAGATATTTTCCGTAAAAAAAGATACCGTTATCAGATAGAAGGATTGAACGACGAACCGATTGAATCGTACGATCCGGAACTGATTATCCGTTCACTTCCGGCAGGCAAATATCGGATATTGGCCGCATGCAGTACCAAGAATGGCGACTGGACTCCCTTCCGTCCTATCCTGTCACTCACCATACTACCTCCCTGGTACCGGAGCGGATGGTTCATCATCTGTGTATTGCTTATTGCATCGGGTGTCATTGCTGCCGTCATTCTCACCATTCTGCGCCGCAGGCAAAACCGGTTGAAATGGGAACTAAAAGAGCGGGAGTTACAGGAATATGAAGAAAAAATCCGATTCCTGGTCAATGTCAGCAACGAACTCCTCCCCTCGTTCACCGAGACGGGTGAAAGAGAACTGCAAATCGTAGAGCTGATACGAAACCGACTCCGTAACGGAGAGAAAAATAAAACGGACACCGACATTAAAAATATCCCCAAAGAGGAAAAGAGCGAACTCAGCCAACCGGACGAGACTTTCCTACGAAAGCTGAACCGGCTAATCACCGACCACCTGGATAGTCCCGAACTGGACGTCACCTTCCTCTGTACGGAAATGGGATTGAGCCGTGCCTCACTCTACAACAAGTTAAAGGCCATGACCAACATGGGTGCCAACGATTACATCAATAAATTCCGCATGGAAAAGGCCATCCAACTGATCTCAACCACCGATCTCACCTTTACAGAGATAGCGGAAAAAATAGGATTTACAACATCACGTTATTTCAGTACTTCATTCAAGCAATATACAGGAGAGACACCGACTCAGTATAAAGAGAAAATAAGGAAAAAGCAATAGGGTGTAGCCATCCGATGCATAGGGTATAACCATCCGGAGTACATGGCTACACCCTATGCATCGGATAGCTACACCCTTTCGGACCCAGCATATTTCTTATCCGAATATAACTTCACTGAATAAAAAATGGAGTACGACACAGCCATACCCCATTCTCCATTCTAACAATCAAACTCAATCAAGCAATGGTGACAGATGCATCCAGATATACATCCTGGATGGCATTGAGCAATTCCACTCCCTCTTTCATCGGTTTCTGGAAAGCTTTACGTCCGCTAATCAACCCCATACCACCGGCACGTTTATTCACTACCGCCGTAACAACAGCGTCTTTCAAGTCGGAAGCTCCATGTGATTCGCCACCGGAATTAATCAAACCGACACGTCCCATATATCCGTTGGCTACCTGATAACGGCAAAGATCAATCGGATGATCGGTAGTCAGTTCGGTATACATTCTTTCGTCTGTCTTTCCAAAATGAATTGCTTTGAAACCACCGTTATTAGTAGGCAACTTCTGCTTCACAATATCCGCTTTAATGGTAACTCCAAGACGGTCTGCCTGCCCGGTTAGGTCGGCGGCAGCATGATAGTCTACTCCGTCTTTCTTAAAATCGTTGTTGCGCAGATAACACCACAAGATAGTGGCCATGCCCAATTCATGCGCATAGTCAAAAGCCTCGGCAATCTCTACCAACTGACGACGGCTTTGCTCGGAACCGAAATAGATAGTAGCTCCCACAGCCACCGCTCCCATCTCCCATGCCTCCTTGACGGTGCCAAACAACACCTGATCATACGAATTGGGATAAGACAGCAGTTCATTATGGTTCAGTTTCACTACAAAAGGAATTTTGTGAGCGTACTTACGGGCAACAGCCCCCAAAATACCGAAAGTAGAAGCAACGGCATTACATCCGCCTTCAATGGCCAGTTTTACAATGTTTTCCGGGTCGAAATAGATGGGATTCGGAGCGAACGAAGCTCCGGCTGTATGCTCAATATCCTGGTCGACAGGAAGAATGGACACATATCCCGTATTTGCCAGACGACCATGTCCCAGCAAAGTCTGCAAGCTGCGTAAGGTCTGTATGTTACGGTCCGAGTCAATCCATATCTTATCGATCGTATCCGGTGACGGCACGTGAATCAGTGATTTATCAATGGTTTTACAAGTGTGGTTCAGGTAGTATTCAGCCTGATTACCCAATAGTTCTATAATTTTATTCATAATTGTAATGGTTTTGAGTTTTATTCACCACGGAGGACACAGAGAACACAGAGAATTTCTTTCTCTTAAACATCTTAATAAACAAGAGATTAAAACTCTGTGTCCTCCGTGTATTCTGTGGTGAATAATATTCATTTTTATTCCGTAATGAGGGGTTTCCTCTTATCTTATTTTTTCTTTCCCTGATTGGCAACCGCTTCCATCAGTTTCCGGATTTCTTCGGGGTCACCCAGGAAATAGTCTTTTTCCAGATTCAGTTCGTCACTGAATTCAAATACGTAAGGAACAGCAGTTGGCAGATTCAGTTTCACGATCTCTTCGTCGGAGATGTGCTTCAAGTGCTTGATAATGCCCCGCAAACTGTTGCCGTGGGCAACCACCAGAATTTCATCAGCGGTTTTCAGATTCGGGAAAATGATACATTTCCAATAAGGCATGATGCGGTCGATGGTATCTTTCAAAGATTCCGTCCGGGGAAGTTCTGCATCGGGCACTTCCCGATAGCGGTTCTCAAAACGTGGATTTCTCGGATCGTCTTCCGATAGGGCATTGGGAGCTATATCATAACTCCTGCGCCAGATAAGTACCTGTTCGTCACCGTATTTGGCAGCCGTCTCGCTTTTATTCAATCCTTGCAGATCGCCATAATGCTTCTCGTTCAGACGCCAACTCTTCTCCACCGGAATCCAGTCCTGATCCATCCGGTCGAGCACACAATTCAGCGTTTTCACCGCTCGTTTAAGGTACGAAGTATAAGCTTTATCGAAATTAAATCCATTTTCTTTCAGTAGTTCACCCGCTTTGCAGGCCTCAGCAATTCCCTTTTCTGTCAGATCGACATCGGTCCAGCCGGTAAAACGGTTCTCCTTATTCCATGCACTTTCTCCATGACGGAGCAACACAATCTTTTTCATTCAACTCTCCTTTCTTTAGGTGTTTATTATAGAACATTTGTATTGAGTACAAAGTTCACGAAAGTAAAAGGAACAGTCAATACCTAAAAATGATGAAAGTGAGTTGCAAATTTGCCACAGAGTACACAGAGAATGCAAAAGACCATTCTTTCGAAGTAAGAGATAACTCTGTGTGCTCTGTGTTTGAATATCAACGATTTCTCTTTAGAAAAAGGCGATCGGTAATGACAGAGGGCAGTTCCGACTCATAATGGGTTACCATAATCATCGTTTTATCTTCACGGCAGCAGAAGGCCTCGATGATCTTTTTCACCCGCCGGCGATTGTACGTATCGAGTCCGTGCAGCGGTTCGTCCAGAATAAGTAATTCCGGATCTTTCACGAAAGCACGGGCCAGCAATGCCAAGCGCTGTTCACCACTCGAGAGTTGAAGAAAAGGTCTGTCTTTCAGAGCGGCAATGCCAAACACATCCATCCACCACTCGCAGGTGGCCATCTGGCTTTCCTGTGGACGCTTATACAAGCCGATGCTGTCATGCAACCCGGAAGCTACAATCTCAATGGCTGGTAGATTCTTTAGATAAGCACGGTGCATTTCGGGACTGACGTAACCGATATGCTTTTTTATCTCCCAAATGCTTTCACCTGTACCCCGCTTGCGTCCGAAAAGGCTGATGTCACAGGCATACGACTGAGGATTATCCGCACAAACCAAACTAAGCAACGTAGATTTACCGGCACCGTTTTCTCCGCTCAATGCCCACTTCTCGCCCCGACGGACAGTCCAGTCGAGTTCTTTCAGGATGGTACGGTCATCATAACGGATGCTGACCTTATTTAATTTTACCACCTCCCCGGAATCATAGTTGGTTCCGTCATAAGGCAATCCGGCTATACGTTGTTGCAATGCGTCCAGAGTCACAGGTACATCGGTCACACGAAATGCAGCCAGGTAAGCCCCTCGTTCCATTTTCGGAAGCACAGTCAAGTCTTCTACTGGAATCACATGGGTAATGAACGAAGGAATATCATCGAGCATCGAAAGCACAAGGATGATTTGCACAGACGACAGCCGGGTGAGGCGTTCGAGCAGGGAGAAAAGCAGTTCACGGGTCGGTGCATCCAAACCAATAAAAGGATTGTCCATTATCAGTACCCGGGGGGCAGTCAGCAAAGTTTTAGTCAGCTGAAATTTGCGCAACTCCCCACTGGAAAGGAGAATGATCTTCTTGTCCAACAACGGCTCGATGCGGAAGAGTTCAAACAATTCCTCTTTCAGCCGTTCATCTTTGATTTCCCCCAGCATCTCCCGCACGGAGGGAGCATCTTCCTGATCGTGGGCATTCCAGCGTTGCTGATAATAATAGTTAGCATCTGCTGCACCGTATGTATCACGAAAAGCAATGTATTTCACGTTATCATATACTGTCTGAGTAGAAGAAGGAGAAAAATCGTATTTCACCGTACCTTCACGCAAGGGATATTTACCCAGAAGCGTATCTACAAACAAACTCTTCCCTCCGCCGTTGGGACCTACGATAGCGATGTGTTCGCCGGCAGCGATTTGTGCTGTGACAGGTTGTACCAAACGTACAAGCGGGTTGCGTGCTACGCCACCCGCTATACTGAATGTGTATTGTTCCATTATCCTATTTCATTATTAGGCGGAGCAAAAGTATATCAAAATCCGCACAAAGAGACAGAATAAGAGTAAAAAAATCGTAGTATTGGACAATTGTAGCCGGTCAGAATCTGAATTTAGGGTTTTCCGGTTCGGTATGCGACTCTTCCATCAACTTCGTCAGTTTCCGGACAATTTCCGGATATTCGCCTGCCACATCGTGCTCTTCCCTGAGATCCTTCTCCAGATCATATAACTTCATTGTAGAGTTTCCCTTCCGGATATTGTCGATAATTCCCTTCCACTTACCCATACGAATGGCTTTCAGACCGATCACCGGATCGGGATATTCCCAATACAGATATGCATGTTCTTTCTGCTGTCCGGTCTTGCCGAGCAAAGTGGGCAGGAAACTGATTCCGTCAGTCGGCGGACAATCAACCTTCGCAATATCCGCCAAAGTAGGCATCACATCCTGAAATCCGCAAATGTGATCGCTTTGGGTGGAAGGTTTGATCTTTCCGGGCCAGGTAACAATGGCAGGTATCCGTATTCCCCCTTCATGAACAAAACATTTTCCCCAGCCATACTCCGACTTGAAAGGGCCTCCGCTATCGAACCACGGTGAATCGCTTCCGCCGTTAAAGGTTGGACCGTTATCGGAAGTGAACATGATAATGGTATTATCATACAAATGATCTGCCTTGAGTTTCTCTATCAGTCTACCGATCTGTTCGTCGAAGTAGCTGATCATGGCAGCATAAGTCGCATGCGGATACCGGCAAGGCATATATCCGGCTTTCCCGGTGTAAGGCGCTTCGTCTCCAAACTTTTCGACATAGTGTTTCACCCACTTCTCCGGTGCCTGTAATGACACGTGCGGAAGCGGAGTAGTCCACATCAAAAAGAAAGGCTTCTTCTTGTTCTGTCTGACAAACGAAATCAGTTCATCAAAAATAAGATCATTAGCATACTCCTTCTGTGAAAATTTGGCATAACTGGCTTCATCGCGGGGATCTGTTCCGGGATCCAGCCGGGCAGTGTGAGGGTCGAGCACTTTATTGTTCAGATATACACGGTCTTCATCCTTATACAGAAAGGCCGGATAGTAACTGTGCGCTTGCCGCTGGCAGTTATATCCGTAAAAACTGTCGAATCCCTGTTTATTGGGAGTGCCCTCCGATCCCGGAGCACCCAATCCCCATTTCCCGTAACATCCGGTGACATACCCCGCCTGCTGCATCATCCTTCCGATAGTCATTGTATTGGCCTTCAGAGGGTACTGTCCCTCCAGATTCGGATGCACATACATGGAGTCATAATTCATGATGGCTCCCCGGTATGCCATTTCATCATTGGCCCGTATCTGTGCATGTCCCGAATGCATACCTGTCATCAGCACACAGCGTGCCGGTGCCGAAACAGGCGATCCGGTATAGTGCTGGGTGAAACTGATGCCGTCTTTACACAGTCGGTCTATGTTCGGAGTTTCTATTTTTCTGGAACCATAACAACCAATATCCCCATACCCTAAATCGTCCATGATAATATAGATGATATTGGGTTGAGATTCTTTAACCTGACTTTTTGCCGATAAAGCAAATACGGATAGTCCGATACAGATTTCTATTCTTTTCATGCTAAGTTTCTTTTTTTAATCCCATTTATAATTTACGTCTACCTCCTTTTTCAAGGCAGGGCCGAATGAATACCCCTGTTGTTCGAACCATGGTTGCTTCAGAAGAACTTTACCGTAAAACTCATCGAAACTCAACGGTTTGCCGGAATACCACATTTGTTCGGCAAGCGCAAGAATACGCGGAAAGACACGACGGTCGATCCTATCTTCCGTTACTCCATCGTCTGTCCACAGTGCAGAACTCATTCCGAGGATAAGCGGGTTTTCTTCCCGTGGCCTGTAAGAGGGATTATGCAGATACACATCTTCCAGATCGAAAGTGCGGTCTTTGGTATATCCCCTCCAAGGAGTGAGCGGGAAGTTCAGATAGGTGTAATAGTTCGTACCGCAAATAACCGGGTAATTATGCCTGACAGCGTTCTTCAAAGCCAGATCCTTGTGCCCTCTCCAGTTCCACCACTGTATAACCACATTATCCGGCAACGGATAACCATCCTTATAAATCACATCGCCCCAAAAGATAGCCTTCCGTCCTTTCTGTTTCAGGTAATTTGCCATTCGGGCCGAAAACCATAATTGCAGGTCATGGCTGTCCTTCAGTTTTTCTTTCGCAATCCGTGCCTGACAATCCGTACATTTATCCCAGTTTCCCTTAGGAGCCTCATCGCCTCCGAGATGGATATAAGCGGACGGAAACATCCGGCACACTTCGTCCAGTACATTCTGCAGGAAGGTGAGTGTACTGTCTTTGCCCGCGCAAAAAATATTCTGTGTAAAACCGCTTTGGGGCACTTTCACCGGAATGTTGAAACATCCCAACCGCGGATACGAATTAAGTGCGGCCTCCGCATGTCCGGGCATGTCGATCTCGGGAACAACCGTGATACCGAGGTCTGCCGCATAGCTGACAATCTCCTTTACCTCTTCCTGGGAATAAAATCCCTGTTGCTCCGGCCCATGTCCTACGAAAGCTCCGATCTGTGTCAAAAGCGGATAGCGTTTTATCTCGATACGCCAACCGAGACCCTCGGTCAGATGCCAATGAAAATAATTCATTTTCAGCATCGAAGCCATATCGATATATTTCTTGATGGTAGAGATCTTTTGGTACTGGCGTCCCGAATCCAGCATAAAGCTACGCCATTTCACTCGCGGAAAGTCAGTGATTTCCGCACAAGGAAATATAAGTTTGTCCCCTTCCCGTGTACCCCATTGTCTCAGGCTCTGAACGGCATAAATAAAACCGGCGTTATCTGCCGCACGAACAGTCATTTTCTCGGGAGTAACAAGAATGCGATAACCCTCTGCGGGAAGTGTGGCATCTTTCTCCCAGGAGATTTGGCTGTGCCCCTTTTCACTACACCATTCCACAGCACTTTTCGGTATCAGTTTTTCATAAAACAAATGCAGGAAAGAAGCGGAAGCATCTTGAGTATGCATCCGTATCTTGCCTTGGAGTTGCAACTGTCCATTGGCTTTTTCGAGGTAATCAGGTGTAGGTAAGATCGTTTGTCCGCACAGACGGATGGCGTGCGAACCGAGGAAAAGCAGTATTAAAATCAGGTATTTCATTTAAACATAGTATTTATAGTGTGACAAGAAACTATCCAAAGATAAGAATTTCTCGGGACAGTTTCTTATCACACGGTTAAAACCATTTATCAATCAGGAAGGGGCTACTCTACTCCGTCATCCCAACCCGGATTTTGAGCAAGCTGAGGATTCAGCACCCTTTCATTACGTGGAATAGGATTCAGGTAATAATATTCGGGCCAAGTATGGGTTTGTACAGGATGGAATTCAAGATATCCCTCTGCGCCACCTCCGTCAATCGTCACCTTCGTTCCGGCGGGAAAGTCCGATGTCTTGACATACATACCCAACTTCTTCTTTAACGCGTAATGGCATTTTTTCCATCTCCGCAGATCGTCGAACCTGAACCCTTCGGAGAATAACTCGATACGCCGTTCGCGGCGAATCTCCCATAACAAAGGATTGACAGCATAGTCACCCGGATAAGCAGGATCGCCCAGATCGCGTTTAGGATCGAAAGCGGCGTTGATTTCCGCCACTTTCATAGGTGCCACGTTAGCACGGATACGCAGTTTATTAATTGTCTGATCGGCTGCGGACTGATCGAATTCACCCAACTCACACGTTGCTTCAGCATAATTCAGCATCACCTCTTCTACCCGGAAGATGGGCATATCGGTCTCTTCATTTCGCTGCGATCCCATCGACAAATAAGTACAATAATACTTCCAGTTATTATACCCAAAAGCCGACTTGTACCAAGGCTGATTTTCCAAATAGAAATCGAAATGCGGAACTGCCCCCAAAATACCTCCGTCATAACCCTGGCGGAAAGGTAACGTCTTCTGTCTCTCTTTGCCGCTTCCATACCCAATTCCCAACCGGATATTCAGGCTATCGATAAAGCTCCTGTCCTTAGCGGCATCGGTAAACTCCCACTTATTCCCCCAGGCATCGGTAGAAGCCGATCGGTCAATTCTGTATGGAGGAGTCACTTGCAGCCAGAGTCGATGATCCCGGCAACTGAACTCACTGTACATATCCTTATCTCCCTGGAACAGCGGACTGTTCCAGCGGGTTTTACCATCCGAACAGAGATAGCTGTCCACCAAGTCACGAGTCGGGTTATAGTAGGACGATCCGGTTGTTCCTCCGATACTGACAGCATGTACTACGTTTTCCGCATTCGAGAACTCCCGATAAAGTATGACTCCCGGTACATCTTTCAGGTCGAGTGAACAAAACAGATCATCGTAGTTACTGCAAATTTCAGGATAACTACTCATAACCTCGGCAGACACCCGTTTACATTCTTTCAGATAAGCTTCGGCATCATTCAACCCATGATATTTTCTCCATGTTCCTTCAAAAAGACAGAAACGGGACATAAATGCCTGTACGACGGCTCTGTTAATCGTATTACTGCCATCACCATTGACGTTGATATGTTGCTCGGCATATTGCAAATCTTCAAGAATATGCTTCGCGATTTCGTCTCTGGAAGCACGGGGACCGTTGATCAACTCTGTATCATTATCACTTAATACTCGGTCTATCCAAGGTACGCCGCCGTAAGCAGACAGTAATGAAAAATAGCGGTATGAACGAAAGAAGTATCCGACACTTTTCCAATGCGCCTTCTCGGTCTCAGTCATCTGGGAACCGTCTATCCGTCCCAACATCAGATTGACACGACGGATAAAACCATAATAATCCCAAGTCGTATTATTCCTCTTATCAGGCACAGTGACCAGTCCCCTGATCCAGTTGCTTTCGCTGCTTCCCCGCGTCTGATTATACGAGATATCGTCTGTTGAAGTATCACCGTATCCTAATGTCGGAAGTGTTTCATACAATCCCCAGGCATATGCCTTGAAGTTATCATACGTCACAAAGGCCGTCTCTTCCGTCGGATTGCCCAACGGATACCTTTCCATAAAATCATTGTTCAGGCAACCGGTAAAAGCGATCGCACTGAGTATAAACAAGGCAAATGTATATTTCTTCATACTATTTCGGTTATTTAGAATGTGACATTAAATCCAAGTGAAAATTTCTTCATAAACGGATACTCCCATGCTCCTTTTGAAAGCATATCCGACTCCAGACCTTCCGGTAAATGATCCCATGTATGAAGGTTCTCCCCACTGAAGAAGACCTTGACTTCGTCAAAGTAAACCTGTTTAGACCACGTTTTAGGCAATGTATAAGACAAGGTGATATTTTGCAGTTTCACATAAGCCGCATTGGCCAGATACTTGGTTTGCTTCCAGCGATTCGAACCGGTATTCACACCATTGTTTGCATATACTCTCGGAAAATAAGCATCTGTATGCTCCGGTGTCCAGAAGTTAAGGGTTTCTTTAAACAAACTTCCCCATGTACCTGTAGGCCATGCAATCTGGTCAGTACGCCAAAAGTCACGCTTACCCACACCACGAAGAAAAATGGAAAGATCGAATCCCTTCCAACTCAAGCCTGCATTGATTCCGTAATGGAAACGCGGTGTAGAATTACCGATAATACGTTGGTCACCCGGATCGTCTGCTGTCCCTTTTCCAGTCCAGATGGTACTGGCATCATCATCAAAATTCTTATAAAGCACATCCCCCGGATACACTTTTCCAACTCCCTTAGGGATAGGAATGCCTTCTTTAAGGGTTCCGTCGGCATTGAAATCGTCTTCTCTATAAAAACGGTCGGTTACATATCCCCAGATCTCACCAATCTTCTGTCCTTTCCGATAAGTACCCAACAAATTGGTTTCATTGTTAAACTTGGTAATCTCACTCTGTGAATCATAGAGATTAAATCCGATACGGTAACTGAAATCTTTGATACGGTCTCTCCAGTTGAGTTCCAGCTCCCAGCCATAGGTCTTCAGATCCGCGGCATTTTGCTTGGCGGCAGCTACTCCCACCACCCAAGGCAAATCCATACCCGGTGCCAGCATACCTTTCGTATCACGCCGGTACCAGTCGAAAGTTCCGTTCAACCTGTTATCAAAAAATCCGAAGTCGACACCGAAGTCAAGCGTATATACTTTCTCCCAGGTAAACGCATTGCTGACCATAGCCGGCGTAGACAGAGTCGTAGGTCTTTTGCCGTCTACCAGCCAATTGGTTAGTCCCGGAGCCATTTCCGGTATATACGGATAATTGTCCGGTGTACCGTCAGACAGCAAAATGATCTGATTTCCTATCGATCCCCAGGACGCACGAAACTTTAAATTAGACAGAACACTCCGGGTTCCTGCCATAAAAGACTCTTCCGATATGCGCCACCCTCCCGAGAAAGAAGGGAAAAAACCGAAACGATTATTTTTAGGGAAACGTGAAGTTCCGTCATAACGTCCGTTAGCTTCGACCATGTACCGATCCTTGTACGAATAATTAACGCGGTAAAAGAGTCCCCTAAGGGCATATTCATTGAATGTGTCTGTAGCCGTTGTAGTTCCGGTAGCTCCCGATATGGACGGCAGGTTGCTCAACAACACATCTTTTCTTTCCGTCCACTGTGATTCAGCATGATTCTCTTCCTGGTTGAATCCACCCATCACCCCTATATTATGATTACCTATTGAAAAGTCGTAATTTGCAAAAACGTTGATCGCATTGTAGTTGTTAAATCCCTGAGTCAGTGCATACCTCGTGTTCTCCGTATTATTCAGGACACCGGTAAAATTCATCCCGATGTATTTATACTGGTTCACATACATGCGGTTGTAATTCGTCACCCTGTTATATGTGTATTCACCTGTTATCTTGAGGTTCTTCAGAGGTGAAATAATAATGCGTCCCAAAGCCCTGAAGTCAGTTTTTTTTACGATGCGCGGTTCTCCATAACGGATGTAAGTGGCGGAAGTTTCAGCGGGATAAGTAATCCCATCCTCTTCATAAGGCGAAATATTCTGATAAGAAGGAAGTTGCATGGCACTTCCCCAGATTCCGTTCCTTCCGCCTTGCTCCACTTTGTTCTGGGTAGAATTGGCATACCGTATATCCAATTGGGTCGTCAGCCATTTGTTGACCTCCACACTAAGGAAGCTCGACAGATTGGCACGTTCATATCGGTCCTTATCGGTAATCAGGATTCCGTCTTCGTTGGTATATCCCAAACCGATGCGGTAATTCGTTCTGGACCCTCCTCCCGAAACCGAGAAACTATGGTTTTGCATAAAGCCATAATTGTCCATCATATCCGCAAACATGTCGTTTTCTCTCATCAGGAACAGATTCCCGTTTTCGTCGAAAACATACCCTTGAGGATATTTGGAAGGATTATCCATATAATCACGTATATACGTTTCCCACTGAGGTATATTCTTACCATCCACATACGTATCATTAGGCCATCCCATTTCCTTATATGCCAATATGGACTCCAGCGGATTCGCCTTTTGCGGTAATTCCAATGCCTTGGAGAACGAGAAATTGTTATTATAATTAAACTTAGGCGCCATGTCCTTTTTTCCCTGCTTAGTGGTGATAAGAATCACTCCAAACGCTGCACGCGCCCCGTAAATGGCTGCAGAAGCTGCATCCTTCAAGACAGAAACCGATTCAATATCCTGCGGATCGATCATATTGATATCCATCGGAACATTATTAACCAACACCAGAGGACCGCCACCATTGATAGAAGTAGTTCCACGGATGTTATACGACAAATTGTCACCGGGTGTACCGGTTGTACCTTCAATTTTTAATCCCGGAACAACTCCCTGCAGAGCTGCCGTAACATTCGTTATCGGACGGTCACCCAGTGTCTCCTGTATATTGACGGAGGTAACGGCTCCCGTCAGATTGACTTTCTTTTGTGTTCCAAAGCCGACCACTACCACTTCATCCATCAACTTTGAATCCTCTTTCAACTGAATGACGAGTTGGGTTTTCCCATTGGTACTGACCTCTTGTGGCAGATAACCGATATACGTAACCTGCAGTTTGCCGTCCGCAGGAACTTCTAACGTGAACTCTCCGTTGAGATTCGTGATCGTAGCCTGCTTACTGCCTATGGCAAGTACATTGGCCCCTATGAGAGGTTCACCGGTAATGCCGGTTACCTTACCCATTATTTTTTTCATCTGGACAGTTTGTTTGGCAGCAGCTTTCTCTTTTGGCTGCACAGAAGGAGTAATAACTATATGTTCAGGTTCATAGTTACAAGTAAACCCGGTATTCTTCAAAAGAGCATCCATCACAAAAGAAAGCTTTTTGTCTATAAAGTTTTCCTTAATTTTCTTGTTTACATCCAGCTTGGTCTGATTGTATGTCACACTTAACTTGGTTTGCTGCTCTATCTGTTCGAATACTTTTTGCAAAGATTGATTGTTACCATATACACTTATTCGCTGATTCTGCCCGTAAGCAGTGTTATAAATGCATAAAGCGAGAAGTAAAAGGACTATTTTATGAATTTTTACGGATAGAATATTCCTTAAATTGATTTTTAATTTCATAATTTTGTGAGTTAATCAATTAATACTGTTTAAAGTCTCTAAAGGTTAAAAAGTTTTTGATTGATTTCGGGGATCGGAAATGGGTGTGGTAATTTGTTTCCGGTTCCCTTTTTTTCATATGGCAGCTCTCCTTTCTTTTATTTTAGCGGACAAATAGATATGGTTTCGTCCTTCCCCACTTTATAGGTGATACCTCCTACAGTTTTTGTCACAATATCCAAAACATGAAAGATACTATCACGGTACTTAAACTTTATTGTATAAAGATCCGAATTGATACGGTCCGATTCTGTCAGATCGGATGATAACCGGATGGATACAGCATATCTTCTTTCCAGCGTTTTCAGGATTTCCCTAAATGATTGAGAGACAAAATTCATTTCACCTTTGGTCCAGCCCGAATAGACGGAGGCGTCTATATTCCTTTTATAAAACTTTCCATCCCGGTTTTCATACTCCAGTTGCTGGTTGGGTTCTAAAGTAACAAAACAATCCGTCTGATTCTTCTTCCTAACGGCAACAGAACCGGTCTCCAATGTGGTAATCGTTCTCTTATCCAAAGGATACGCCTGCACATTAAACTGAGTACCCAGCACACAGACATCCAGGTGATTAGTTTCTACCACAAAAGGGAGTTTCTTATCTGGTGCAACCTTAAAATGCCCCTCGCCCGAAAGATATACGGAACGGGTATCGCCTGTAAAATGTGTGGGATATAAAAATACAGACCCGGAATTCAGGGTGATGACCGAACCATCGGGAAGTGTGACTTCTTTTTGTTCACCCTTGGGGACAATACATTCGACAAAACGGACATCGTGCGTATGCAGCCTGACATATACATAGGCAGTAGCAATGGACACCAACGGAATAAGTAGAAAAGCTGCTATACGTGCCCACCGATAAAGGTTTGACGGCTTACATAAAGGAAAGCCTGCTTTTTTTTGAAACTTCCGTAAAGAATGTCGGGTACAGGCATCTGCCGCAGGATGATAATCATCCCATATCTGATGGAGTGCTTTTTCTTTCCGTTCCTTGCCGGACGAATCAAGAAGCCATGTCCAGACTTTGCTTTTAAGATCCGGACCGGCTGTAAAAGCCATAAAGTTGCGTATAATTTTGTAT
This sequence comes from Bacteroides sp. 11BF, assembly GCF_019633765.1. Classification (NCBI taxonomy): domain Bacteria; kingdom Pseudomonadati; phylum Bacteroidota; class Bacteroidia; order Bacteroidales; family Bacteroidaceae; genus Bacteroides; species Bacteroides sp. 11BF. The sequence goes on from NZ_JAFKPJ010000012.1 coordinate 68,643, forward strand.
GCGTCAGACATAGTATATTTTATGGGTTATGTATATAAGATACGTAACCCGCCAAACACACACAGTCCGAAAGAGATTTTTTTGAAATAAACTACTAAGTTTATACGATGGTAGCCATAATAACCAAGAGCAATATTTTGCGTATATCGGCCAGAGCCTGGGTCAGATGATTTTCAACCGTACGCTTACTAATGTTTAATTCATGGGCTATTTTCTCATTACTCAGTCCCTGTTCGCGGCTCATCCGGTAAATCTTCTTCCTTTGGGCAGGCATTCTCTCTACAGCGATGGCTATGATCAGTTCCAACTCCTTTGCATCAAGTTCCGCCTCTGTTTCACAATGTTCCGGATGATCATCCGATGTTTGCCAGGATTGATAATTCTGAAATAGCAGGGAGCGTTCGATATGCCGGAAAACCGCATTCCGGGCAATACGGAACAGGTATGCATCCAGATTGTCTATCAATTTCAAGTTTCCCCGATTCTGCCACAATAATGCAAAAATATCCTGAGAGATATCTTCCGCCTCTTCAGCATTCTGCAACAAGCCATTAATGAACCCTTTTATTCGGGGGTAATAATCCAGAAAAAAAGCCTCAAACTTTTGAGGACTTTCCAGATTATCCGTATCGGCCGGAGACTTCCTTATAAATTTCATCATACAGATATTTTAAGATTGCTCTATGCACACATATCCCACAAATCAGGACAGTTTTTTTAGAGATAATCCACTTAGGTTAACTTTATATTTGTTTTTTATGCCCTTACAATTTTTTATTATCAGCATTTACAAAGTTAAGCCCGGATTATCTCCGGGCTTTCTCCATATCACTGATACTACTGGTGAATGATCAGTGCCGACTGTGCCGGAACCGTTATCTCCGGACCGTACAACAGCCCCAAACCTCGCTCATCAATTACCCCATCTTTGCAGACAACGGTGTATTTGCCTTCAGGTATTGTCAGTTTGGCCGGAACGGAACGAGCATTGAGCACTACGATTATATTGTCCCAAGAGTCTCCGTTCGCACGGTCTTTCAAACGAAAAGCTATCAGGTTAGTGCCCTCCACTGGAAGAAATTCCAGATATTTACGCACCATCTCCGCATCGCCCATACGGAAAGCGGGATGTGCCTTACGAAGACTGATCAGACGTTTATAGTAAGTAAATACATCTTCATAGAGGGTTTTGCGGTTCCAATCGATGGCATTAATGGAATCGGGGCTTTCAAAACTGTTATGCACCCCTTTCTTATCGCGCATCACCTCTTCACCGGCATAAATGAACGGAATACCTTGCGAGGTAAACACCGACGTTTGTGCCAGTTTATCGAGCCGTGCAAGCTGTTCGGGAGTAATATCGGGAATACTTGACTTCAGACGGTCCACCAGGCACATATCATCATGGCAGGACACGTAACTGATCATTTGAGTCGGCTGGGCAGCCCAAGGAGCTTTGCTGTAATTCACAGAGTCGTTGTTGACTTGAGGATGCTGGATAGCTCCGACAATTCCGAATTTAATGCTTTCTTCTCCACCGGGAATTCCGGCGAGGAAAGCTCCTTTATGGTTATCATTGAAAGGACCACGCAACGCATCACGCAGTTCGTCGGAGAAAGCGGCAATACCGGGCATCTCGAAAGTATTGGCCTTCATAGCCAGCGAATCCCCCGGATACTGTGGTGCCTCCGCAGCCCAACCTTCACCATAAATAATGATAGAAGGATCAGTGGCATTGACTGCCTTGCGGATTTCATTCATTGTCTCGATGTCGTGAATGCCCATCAGGTCGAAGCGGAAACCGTCTATATGATATTCTTTAATCCAGTGGAGCACGGATTCGATCATATACTTACGCATCATGGGACGGTTGCTTGCCGTTTCGTTGCCGCAAGCTGAACCATTTGCCAGCGAACCATCGGGTTTCTGACGGTAGAAATATCCCGGCACCGTACGCTCAAAGTTGCTTCCGTCAGTATTGTACGTGTGATTGTACACCACGTCGAGTACTACCCGAATACCGGCTTTGTGGAGCGCCTGCACCATCTGTTTGAATTCACGGATGCGAACAGCCGGATCATAAGGATCAGTAGAATACGAACCATCGGGCACATTGTAATTTTGCGGATCATATCCCCAATTGTATTTATTTTCATTCAGTTTGGTTTCATCCACTGAGGCATAGTCATAAGATGGCAGGAGATGTACATGGGTGACTCCCAGTTCCACCAGATGGTCAATACCGGTAAGCAACTTGGCAGGATTCAGTGTCCCATGTTCGGTCAGAGCCAGAAACTTCCCTTTGTTCCGAATGCCCGACGTGGAGTCAACAGAAAAATCACGATGGTGCATCTCGTAGATGACTGCATCCGCAGATGATTTCAACGGCGGACGCTGATCGTTTTCCCACCCCTGCGGATCGGTGGATTTCAGGTCGATAATGGCGGCACGCTTTCCGTTTACCCCCACCGCTTTGGCATTGATACCCGGCGTATCTCCCATCCATTTATCGTTTACCTTGACATTGAATGTATAGAATTTCCCCATCAGATCTTTACTGACCGTTGCTGTCCAAGTGCCTTCTTCCCCCGGCTCCATAGGAATTGTTTCGTAAGCATGCCCTCCTTCACCCGAATCAAACAACATCAGACGAACTTCATCGGCGGTAGGTGCCCAAAGGATAAACTTAGTAGCCTCCGGTGAATACTCCATCTCCGTGAGACTGCCCGAACGCACCGGATACAGCTCGTAAGACGCATATTCTTTCTTGGCAGGAGTACAACTGACTACAGCCGTGGCCGCAGTCACTCCAATAAAGGCAAGATAGTTCATTTTCATGGTTTTTCTCTCTATTAAATTATTATCTGATTAATTGAGTAGCCCGCGGCTACTTCACCCTTTCCGGGTTTTTGGCTATAAAATCTTTCCAACCGCTATATCCTTTCTCCATCACAGGACGCCCCATTTGCAGGAAATGACAATAGGCAGCTGCCAGTCCGTCGGTAGCATCCATAAAGACAGGCATGTCTTCTTTGGCAAAATGCAGCATGCGTTGCAGCATGTCGGCCACTTGCTCTTTTGAAGCCTGCCCGTTACCGGTAATAGCCATTTTTATTTTAAGCGGAGCATATTCGGTAATAGGAATATCTCGACTCAGCGCGGCAGCCATTGCCACTCCTTGTGCACGTCCGAGTTTCAGCATAGACTGCACGTTTTTCCCGAAGAAAGGGGCTTCAATCGCCAGTTCATCCGGCAAGTAGCTTTCAATGATGCTCAGTACCCGTTCATGTATATGGCGCAGTTTAAGGTAATGATCGCCGAATTTACGCAGGTCGATAATCCCCATAGCAATCATCTCCGGCTTAGTCCCCCGGACACGCAGCACTCCGTATCCCATGATCGTTGTACCGGGATCGATGCCCAGAATAATCTTCTCTTTAACCGGCTGAATCACTCCAATACCTCCATCAATGTCGGAAATCCGACTACTTTATCCTTGAATATCTTTACCAACTCTTGGTTAAGCCGTGCACCTTGTTCCTGATGCCAGCGATGCAAAAGGCTGGAATTATCCACCTCCCATTGGAGTGAATAAGAAGTGCCCTCGTCACGATGGCTCAACACACGGCAGATACGTGGTGCACGGAGTACTCCGTGTTTCTCTACTTCAGGGATATAACTCTCTTTGATCCAGATCAGGAAATTGTCATGAACCTCGTCATCCACCAGAAAAGTGGTATTGTATATCAGCATATTTTTTATCTTTTGATGATTATTTCCGCAAACATAGCAATTATTTCAGAATAATGCATTATATTTGCCGCATCAAAACAGATAAACGTTCGCAAACGTTATCATGAAAACAACGGGGGGTTAGCTCATCTGGCTAGAGCGTAACACTGGCAGTGTTAAGGTGATCGGTTCGAGTCCGATACTCTCCACACCCAATTAATAAAAATAGTAAATATTTCATCATTAAAGTGGGGAAATCCGTGAGGACTTCCCCATTTTGTTTTTTATCCGGTTCTACATCAGTTTGCCACAGATCATGGACCAATGTTCCTCCCACACTCGATAGCCTCTCCCCTATCTCTACAACACGAAAAGTTTTCGTTTTATTCGAAACTGAGGATCAAGGGGAAAAAAGAACAACTACACAATTAATGACCGAACCGGAAACGAAGTTTATGCCAAAAGCCATCTTCTTTCTTTTTTCCTTCCACCGATGCAACCTCAGAGTCTGTATGTGTCGTGGTCTCTGCTTCCACTTCTGTTACCACTTCTTGTATAGAGACCTTCACCTTTTTCTCAAAATTCCTTTTAATCCAAACTTCAAGGACTATTCCGGCATAATCCCAACTGCGTATAATTTTCAAATGATTTTCCAATAGCTGTATCTCCCACTCGATTTTTCTTACCTCTTCACGCAAACTAATGATCCGGTCATACAGCTTTGATTTGCAGCATTGCAATTTCCCCACTTCAGAACGTTGACCGCGTAGGTCTGTCGGCACCTCCGGTGTCTCTACAAGCGCTTCTCCGGAGCTTGCGGCATCTTCGTCCTTTTCCGGCCCGGCTATTTTTATACGCTCCCGTCCGCCAAGTACCTCTTCCAGTGTTTTTAGACGATTCGACAATTCATCTTTCTCTTTTTCCAAGCATCTATTCTGCTTGGACAGACTCTCATTTCTGTTCCACAAATCGGTATTACGTCTGCGCGCAGCTTCTATCATTTGCCACTCTTCCATCTGTTGCTTCTTGAACCACTCAACGCTCTTCCGACTTCTGGAAAGTTCTGATTGAAGCCCATTGATGATTTCGTTTGTACTTGCGGGCAGATCACTCAACGTCTTCCTGAATTCCTTGATGTATTCGCATACAGAATCGAATCCCATTCTGGCGGCCACCTTTGAAAGAGGAGAGGCGGCAAAGGCACTATTAAACAATTTTTGCTCCTTGGTACTCAAACCACTCACCACCATAGACAATATCCGGCGCACGATGGGCGCAAAGTCATCAAAGAGGCGCATCTTAAGCGCGGTATCTTCGTCCTTCTCAAGTTCCGCCTCGATGCGCCGTTCAAACTTCCCACAAAGTTGTTCGTAATTAGTGGTCAGGCGCGCCAACCGCTTCTCGTTTCCGATCAATCTCTGTACACTCTCGTCGTCAATCAACACCACACTACCCACAGTCGAAGAGGTTATCTCACACTCCCGTATCCATCCGAGCACCCGCGATTCGCTGATCCCATACTTATCAGATATACTTTTTACTGACATCCAATCGGCCATATCCATACAATTTAAGGTCTGCAAGATTGTACATAAGATCCGAAGCATCCGTAATTCACCTTATGACGAAAAGAATAGCTATCGTACCCAATCACTCCCCCGCATCGGCTAAAATAATCATTTTTCACAGAACAACCTATTATTTGTAAAAAAAGAAAGTTATTTTTATTTTATCTCTTAACTATGTCAATATGGTAGTAGTTGGAAAACCATTGAAAGGCATGCACGTTACCGACTCACTGCCCGAACTTATCTTGAAGTATCAACAAACCGAAAAAAGAAAGAGAAAATATCTCTACCCTTCTGATTATTATACACCAATAAAAAACTGAAAAGCCACAGAAGTCATAAAGTAATTACCAAAGAAACATCTTTTTCCTTTATCATAGAGTTTCACTTCTTTGTTTCTCCTTTGTGTACCCCAAGTACTCTGTGATGAATTCAGCCGACTGACACATTTTATTTCTTTCTATCTCCTTTGATTGCAATATTATTGTTACTTTTGCAGCAATTTAAAGAAAAACCGAATAACAATAAATCGCAAGATATGATAGCTAAGATTAATCAACTTCTTGAAGAGGTAGCAGCCTTGAAGGCTGCCAATGCCGAAGAACTCGAAGCTCTCCGCATCAAATACCTTAGCAAGAAAGGAGCCATCAACGACTTGATGGCAGATTTCCGTAACGTGGCTGCCGAACAGAAAAAAGAAGTCGGCATGAGACTCAACGAGCTGAAAACTAAAGCACAAGAGAAAATCAACGCACTGAAAGAACAGTTCGACAACCAAGACAACGGACAGGACGATCTGGACCTGACCCGTTCGGCTTACCCTGTGGACCTGGGCACACGTCACCCGCTCTCCATTGTACGCAATGAAATCATCGACATCTTTGCCCGTCTGGGATTCAACATCGCCGAGGGTCCGGAAATCGAAGATGACTGGCACGTGTTCTCAGCACTTAACTTTGCCGAAGATCATCCGGCACGCGACATGCAGGATACATTCTTCATCGAATCACACCCCGACGTGCTACTACGCACACACACTTCGTCGGTGCAGAGTCGCGTAATGGAAGTTTCACAACCACCTATCCGCATCATCTGCCCGGGACGCGTTTACCGTAACGAAGCCATCAGCTATCGTGCACACTGCTTCTTCCACCAGGTGGAGGCGCTGTATGTGGACAAAGATGTTTCCTTCACCGACCTGAAACAGGTGTTGCTTCTCTTCGCCCAGGAAATGTTCGGTGCCGATACGAAAATCCGCCTGCGTCCATCCTACTTCCCGTTCACAGAACCCAGTGCTGAGATGGACATCAGCTGTAACATCTGCGGCGGAAAAGGTTGCCCTTTCTGCAAACATACCGGATGGGTAGAAATCCTGGGATGCGGCATGGTAGACCCCAATGTGCTTGATGCCAACGGAATTGACAGCAAAGTCTACAGTGGCTATGCCTTAGGTATGGGTATCGAACGTATCACAAACTTGAAATATCAGGTGAAGGACCTCCGGATGTTCTCCGAAAACGATACCCGTTTCCTAAAGGAATTCGAAGCGGCATATTGATTTACAATTAGGCGATTTACAATTTACAATTGAAATTACTTCCCGACATGAAGGAGGTAAGAAAGATGTGTAGAGAGTAAATCGTCTAATTCGCTTCAAACTTCGTGTTCTTCACAGGATGAAGTGGCTTCAATCGCAAATCGTCCAACTGTTAATTATGAAACCATAATGAAAGATAGGCTTGTCACTCCCGGTTATGTCTTGATACTGGCAGCAAACTTCCTTTTATACTTTGCCTTCTACTTGATTCTGCCTGTACTGCCTTTCTATCTGACTGAAGTTTTCCAAACCGGAAATGCGGCAGTAGGCGTTATTTTATCATGCTACACTGTGGCCTCGCTCTGTATTCGCCCCTTTTCGGGCTATCTACTGGACACACTGGCACGCAAACCGCTCTACCTGATCGCTTACTTCGTGTTCATAACCGTCTTCGCGGGATACATCCTGGCAGGAGTACTGTCATTATTCATTATGCTCCGTGTAGTGCACGGACTGGCCTTCGGTATGGTAACCGTAGCAGGAAACACCATTGTAATCGACATCACTCCTTCTTCACGACGCGGAGAAGCAGTAGGCTACTACGGACTGATGAACAACACCGCCATGAGTTTCGGACCGATGATCGGGCTTTTCATGCACGACACTTGTTCATTCGAAACCATCTTCCTCTGCTCACTCCTCTCCGGCACAGCCGGTTTTATAGCTGCATGTCTGGTGAAGACTCCTGTCAAGCAACCGGTCAAGCGGGAGCCAATCTCACTTGACCGCTTCATATTAATAAAAGGTATACCGGCCGGCGTTGCCCTGCTCTTGCTATCTATCCCCTATGGCATGACAAGCACTTACATAGCCATGTATGCCAAAGAAATAGGAATCACACTCAGCTCCGGTCTGTTCTTTACGTTCATGGCAATAGGCATGGCCGTCTCACGTATGTTCTCCGGACGGCAGGTGGACAAGGGACACATCACGCAGGTTATCACTCTGGGACTTTATCTGGTGTGCATTTGTTTCTTCACTCTTTCTGCCTGTGACAAACTGATGCAGATAAATCCCGAACTAACCGATGTGCTTTTCTTCATGGTAGCACTGCTGCTGGGAGTCGGGTTTGGCACCATGTTTCCAGCCTTCAACACGCTGTTTGTCAACTTGGCTCCGAACAGCCAACGCGGTACTGCCACTTCCACCTATCTCACCTCGTGGGATGTAGGCATCGGAATCGGGCTGGTTTTGGGCGGCTATATCGCCCAATTTACCTCGTTTGACATGGCCTATCTCTTCGGAGCCTGCCTGACAGTGATCTCCACCTTCTATTTTAACCTGAAAGTCGCACCTCATTATCATAAGAACAAATTAAGATGACAAAGAAAGAACGTTATGAAAAAGTAATCGCCTGGTTTCAGGAGAATGTACCCGTAGCCGAAACGGAACTGCATTACAACAACCCGTACGAACTGCTGATTGCCGTTATCCTCTCCGCACAATGTACTGACAAGCGGGTGAACATGATCACCCCGAAAATCTATCAAGACTTCCCCACCCCGGAGGCACTGGCCGCTACTACTCCGGAAGTGATATTCGAGTACATCCGCAGTGTCTCTTACCCTAACAATAAGTCAAAACACCTGATAGGCATGGCACGAATGCTGGTGAGTGACTTTAACAGCGAAGTGCCCGATACCCTTGAAGAACTGATCAAACTGCCCGGAGTGGGACGCAAAACAGCCAACGTCATCCAGTCTGTCGTATTCAACAAGGCGGCCATGGCTGTAGACACACATGTATTCCGAGTGAGCCACCGCATCGGACTCGTGGGTGATGCCTGCACGACTCCTTTCAGTGTAGAAAAAGAACTGACGAAAAACATCCCCAACGAATTGATTCCCATCGCTCACCACTGGCTTATTCTACACGGACGTTATGTCTGCCAGGCACGTACACCCAAATGTGAAACCTGTGGTTTGCAATTAATGTGTAAATATTACTGTGAGAAGTATAAAGTTAGCAAAGACACACCGAAGAGGAAGAATAAATAACGATTTCGTAGCAAAAAAGAGAAATTAATACTAACTTTGCGGTCATCATAAAAGAAACTAACACTTTTAAAGTAAATAAATAAAGTATTATGCAGACAATTGACAATTTCAATTTTGCCGGTAAAAAGGCATTCGTTCGCGTGGACTTCAATGTACCCTTGGACGAAAACTTCAACATTACAGACGACACTCGTATCCGTGCTGCACTTCCTACGCTAAAGAAGATTCTGGCAGACGGTGGCAGCATCATCATCGGCTCTCACCTGGGCCGTCCGAAAGGCGTTGCCGACAAATTCTCTCTGAAACATATCGTTAAGCACGTGTCAGAACTGCTGGGCGTTGAAGTTCAGTTTGCTAACGACTGCATGGGCGAAGAAGCTGCCGTGAAAGCTGCCGCTTTACAACCGGGCGAAGTGCTGTTGCTCGAAAATCTCCGTTTCTACGCTGAGGAAGAAGGCAAACCGAGAGGATTGGCTGAAGACGCAACCGACGAAGAAAAAGCCGCTGCCAAGAAAGCCGTGAAAGAAAGCCAGAAAGAATTTACAAAGAAACTGGCTTCATACGCTGACTGCTACGTAAACGACGCATTCGGTACGGCTCACCGTGCACACGCTTCTACGGCATTGATCGCCAAATACTTCGATGTGAACAATAAGATGTTCGGTTACTTGATGGAGAAAGAAGTGAAGGCCGTTGACAAGATATTGAACGATATCAAACGTCCGTTTACAGCCATCATGGGTGGTTCTAAAGTGTCTTCTAAGATCGAAATCATCGAAAACCTGCTGAACAAGGTAGACAACCTGATCATCACAGGTGGTATGACATATACTTTCACCAAAGCTATGGGTGGACAGATCGGTCTGTCTATCTGCGAAGATGACAAACTGGATCTCGCCCGCGAACTGATGCAAAAGGCTAAAGACAAAGGTGTAAATCTGGTATTGGCTGTTGACGCTAAGATCGCTGACTCTTTCTCTAACGATGCCAACACTAAATTCTGTCCTGTGAATGAAATTCCTGACGGATGGGAAGGTCTTGACATCGGTCCTAAATCAGAAGAAATCTTTGCCGAAGTGATCAAGAATTCCAAGACTATCCTTTGGAACGGTCCGACAGGCGTATTCGAATTCGAAAACTTCACTCACGGTTCACGCTCGGTAGGCGAAGCTATCGTAGAGGCTACTAAGAACGGGGCTTTCTCACTCGTTGGCGGTGGCGACTCTGTAGCTTGTGTCAACAAGTTCGGTCTGGCAAACGGTGTATCTTATGTTTCTACCGGCGGTGGAGCACTGCTTGAAGCAATCGAAGGAAAAGTTCTTCCGGGTATTGCCGCTATTCAGGAATAAGACTAAAGTGAATCACTATAAAACAGAAAAGGCAGCCCCTCACGGAGTTGCCTTTTTTAAAAGGAAAAAGTCAAGAGTGAAACTCTTTTTCAGCATCATACTACTGCTTCTTTTATCAGCCTGTGCAGACAAAAAAGAGGGACATACACTGTCATCCGAACTTCAGCCTCTGACTTTCGGACTAATGCCTTCTTTCGACGGACTGCCTCATCTGATTGCCGCCCGTTACGGTGTTTATGATTCGCTGGATATAAAAGTCAACTTCATCACTTATGCCTCGGCAACCGATCGTGACGCTGCTTTCTTATCGGGCAAACTGGATGGTATGCTCACCGACTATCCGTGTGCTGCCCTTTTACAGACCAAAGGAGTCCGTTTGCGTCTGGTTATGGAAAATGATGGCTGCCTTAGCCTGATAACAAGCAAAAAATATGATGTCAGGAATCCGGAAGACCTAAAAGGGAAAAACATTGCCATCTCTTGCAATACCCTGATAGAGTATGCCACCGACGAAGTAATGAAACAGGCCCGTCTTACTCCCGGTGAAGCGAACAAACCCGAAATCAACAACATTTCTTTGAGGCTGATGATGTTGGAAAACGGACAGATCACAGCATCTTTCTTGCCCGGTCCGGCAACGGCAATCGCGGTAAACGACGGACACACAGTATTGCTGAATACAGTCCAAATGGGGATACACTCCGCCGGAACGGCCTTCACAGAAGAGGCCATCAAAGAAAAAAACGAAGAAATAAGGAGGTTTATCACCGGATACAATCTCGGCGTGAAATACCTGCAAACCTATCCCCGGGATAAATGGGGGGAGATATTAACACAAGAATTCGGACTGCCGGAAACACTGGCTGCCCAGGTGGACTTGCCCGATTATCGACCTGCCATGTGTCCGTCTTCTCACGACATAGAAAGAGCTATTGCCTGGCTGAAGAACAAAGGAGCAATCCCCGGTAACTATCAGGGTGAAAACTTAGTAGATACGACCTTCATTCCCGGCCAATTCAAACCATAATAAATACAACAAAGTAAAGATGAAAAACACATTCCTATTAACACTTGTGCTGCTACTGGCAAGCGGCAACCTGAATGCACAGGAAAAAAAAGAGGGTATGACGGTAAACAAAGTCGTCAATACGCTAAAAGAACGGATCACCCTTGCCGGATATGCGCAACTGGGATATACTTATGACGATGCAGCGAAGAAAACCAATACATTCGACATCAAACGAATCATCTTCATGGCTCACGGACGAATCACCGACCGTTGGACCTGCGATTTCATGTACGACTTTTACAATGGAGGTATGCTGCTCGAGGTTTATACCGATTATCAGATTCTACCCGGACTGAAAGCCCGCATCGGAGAATTTAAAGTCCCTTATACGATCGAGAACGAATTATCACCCACGACAGTGGAACTGATTAACTGCTACTCACAGTCTGTGTGTTATCTGGCAGGGGTAAGCGGCAGTGACGTAGCTTGTGGCATGACATCGGGACGCGACATCGGTGCGATGATCCACGGAGGATTACTGAACGACCTGCTATACTACAAACTGGCGGTGATGAACGGACAAGGACTCAATATCAAAGATAAAAACAATCAAAAAGATATCATCGGCAATCTGATGGTAAATCCTCTGAAATGGCTGTCGGTAGGCGGTTCGTTTATAAAAGGAACAGGACATGCCGTCGCCGATTCGGAAATAACCGGTATCCCGGCAGGGGAAAACTACACCAAAAACCGTTGGAGTATAGGAGGTATCATCACGGCAAGCCCGTTCAGCCTCCGTTCCGAATATCTGGCGGGAAAAGACGGAACTGTGAAAAGTGACGGTTTTTATGCCACCGGAAGTTGCCGGCTCCTACGCAACTTCGACCTCGTAGCTTCGTATGACTATTTCAACGCAGATAAAGCCATCGGCCGAAAACAGACGAATTACATAGCCGGACTGCAATATTGGTTCTATCCCAAATGCAGACTGCAAGCACAATATACTTTTTGCGACCGGAATAAGGGAAAAGACAGTAACCTGTTTCAGGCACAGGTACAAGTAAGATTCTAAAACGATAATCAATGGAACATAAAATCAACGAACCCAATGCCCGTGTAGACGTGGCCGATGTACTGAGAGGACTGGCTGTGATGGGGATCATCATCCTGCATAGTATCGAACATTTTAATTTCTACTCCTTTCCGGATGCCGTCCCCGGCGAATGGATGAAGTTTACCGACAGAGCTATCTGGAACGGGCTCTTTTTTGTCTTCAGCAACAAAGCTTATGCTGTATTTGCCCTGCTGTTCGGCTTCAGTTTCTATATTCAGGATAACAACCAACAACGCCGTGGTAAAGATTTTCGCCTCCGGTTCATCTGGCGGATGGTGCTACTGTTCATCATCGGACAGTTCAACGCTGCTTTTTTTACAGGTGAAATACTGACGATGTATGCCATGCTCGGTCTGATACTCCCTCTGTTCTGTCGCCTCGGTAGCCGCAGTGTAGCCATCTTCGCCACCCTGCTTATCCTGCAACCGATAGATTGGTTCAAAGTGATCTATGCTCTCTGCAACCCAGATTATGTACCCGGTCCCAGCCTAGCTTCCCACTACTTCGGGATTGCTTTCGACGTGCAGAAAAACGGTACCTTCCTTGAAACGATCTGCATGAACCTCTGGGAAGGGCAACTTGCCAACCTGACTTGGGCATTGGAGCACGGACGCATTCTGCAAACGCCTGCCCTCTTCCTCTTCGGTATGCTGGTGGGACGTAAGGGACTATTCCTTTATAGCGAACAGAACGAACAACGCTGGCTCAAAGCATTAGGTATGTCACTCTTATGTTTCTTTCCATTATATGGTCTGAATAACATGCTGCCGGGATTCATCACGCGCGATGCCCTCCTGATTCCCTTGCAACTGATCATAAGCTCTTTGAGCAACCTCAGCTTCATGGTATTGCTGGTCAGCGGACTGCTTATCACTTTCTACCGTGTCAAAGACCGCAGATTCCTGATGCGTTTCACCTCGTATGGCAAGATGAGTCTGACAAACTACATCGGACAATCCGTCATTGGCTCACTTCTTTTCTACCACTGGGGGTTTGAATTAGGACGTTTCTTAGGAATTACTTACAGTTTCTTTTTTGGCATTCTTTTTGTACTTCTTCAAATGGCCTTCTGTTCCTGGTGGCTCGGTCACTTCAAACATGGTCCCTTCGAAGGCCTATGGAAACGCCTCACTTGGATTGGAAACAATAAACGAAAGTAAATTATGAACGAACAACTTATCAACGAACAATATCAATACATCCTCCGCCTGATCGGACAAAAACGACTGAAGGAGGCGCTGACTCAACTGGAATCATTCCTCTGGAAGTGTCCGGAATGGTCGCTCCGTACCCGCCTGGAGCAGATACAGACTTCGTACAACTATATGCTGCAATACATGCGCCAGGGGGTAGAAGACCCGGAGCGTAAGAAATTATATCAAAGATTGCTGGCCGATACTCTTGAAATCACCGATCAGGCACGTATTACACTACTCGACAGTGTATCAAGCCATTATTATCATCAATATCGTACGCGACGTACTGAGGAACTTTCTCCCCTTACCCTGGAGATGCTGATACACACGCTTGAATCGTTCAATGATGACCTGGCCGTAAGCGGATTCATTTCGGATCAAAACATGGATGAAGTTTTAAAACGTCACGAAGATAATCTGCGGATTCTGTTCCTGCAAACCTGGACCAATAGCAACTGGAGTACGGAAGAAAGTACAACTGCACAATCCATGCTTCAGTCCGAATTACTTCCGGTGAACGATCTTTGCCTTTTTACAAGTGCCGTTACCCTTAGTCTGATGGAATGTTTCGATCTCCGAAAACTTCTGTGGCTGATAGATGCTTACCGTCACCCCAATGTACAGATCAGCCAGCGGGCTCTGGTAGGAATCGCTTTTATTCTCCATACCTATTCACCACGTATCGATTTCTATCCGGAAATCAATTTACGCATCACGGCACTGATGGAAGAAACCGCGTTCGAAAAAGAACTGTTACGCGTACATATCCAAATACTTCTCAGTCAGGAAACGGAGAAAATCGACAAAAAAATGCGTGAGGAAATCATTCCCGAAATGCTGAAAAGCATGTCTCCCATGCGCAACATGAAGTTTGGTTTCGAAGAGTCCGATGAAGAGAAAGATGACACCAATCCCGACTGGGCCGATGCTATAGAGAAGTCCGGACTGGGTGACAAGTTGCGTGAAATGAACGAATTGCAACTGGAAGGTGCCGATGTATATATGAGCACATTTGCACAACTTAAAAGCTATCCGTTCTTCAGGGAAATTTCCAATTGGTTCTATCCTTTCGACAGGCAACAATCGGCTGTCATTAAAGAGTTTCGTAACCGGGAAACAGAAGGAGGAAGTCTGTTGGAAATCATCCTGCAGTCTGGTTTCTTCTGTAACAGTGACAAGTATTCGCTGTTCTTCACCATGCAGCAATTGCCGCAATCACAGCGTGACATGATGTTGAGCCAACTCACGGAACAACAAATGGAAGAATTGGCAGATCAGTCGAAAGCCGAAACACTGAAGAAATTTTCCGAACGCCCCGATACGGTAAGTAACCAATATCTGCACGACTTATACCGCTTCTTCAAATTGAATATGCGAAGACAGGAATTTCGCGACTTGTTCAAAGAGGCCATCTGCCTGTACAGCAATCCGGCATTGGAAGACATGTTGTTCAACCCGGATGCCTTGCTGGCTTTAGCCAACTTTCACTTCAGAAAAGAGCACTGGGAAAAAGCAGCCGAAGCCTATGACAAAGTCGCCTACATGGTCCCACGAGAGAATGAAACTGAAGTTTACCAAAAGCAGGGCTACTCTCTGCAAAAACTGAAACGATATGCACAAGCCATCGAAGCCTATCGGAAAGCAGATACCCTCAAACCGAACAACTTATGGACTAATCGCCATTTAGCCATTTGTTATCGTCTCGACCGACAATTCCGCAAAGCTTTGGAATATTACCGAAAAGTGGAAGAAGTATTGCCGGAAGACACAAAAGTAATTTTCTATATTGGCAACTGCCTGGCAGAGACATGGAACTACGAAGAAGCGCTGAACTACTTCTTCAAACTCGATTTCCTGGAAAGTGATTGCATCAAAGCATGGCGTGCCATCGGTTGGTGTTCGTTCATGACAGGAAAACGTGAACAAGCCATGAAGTACTATGATAAAGTGATTGCCCAAAAGCCGATGCCGGTAGACTACCTGAATGCCGGTCATGTGGCATGGTCATTGGGAGATATAGAGAAAGCCGTGCCTTTCTACTCCAAAGCCGCAGAACTCTATGGCAGTAAAGAGCAGTTCCTTGAGATGTTCCGCAAGGACGAGGATATCATCATAGGAAAAGGTATTACCCCCGATGATATTCCATTGGTTCTTGATCTGATTTAAAACAAACAAGAAAGAAAAAACGAACAGGGTGTCCGATTGCGGACACCCTGTTTTTTTATAACCTATTAATAATAAAGCTTCTAAATTATGGCATACCTATTGATTCTTACTCTACAGAAAATAATCTGAAAAAAGATTGTATACCCGTGCAACTTAAATTCAAGTAGCAACGTCTAATAAACAAAGAAAGATATAAACTAATTAAATAATAAAGGATATGAAAACAATTACATTTTTCAAAAGAGTATTAGCCTCTGCAGCATTAGTTTCGGTATGTGGATTTGCTTGTGCAACAAACAACGGTAAACAGTTTATCCATAACGATACGATGGAGAAGGGAAGACTCGTCTGCCGTGAAATATATTCTATGGACAATCCTGTTTCAGGCATACTCAGTCCAGTAAAAATGCATAAATACAGCTACGATACCGACCATCAGAGAACGGTGAAATCCACCTATACATGGAATGTATTTAAAAACGCATGGGAAAAAGAATCTTTGACGGTTGTCTCCCGGTATGAAACAGAAACGTCGGTAGAGTATTCTGTATGGAATAAAGAAAAAGAATCATTTAGCCCATCAGAAAAATATATATACATCACCAACAGTGATAACCAACTGATAGCCCAATACGCATACAAAATGAACTCCCGCACCAACCAATGGATATTGGAGAAAGACGCCTTAGCACCCATTTACGAGAACATTTATGCAACAACCCGTTAATGGAGATTCCGGATTTCACAGATATGGAAAAATCAGGTAACATAATCAAAGAAACCGGAACATCAAAGAGAAAGAATTTAAATCCGGAAGTTGATAAAAAAGTAGTTATCCCCATCTCCTCTTTGCCAAGACTCTCTTAGGAGTTCAAAACATCGAATCAAGACAAAGCATTTATAACCAAACAGATAAATGCACTTGGTATCTGAGTATAGAAAGTTAGTTTTAACACTGTATTAAAGTTGGTTCTTCAAACACAGACAACAAGTCTTTTGCATGCAAAAGACTTGTTGTTTATATTCGTGAAAGTAAAAACGGAAATTATGCATTAACAATGTTAACGATCCACAGGTTGACTTACTTTTACCCAGTCTATCTCCATCTTCGCAGGCAGTTCACTATCCGTTATGGTACCAGGCCAAGTACCTGCACCGCCCAAAGCATAATTTAAAATCAAATAAAAAGAAGTATCGAACGGCCATTGCTTTTTGACGCTCTCATCGGCCAAATGCAAGTTAGGATAGACTAAAGTGGTAGCTCCATTCACTTTAAAAGTAAGAGACTCGGGAGTCCACTCGATACCAAATACATTGAATTGCCCTTTATTGTAAGGAACTGTTTTTGTTGGAACAGGCTTAGTGAATCCCAAGTCATTTTTGTAGTGGCTGTGAATTGTTTGATATACAATGCCGTCATGATTCAACTGCTCCATAATATCTATTTCACCGCAAGCAGGCCATCCACTGTAAACGGGTTTGGCAGGCATCATCCAGATGGCAGGCCATCCACCCTTTGCCGTCTTGGTGAAACGGGCACATATCTCTATTTTACCATATTGAAATTCTGCTTTACCTAATGACTGCACCCCTCCCGTCTTATATACTCCATTCACTTTCTCGGCAATCAGTACTAACTTCCCATCGTGTACATAAGCCTGATCATAACTTTCGGATAAATATTTGCTCCAGGCAGGACTGCCTTTTTTGCACAAGCCCCATTTTGTTTTGTCGGGAATACTATCTGTCTGGTTGAAGTCATCTTGAAAAACTATCTTCTCCGAAACAGCATCTGACCTTGTCAGAGGTGTAACCATCGAATCATCAGAAGACGAACAAGCATAGAAAGAAAGTACCGACATGACAGCACCGCATGATAAGACAAGAGATCTTTTCATAATATTAAGGTTTTAGAGTTAAACATAAAATTACTGATAAATAACAAACTGTATATTTATTTAGTTCATCAACTCTCTGTGATTTTTTATACGATTCAATAGAGACAATCTAATCTGACTTACCAGAATCCATAAAAGGTATCAATAAAGAGAGCGTCGTTTATGTCATTCAAAACTATAAGAAACATTACACCAAGCTATTTCATCATTCTCAGATGTCATCTGATTAAGATCTTCAAATACAGGATAATAATAAAAAAAATCAGAATAGTTGGCTATAAAGCCGCCATCATGTCCCCTCCCAAAAGAAGTGAAATGCCCGGTTGAACTGTAAGTCCAGAAATGAATTGAGTAGGTCAGCTGTAATTGATCACTATTGACATTATGATTTACCTTACCATAAAATTCCCAACGATTTTCGGCATGGGAACGCATGAAAAGAGAATCATTCCGCATCTGAAAATACTTTTCGTATGAAAGTGAAGTACCATCTTCAAAGTCGGAAGAGAATCTCAACTTATCAACAGATATAAACTCAATCTTATCATTTGGAAAACCCTTAATAAATCCATCCGAACTATTGAAACGGCTTTCCCAATAACTGTCCATCTCCGGAAAGATTTCTACGCCTCCTTTACTACTGCCTTGATAGCATCTGAAACCTTCAAGTCGGCATTGTCCGCTATAAGCCACAGACCGGGACGCAACAGCCACCGGAATAATATGCTCTTCTCCCCGATAAGATACACAGATATGAGTTTTTCCAACCCCAGCCACACGAACTTCAATGCATCTTTTTCCTAAGTAATCCGGATTATACGTAGCGTCGACCACCGCAGTATCTTCCGAACGGACTTTTATCTGATCTCCGGATGCAGCTTTCAGAAAAATCATAGCCGGTGTTTGCAAAACATCCATCAAGAGTCCCTCTTCTCCCAGGAGACGCTCTTCAGAACCATTACCGGTATAAAAACGAATTTCATTTTCATCATCTTTCTCACAACCGCTAAGCACTATCACAACTACCGTAGCAAAGAGAACATAGTACAGACTTTTAAGTAAGGGTAAGGTTACAGGTTTCATATTATTTTCAGTTTTAGTAAAATCCCTATTCGGATAAAATGCAAATATAACGAATTAAAGAAGGAAAGCAAGGTTAAGAATGCGTTATCACACAATTAACGTTCTTTAATTCATTGCCCGTAGGGAGATCAGTTCATTTCCCTGTCTTTTTAATAAATGATCTCAAGAAGATAGAAGGAATTCCTAAACCTAAAACATGAATAAAAACTAATGGATATGACAACATCTCCCCGGAAGGATATTACCAATGATATTCTTTCCACCATGCAACGTTATCCCGAAAACGAAGCATTTATCATTGACGATAAACATTATACTTATGCCCAACTTGGTAAAATAACAGCCTCCGTCGCCCATTCGCTATCAGAGATAGAAGATGAAAGAATCGGGATCATTGCGGAAAACCGGATTGAAACCTACGCAGCCATTCTGGCGGTACTGGCCAGTGGAAAAACATATGTCATTCTGCATCCTGCTTACCCGGAAGAACGTAATCTCAAAATAGCCGGACTGGCCGGATTGCATACTTTGCTCTGCACAAGCCATGTCGAACGCCCGGCATTCGGAACCGACCTCTTCAGAGTAATCAACACAGACAAGCTGTCGGGAAAAGCACCGTCGGAATTGTCAAGGCTGCAATTCTACCCGCCGGAAGAAAAAAGAAACGCTTATATCATTTTTACATCGGGAAGCACAGGCGAACCCAAAGGAGTCCCCATCACACGTGCCAATCTGAACACTTTTTATCAGGCATACGATTCTCTTAACTGGAACCTGGATGAACACGACCGCATGTTACAAATGTTTGAGCTGACATTTGACGTATCCGTCGTATCATTACTTTATCCCCTGACTTTAGGAGCTTCCGTTTATACAGTGGCCCATCAGGATGTAAAGCATTTCAAGGTGTTCGAACTTCTGGAGAAGTACGAGCTGACCTTCGCCACGGTCACCCCCTCTCTATTACAACTTCTTTCACCCTATTTCGATGAAATCAGCCTGCCTGCTCTGAAATATCTGGGAGTATCGGCAGAGGCGTCGCAAACCGAACTGTTGGAACGATTCAGAAAATCGGTACCCAACGCAGAGTTCGTCAACCTGTACGGCCCGACAGAGGCTACGATTTACTGTACCTGTTACCGTATTCCGGCTTCCGGCACATGCAAGCATTACAACGGAATGGTGGCTATCGGAAAACCATTTCCCGGTATCCGCGTCATCATTGTTGACGAAGAAGGAAATGATCTGCCTCAGGGAGAGACGGGAGAACTTTGGGTATCCGGTCGGCAAGTAATGAAAGGCTATCTGGATGATCCGGAAAAATCGGCATCGGCTCTAATACACCGTCCTGACGGACAAATTTATTACCGGACCGGAGACCTGTGTATTTTAGACAACGATGGGGATATCATTTATTGCGGCCGTAAGGACTATCAAGTGAAAATACAGGGCTTCAGAATAGAACTAAGCGAAATAGAATACACTGCCCAGTCGTTTTTCAAGACTCCTTGCAACGTGGCTGCCCTTCCGTTAATCTGTGACGGAATTTGCAACGAACTGCATCTGGCAGTCGAAACGACCGAATGTGACCAAAACAAATTGATAGAATATCTGAAAGAAAAGCTGCCACAATACATGTTACCGAAACAAATTCATTGTATCCCTCAGTTTCCGGTAACCAATAGCAATAAAACAGACCGAAAAAAAATTGTTGAACTGATAAAAGAGAAGGAACTCTAAAAACAATATAAATATGAACCGAGAAGAAGTATTAAAACAACTACAAAGCATTTTCCGTGATATTTTAAAGAAGGACAACGTCTGTATCAGCGAATCATCCACCTCTCAAGACGTAGATGGCTGGGACTCACTGACCCATATGCAAATTATAGCCCAAATCGAGAAACGTTTCGGAGTACGTTTCAACTTTCGGGAAGTAATTAAATTCAAGAATGTCGGCGACCTATGCAGTGCCTTATTAACCAAAATGGAATAAATCATGCAGTTTCTCTCCTTTAGTTTCCTGGCTCTGATTACTCTCTGTTTCTTTCTTTACTATGCAGTCAAAGGACGTGCCCGCAACTTCATACTACTGGCAGCCAGTTGCATCTTCATCGGATGGTATTATCTGCCATTCCTGTTGACGGCAGTAGTGGTGGCACTGTTCACCTTCTTCTGGGCACAATGGATGGAAAACAGGGCAAAATCCGGGAAAAAGACCAAAGTAATCTATATCGCAGGAATCATCGGTCTGATAGGCGGATGGCTCCTACTCCATGGCACAGTGATAGATGACATCATCTTTCCACTTGGAATGTCATTCTACACATTCCAGGCCATCGGTTATCTGACAGATGTGTACTGGCAGGAGCAACGTGCCGAAAAAAACTGGGTAGATTTCCTGATCTATATGCTTTTCTTCATGAAATTCCTCTCCGGTCCCATCGAACGGGGTGGAGACTTGTTGCCACAACTGAAAGACCCTCGCCCGTTCATCTACTCGAACGCAGTGACCGGACTGAAATATATTTTGCTGGGACTGATAAAGAAACTGCTTATAGCCAATCAGATAGCCCCGCAGACGGATATCATGTTTCATTCGATCCATGACCTTTCGGGTGTCCAACTACTGATGACCTGCCTGCTCTATCCTATCGAACTGTATGCCGATTTCTCCGGCTATACGGACATTGCCATCGGAGGAGCCTACCTGTTCGGCATCAAGCTATCGCCAAACTTCAACCGCCCGTTTGCCGCACGTTCCACCGCCGATTTCTGGCGCCGGTGGCACATGTCACTCTCTTTTTGGGTACGCGATTATCTCTATGTGCCGTTAACCGCCGGTACCCGTAACTGGGGACAGTGGGGAGTCTACTTCAGCCTTATCATCACCTTTCTGGCATTGGGATTATGGCATGGCTCCGGATTAACCTTCGCCATATACGGACTGATTCAGGGCATATTGATCTGCTGGGAAATGAAAACCTCTGCTTTTCGCAATAAGTTGCCCCAATATATCGGGAAATATGCATCCGATAGCCTGTTGATAATCCGTACCTATCTGTTGTTTGCGCTGTCACTTATTTTCTTCCGTGTACAATCATTGAGCGATGCCTGGTATTTTTTACGGAACATCTCGTTCGAAGTACATTCTTCCTGGAAGGAAATGAACATCGGCATACGCGACCACAATTGCATTGTAGCAGGTTCGGCCCTGTTACTGGTATTGATCTATGAATATTATGCATCTAAATATAACCTGATGGAAACACTCGAACGCCAGCCCGCATGGCTACGGTGGAGTGTTTACTATCTGCTGGTATTCGCCCTGCTGATGTTAGGTAAGTTCGATACGGAAACTTTTATCTATTTACAATTTTAACCGAAACCAATTACACCCATGCTACATTCACCGAAAATCTCTCCCAAAACACGTTTCTGCCTGAAACTCCTGTTATTGGCATTACCACTTTTCCCGATAGTGGCCATCTATTTCATTTTCGACCCTTATATGGTGCTGCACTCCTACAAACGATTCGATAACTCTCCCGTACTGCTCAACGAAGCGCATGTGGGATGGCAGAATTATCTTCAGAATCGTGATTCGATAGCCTATAACTCGTTTATACTCGGCAACTCCTGTACCATGGCATTCCTGACAGGAGAATGGGAGAAGTATCTGGATAAGGACGATCATGCCGTGCGCTTTTATGACAACTGGGAAAGCCTGGGCGGTGTGCGCCAGAAGCTTCAAGCGCTCGATTCCGTAGGTGCCCCTCTGAAAAATGTATTAGTCGTTTTGGATAAAAAAGCACTGGATAGAAGTAAGCCCCTGTCGGGCAACGACCATCTGTTTTCGGCTGAGGCAGCCGGTATCAGCCAGTTGGGATTCCATCTGAGATTTTTGCAGGAATTCCTCTATCCTGACAAAACAATTCCTTACATAGGCTACCTGATCGGACATAAGTATGCTCCTTATATGAAAGGGGTCATAAATCCGGGAGATCCCATTCGGGAACCTTACACGAACAACTTTATCAATCCCAGAGAAAAAGAGATCGGACAGGATGGCGAATTGTACTGGACCCATCATGAAAAAGAATTCAAAAAACGAACGGATGCAGGCAAAGAAGAACTGCCGGCTGTGTCTGTCAGCCAGATTCAAGTACTTCGTGCCATTAAAAAAATTTGTGATAAGCATCATACAAACCTGAAATTCATCATCGGCCCGGATTATTTTCAGAAAAAAACAAACCGGGAAGACATCAAAAGAATGAAGGAGATACTGGGTGCTTCTGCCGTATGGGATTTCACGGGAACTAATGAATATACAGCCGATATACATCATTACTATGATCCCGGTCATTATCGTCCTCTGCTGGGGGCACGCCTGCTGAAAGTTATTTATCAAGATTCGGCACCTGCCGGCAATGAAAACAACCCCATAGCAACATCAAACAACTCCAAAACGTCTTTTACACAAAACAGATAAATATATCAGAGAAAATAATTATATAACATCAAAAACTTAATTTATGAAAAAGATTTTATTATTAGTATCCATCTGCATTTCATGTTCATCTTGCTGTACACTATTCAGCAGTTCCAAACAAGACATCACTTTTACGGGAATGAATGGAACTAAAATCTACGAAGCATCGACCAAACAGAAAATAGCGGAAATCAAAGAAGACAACAGTGTTACCGTCCAGATCAAAAAGAAAAGAGAAGACAAACAGTTATTGGCCAAAAAGGAAGGATACCAAACCACTCCCTTTGTCTTGGAATCTACTTTCAACAATGCCTGCCTGTGGAATATTTTATTCTGGCCCGGCTTCTTAGTCGACCTGGGCACGCAAAAGATGAACAAATGGGACAACACGATTATCAACATCGAAATGGAGAAAGAGAATACAGAAAACAAATAATCAACTCTCAGGATAATGACCGTTACACAACTCAAGTTACCATCCTGATCCCTCCAAGGCAATAAACACGTATGGCATTCTCCTCCTTCCGATGAACGAGGAAAATGCCATACGAAATCAAGCGATATGAAGTTAGCGTCAGAAACAGCCTCCTACAGTTGTTTCAACTCCCGGTATAGCCTCTGGATAGGAAGCCCCATTACATTGAAGTAACTGCCAGAAATGGATTCAACCCCGACAAAACCGATCCACTCCTGCACGCCATACGAACCGGCTTTGTCCATTGGCTGATAGTGATCGACATAATAAATAATTTCGTCTTCATCAAGTGTTGCGAAACGGACATCTGACACAGCAGCGAAACTCTTTTGCCACTCACAGGTGGTGAGGCATACCCCGGTGATCACCTGATGGGACTTACCGGAAAGATTTCGCAACATCTCTATGGCATCTTCACGTCCAGAAGGTTTCCCAAGTGCCTTACCTTCGTGCCAGACTATGGTATCGGCAGTTATCAAAAGTTCCTCCGGGTGCATCACAGACTGATAAGCGGCCGCTTTCTCACGGGCTATGAACAGCGGAATCTCTTCGCCTTGCAGAGAGTCGGGATAAGACTCATCGACATCGGGCAATGTTTTTACCACATAATCTACCCCCAAGCCGGTCATCAACTCTTTCCGCCGTGGAGAATTAGATGCCAATACGATTTTATAACGATTCAAGTTAGCAAGCATACTAATAAATTAAAGAGTTATATACTAAAAATCACCACCCGAAAGCATCATCCGACAACCATTTGCCTTGCGCTTTAAGTACTTGCTCCACCACATCACGTCCGCAACCGTATCCGCCGTCGGCATATGAAATGTAGCGGGCAACGGCTTTCACCTCGGGAGCGGCATCTTTGGGACAACAGGGCAAGCCGCACTCACGCATCACTTCCATATCGGGAACGTCATCGCCCATGTAGAGTATCTCCTCGTCCGCGAGTCCATGCTTGTCACGGAAATCACGATAATCGTGTATCTTTATGGCAGAGCCTAAATAGAGATCGGATACCCCCAATCCGGCAAAGCGCTTCTGCACCGCATCGGTCCGCCCACCTGTGATAATGGCAATATGAAGACCTTTTTTCACAGCCAGCTGGATTGCATAGCCGTCTTTTATATTTACCGTACGCATCGGTTCACCCGACGGATGGAGTGGAATCACATCTGCACTCAACACTCCGTCTACATCAAAAGCAAGTGCTTTAATCCGGGTGAGGTCGTAATTGATAGTACTCATTCTTATTTATATTTGGGGTTAATGTCTTTCGTGGATACTTCGGCTAAGTAATTCATATAATTGTTGCATCCCGGGATCATCGGCAAGCATCCGCAAATGATTGCCGATGACGTTCTCGTCATAACGGATCGCAGGTCCCGTCTGTGCTGCTTTAGGTTCCAATTCGTGCACTTTACGAGCTGTTTCATCAATTAGCGGCAACATCACGTCGAACGGCAAGTTATATTTCTTAAGCAGTTCGGCGGCAAGGGCATACATGTGATTAGTGAAATTGCATGTGAACACAGCAGCCAGATGAAGGCTCTTGCGTTGTTCCGAATCGGCATCATATACACGGTTCGACAAGGTAGACGCAATAGCTTTCAGAAATGCGGCATCTTCGGTCGACGAAGCTTCTATAAAGAAAGGAATCTCCTTAAAATCGACTTCCCGTTGCTTACTGAAAGTCTGCATAGGATAGAACACCCCATAATGTGACGCATGTCCTTCCCAAATACTCATCGGAATGCTGCCTGCCGTATGCACCATCAATGCCTCTTTCCGTTTACCGGCTACGATAGCGGGAAGAAGTTCGGCAAAGGCGGAATCTTTGAGCGAAATGATATACAACTTTGCATATGGATTCACCTCTTCAAGGCTCGTCGTATACTCAGCTTCTACTTTCTGCGCCAGCTCACGGGCCGACTCTTCCGTACGGCTATATACCTGTACGATACGGAATCCTTTCCGATAAAGAACCTTTGCCAGATTTGTGGCAAGATTTCCGGCACCGATAAACACAATCGGTGTATCTTCTATACTTCTTTTCATCGTGTTGAAATCAAATACAATATACCTCCGATTATCAATAAAGCCAAGGGCAGCAGGTAACCGGACATCGAACCAAGCAGTGAGACAATCAAGCCGATATTCAGTACCAGCCACAATCCGAGTAGCACCAGGCCGACGGATTTGTCCCGTTTGATAAACAGGAAAATAACCGCAGTGTAGAGCAAAAGATTATCTTTATTCATCACCCAGGGTATACCCAATGCAGAAAAGTGTATCAGTTTGTCTATCAGATAGAGCATCCCTATCACAATAAGGGTGACTGCCGTGGCTTTATATGTATCTTTATTGTTTGCTTTTACCGCACTCACCGCTACTTGCCTCCAAACTTATTAATATGGATTTTCTCCCATTGCAGATTATCTTCATTGAAGGGCTTGCGCTCCATGCCTTTGTGCCCGATCGCAATAATGGACAACACCTGTAATTGCAAAGGAATGTCGAGCACACCACGCACAAACTCATCGGAAGGCATTCCGGCAGCAGTATAACGCTCGCGTACCTGCACCCAGCAACTGCCCAATCCCAAGTCTTCGGCCTGAAGCTGAATCATGATGGAAGCAATGGAAGCATCTTCAATCCAAACATCGCTTGCCAAAGGATCGGCAGTAACCACAATTGCCAGCGCGGCATCGGCTATGAAAGCAGAAGCCTGCTCTTTACAGTGCGAGAGTTCGCCAAGCAGCTTTTTATCATCGACCGCGATAAACTGCCAACTATTGCTACGTTTAGAAGTGGGAGCCATCAGAGCCGCTTTCAGCAAAGCGACTACCTCCTCCTGAGAAAGTTCTTCTCCTGTAAATTTCCGCATACTGCGGCGTTTCTTTATCAGTTCACTGAAATTTTCCATATACTATAAATGCATTGTTTTTAATAAACGAACATTTACCGCAGACTTATACAGAATCATAATAAAAAGTCCGATCTGTATGAATCTGCATAACCGGTAATGATTTCCCTGCAAAGATAGGCAATTTATTCCACTCTCGTCAATTCACCGGTCAGTGAATCGATGATAAAGCCATGCACCCGGACGTCTTTCGGGATCAGCGGATGGTTCTCGATAGAACGGACCGTCCCCCTGACAGACTCAACCGGATCGTCGAAACCTCCCAGCCACGAACTGAAATCGACACCGCAGTAGCGTATCATGTCGATTGTTTCAGATTTGATTCCCCGCTCTTTCATGTGGGCAATCATTTCATCACTGTTCATGTGGCAAGCACCGCAATCCGAATGGGCAATGACCATAATTTCTTCCACCCCCAGTTCGATGATGGCTACCAGCAAGCTACGGATGACACTGCCGAAAGGATGGGAAATGACGGCACCGGCATTCTTTATAATCTTCACGTCTCCGTTGTGGATTCCCAAAGCAGCAGGCAGCAACTCAGTCAGACGGGTATCCATACATGAAAGGATTGCGATCTTCTTATCGGGGTACTTGTTAGTAATATACTTTTCGTATCCCTTGTTCTCAACGAACTTTTTGTTGAATTCAAGAATTTCTTCTAACATAATCGAAACGGATTTTATTGTAGTATATCTACAAAGATAATCACAAAATAACAGGTCAACAAAATAAGCCCCGCAAATGTTGTAAAGAGAAATAAAAAATGTAAATTTGTCCCGATATGCCATTAAAACTGACTACATATTACCGAGGGAGTGAAATTCCGGATTTTCCCGGAACCAATACATTTCATTCAAAGGAGTTATTTCAGATTTATGAAGAAACTCCGGGCTACACTCCGCTCCTGATCATGGCTTCGGAAGATGGAAAACCAATTGCCCGGCTGCTTGCCGCCATCCGCAAAAGCATACGCATGTTTCCTCCTTCCCTTATCAAGCGATGTGAAGTTTATGGCACCGGCGAATATCTGACAGCAGAAGCCGATAAGGAAAAAATATTCGGTGAAATGCTGGAGCATCTCACCACAGAAGTATTGCGGAGTTCGTTCCTGATAGAATTTCGCAATCTTGAAAATGCCATGTTCGGTTACAAATACTTCCGGTCGAACAAATACTTCCCTGTCAACTGGCTGCGGGTACGCAATTCACTACACGGCACCGAAAGTGCGGAACAGCGTTTCAGCCCTTCCCGTATCCGCCAAATCAAGAAAGGGCTGAAAAATGGCGCATCGGTAGACGAAGCACACACGATAGAAGAAATCCGCGAATTCTCGAACATGCTGCGACATCTCTACTCGTCCCGCATCCGTAAACACTTTCCCAATATCATCTTTTTCCAGCACATGGACACACGGCTGATCCACAGCAAGCAAGGTAAAATTTTCATTGTCCGCTACAAAGGAAAAATCATCGGAGGATCTGCCTGTATCTATTCAGGCAACGATGCCTACCTGTGGTTCTCGGGAGGTATGCGGAAAACCTATGCTCTGCAATACCCGGGTATACTGGCTGTATGGAAAGCTTTACAAGACGCACATCAAAACGGGTTCCGTCACATGGAATTCATGGATGCCGGACTCCCCTTCAAGAAACACGGTTACCGCGACTTCGTACTCCGCTTCGGCGGCAAACAAAGCAGTACCCGGCGCTGGTTCCGCTTCCGCTGGCAGTGGCTGAACAATCTGCTGATCAAAATATATGTCTAAAAATCAAGCATCCTCTGGGTTTAAAACCAAAGAAGAATTGGCTTGAAACCAACAATGCCTACCTTTTAAAGTTACGCCCCTTGGGTTTTAAACCTATTTTCACCATAATTAATTGCAGAAAAATTTCTTTATTAAACAAGAATTGATTTTCTTTGTGCTGTTTTATACCATTCCAAAAAGACGATTAAAACCAAAATTAAAAAATATAGTTATGAAGATTTCACACATTGAACACTTGGGCATTGCCGTAAAAAGTATCGAGGAAGCCCTTCCGTATTATGAAAACGTATTAGGTTTGAAATGCTACAACATCGAAACTGTAGAAGATCAAAAAGTAAGAACAGCCTTCCTGAAGGTAGGTGATACCAAAATCGAATTACTGGAACCGACATGTCCGGAAAGTACCATCGCCAAATTCATCGAAAACAAAGGCGCAGGTGTTCATCACGTTGCATTTGCCGTTGAAGACGGTGTGGCTAACGCTCTGGCAGAAGCCGAAAGCAAGGAAATCCGCCTGATCGACAAAGCCCCGCGCAAAGGAGCCGAAGGCTTAAATATCGCTTTCCTTCACCCGAAATCAACTTTGGGCGTACTGACCGAACTCTGTGAACACTAAAAAAGAGATACGACTTGACAAGCACAGAATGTATGATTGAAAACACCTTTGGTTATCAATTTTCAACCGTACATCGCAAATCGTCTAATCGTAAATATTATAACCCTTTAAATTAAGAAAAACTCATGAGTAACCAGCTTGAAAAAGTAAAAGAGCTTATTGAACTTCGCGCTCAGGCTCGTTTAGGTGGTGGCGAAAAGGCTATTGAAAAACAACACGCCAAAGGCAAATATACGGCCCGCGAGCGTATTGCACAGTTGCTTGACGAAGGTAGTTTCGAAGAACTGGATATGTTTGTTCAACACAGATGTACTAACTTCGGACAAGAAAAGAAACATTTCCTCGGCGACGGTGTAGTAACCGGTTATGGAACAATAGAAGGTAGATTAGTATATGTTTTCGCACAAGATTTCACCGTATTCGGTGGTTCACTGTCGGAAACCATGGCACAGAAGATCTGTAAAGTAATGGACATGGCCATGAAGATGGGTGCTCCTGTTATCGGTATCAACGACTCGGGTGGCGCACGTATTCAGGAAGGTATCAACGCTCTGTCCGGTTATGCTGAAATTTTCCAGCGTAATATCATGGCATCGGGTGTTATTCCACAGATTTCGGGTATTTTCGGTCCGTGTGCCGGAGGTGCGGTTTACTCTCCTGCCTTGACAGACTTCACGCTGATGACCGAAGGTACATCTTACATGTTCCTCACCGGACCTGCTGTAGTAAAAACAGTAACAGGTGAAGACGTATCTCAGGAAGACCTGGGAGGTGCAAGCGTACATGCCAGCAAGTCGGGTGTAACCCACTTCACAGCCGAAACCGGAGAAGAAGGTCTGGCGATCATCCGCAAACTTCTCAGCTTTATCCCGCAAAACAATCTGGAAGAAGCCCCATTGGTGAACTGTACCGACCCGATCGACCGTATGGATGACCTGTTGAACGAAATCATCCCCGACAGCCCGAACAAACCGTACGATATGTACGAAGTGATCGGTGCCATCATCGACAACGGTGAATTCCTGGAAGTACAGAAAGACTACGCCAAAAATCTTATCATCGGTTTTGCCCGCATGAACGGACAGTCGGTAGGTGTGGTTGCCAACCAACCTAAATATCTGGCAGGCGTGCTCGACAGCAACGCATCACGCAAAGGCGCCCGTTTCGTTCGTTTCTGCGACGCATTCAACATCCCGCTGGTAACATTGGTAGACGTTCCGGGATTCCTTCCGGGCACAGGTCAGGAGTACAATGGTGTGATCCTGCACGGAGCCAAATTGCTGTATGCTTACGGCGAAGCCACTGTACCTAAAGTGACCGTAACCCTGCGTAAGTCTTACGGTGGCTCACACATCGTAATGAGTTGCAAGCAACTCCGCGGTGACATGAACTATGCATGGCCGACAGCCGAAATCGCCGTAATGGGTGGTGCCGGTGCAGTAGCGGTATTGTATGCCAAGGAAGCCAAAGATCAGGAAAACCCTGCTCAATTCCTGGCAGACAAGGAAGCCGAGTATACCAAACTCTTCGCAAACCCGTACAATGCGGCCAAATACGGCTACATCGACGACGTTATCGAACCGAGAAACACTCGTTTCCGCGTGATCCGCGCTTTGCAACAGTTGCAAACTAAGAAATTAACCAACCCTGCTAAAAAGCACGGTAATATTCCATTGTAACAAATAAAAATCGATTGTTATGAATAAGAAAAGAATCGGGATATTTATCGCTCTGCTGGCAATGGTTTGCATGGGGCTCAGGGCGCAAAGTGCCACCAGTCTGAAAATCAATGAAGTTTTGGTCATCAACGACCAGAACTATCAGGATGATTACGGGCTGCACAATGCGTGGATAGAGATATTCAATACCTCTTTCGCTTCGGTAAATCTGGAAGGTTGCTTTCTGACGAACGATAAAAACAATCCGACCAAATATCCTATTCCCAAAGGCGACGTGCTGACTTTAATCAAGCCACGTCAACATGCTTTGTTCTGGGCAGACGGGATGCCTAACCGGGGTACGTTTCATGTAAACTTTACGCTCGATCCGGACAAAGAGAACTACATTGCTCTGTATGATTCCAACGGTAAAACTTTGATTGACGAGGTAACCATCCCTGCCGGTCAGCTTGCCGACCGTTCATACGCCCGTGAAAAAGACGGAAGTGCTAACTGGGTAGTAAAAGGTGGTGGAGAACATAGCTATGTCACTCCAAGCACCAACAATATGACTATCGACAAAAACCCGAAGATCGAGAACTTCAAAAAGCACGACTCTATCGGTATTGGTATGGCCATCATTGCCATGTCAGTCGTATTCATTGGTTTGGTACTTTTGTATCTTTCATTCAAGGCGGTAGGTAATATCGCTGTCAGACTGGGTAAGAAAAACGCAATGAAAGCCACCGGTATCACCGACAAGACGGAAGCGAAGGAGAAGAACCTGGGTAGCCACACAGGTGAAGAGACTGCCGCTATCGCCATGGCTTTGCACGAATACCTGAATGACGCTCACGACGTTGAAGACATGATTCTGACTATCAACAAAGTGAAACGCACCTACTCACCGTGGAGTTCGAAGATCTACACACTGCGTCAGACTCCGAGAAGATAATTACTAACCCTAATAAAATGAAGCAATGAAACAATATAAATATAAAATCAACGGCAACCTTTACAACGTTACAGTGAACGATGTAGAAGATAACATAGCCAATGTTGAAGTAAACGGAACCTCTTACAAAGTAGAGTTGGATACTCCCGTCAAAGCTGCTCCGAAACCGGTTACCCGTCCGGCAGCCGCTCCGAAAACCGAATCGGGAGCTCCGGTAGTGACCAAACAGCCGACAGCTTCCAAGAGAGACGGCGTGAAATCTCCGCTGCCGGGTGTCATCCTCGACATCAAGGTGAAAGCAGGAGACACTGTCAAGAAAGGCCAGACTATCATCATCCTTGAGGCTATGAAGATGGAAAACAACATCAATGCCAATAAAGATGGAAAAGTAGCAGAAATTAAAGTTAATAAAGGAGATTCTGTACTTGAAGGTACAGACCTCGTAATCATTGAATAATTATGGGAGATTTCGTATCATTCTTAGGGAATAACCTTGTTGACTTCTGGGGATACACCGGTTTCGCAAACGCGACACCCGGACATCTTTTCATGTTGCTAATCGGTCTTTTCTTTATCTACCTTGCCGTAGCCAAAGAATTTGAACCGATGCTGCTGATCCCCATTGGCTTCGGTATTCTGATCGGTAATATTCCATTCAATATGGAAGCCGGATTAAAAGTGGGTATTTACGAAGAAGGTTCGGTACTGAACATCCTTTATCAAGGTGTAACCTCCGGTTGGTATCCGCCGCTTATTTTCTTAGGCATCGGAGCCATGACGGACTTCTCGGCACTGATCTCCAACCCCAAACTGATGCTGATCGGAGCTGCCGCACAGTTCGGTATCTTCGGCGCTTACATCATTGCCCTCCTCATCGGATTTGAGCCTAACCAAGCCGGTGCTATCGGTATCATCGGTGGTGCCGACGGACCGACGGCGATCTTCCTTTCGTCCAAACTGGCTCCGAACCTGATGGGTGCCATCGCCGTATCAGCCTATTCTTACATGGCACTGGTACCGGTGATACAACCACCTATCATGCGTGCGCTGACCACTAAACACGAACGCCTGATCCGCATGAAACCACCAAGAATCGTATCGCATACCGAAAAAGTGATTTTCCCCATCGTGGGTCTGTTGCTCACTTGCTTCCTGGTTCCGTCGGGTCTGCCTTTGCTGGGTATGCTGTTCTTTGGTAATTTATTGAAAGAAAGCGGTGTAACCCGTCGCTTGGCAAATACTGCCAGCGGTCCGTTGATCGATGTCATCACTATCCTGCTGGGACTGACTGTGGGAGCTTCTACACAAGCCTCACAATTCCTCACCTGGGATTCTATCCTGATCTTCATCCTCGGTGCATTCTCTTTCATCATTGCCACTACCTCGGGCGTCTTGTTTGTGAAGTTCTTCAATCTCTTCCTGAAGAAAGGCAACAAGATCAATCCGCTGATCGGTAATGCAGGTGTATCTGCCGTACCCGACTCGGCACGCATCTCACAGGTGGTCGGTTTGGAATACGATCCGACCAACTATCTGCTGATGCACGCTATGGGTCCGAACGTGGCGGGAGTAATCGGTTCAGCCGTAGCTGCCGGTATCCTGCTCGGATTCCTTATGTAGTTTAAAAGTGTTTTCATAAATAGAACCGGGGCGTCTCTCTTTTCGTAAAGAGAGGCGCCTTGCTTTTTACGTTAATCTATCTAAAAGATATTACGAACCCTTCGTAGAAACGATATTTTTACTAACTTGCAGGCAATAAAACATACGCCCTATGAAAACAAAAGCTATGAAAGCACTCATCTTTATCTTTTGCTTGTGTCTTAGTCCCATACTAACGGCACAGAACACGAATCAAAACAAAATTCAGGAAGCAATGGCAAACTATGATTACGAGACTGCCATTGAACTGATCAACAAAGAGAAGCCTACCATCCCGCTATTGATGCAGCAAGCCAAAGCCCTGAAAGGAATCGGCAACAACGCCGAGGCTCTCCGTGTCATCCGCCAAGTAATTACGGCAGATTCTACCAACCAACAGGCACACATCGAAGCCGCGGAATGTTGCAAAGCAATGGCTAAATATAACGATGCATTGGACTATTACCGGAAAACCATCACCTTGAATCCCAAGAACAAGTATGCCCGCTTGCAATTTATCAACTTGCTTTGCAATACGAAAAATTATGCCGAAGCTTTTGGAGAGAGCTCAATGATGTCCGAAACGGACAGTTCGGCCGTGGTACTCCACCTACAGGCACAGAGCCTTGAAGGAATGCAACAAATACTGCCTGCCATCGGCTGTTATGAAATCATTCAGGACAAATACCCGGACGACTATTTAGCAGCGGCCAAACTGGGAAATCTGAACATAGCGGCAGGATATCCCGAATACGCGATCAAAGCGACCGAACGCTACAGAGAACGGGATTCAACCAACCTGATCGTAAACCAGCAAAACGCACTTGCCTATTGTCGTGCCCAACAATACCCGATGGCTATCAAACGTTACGAAAATCTATGCCAGCAGGGAGACAGCAGTACACAAACATTATACTATCTGGGAATCAGCTATTACGCAGATGAATATTATTATGAAGCACACGCATGCTTCAGCAAACTGTACAAAGATATGGAAGAAGATCCGAACTTGCTCTATTATCTGGGACGATGTTGCGCCAAGACTTCCTGGAAAAAGGAAGGCATAGAACATCTGGAGAAAGCCATCGAACTTACCATCCCCAAAGACAGTACCATGATCCGTCTTTACAGAGGCTTGGTCGATTGCTGTAAACTGGCAAGAGACACACCCAAACAAATCCAGGCCCTCAAAGAGCTGTATAAATATGATAAGACGAACCATAAACTACTTTATGACATCGCCTGGAATTATTCATACCAGCTAAAAGACCACAAATCAACCGAACGTTATTTGCAGGCCTTCTTAAAGACCCGGAACAAAGATGCCAAAAAGGAGGAAGCCACCACCGAAAAAGGAGAACTCGTTCTGGGACTTGAAAACTACTACAACGCTGCCGATAAGTGGCTGAAGGACTTACAGAAAGAAAAATTCTTCAACGAGGGAATACCGGAACAAAGCCCGAAATAACAAAACCTATATTTACCCATATGAAATACCTCCTGATCCTCCTCTGTCTGGGCTTCAATGTAGCATTGTCCGCTCAGAACGTAACTTCTATCCAGGAAGCAATGGCAAACTATGACTACAAAACGGCCATCAGACTGATCGATGGAGAAACTGCTTCATCGCAATTATTATTACAAAAAGCCAAGGCTTTAAAGGGATTGGGACACACTGCCGAAGCCTTGTCCACTTTACAACATATCATTTCCGAATTACCCGAAAATCAGCAGGCATTGATAGAAGCCGCTGAATGTTGCAGGCAACTGAGCAAGTACAACGAGGCCTTGGAATACTATCGGAAAGTTTTGAAGTTAAATCCGGAACATACTTACGCGCACCTGCAATACACCCGTCTACTATACAACCAGCAGCGATATGGAGATGCACTGCATGAAAGCGTCACATTGGCCAAGAAAGACAGTTCCGCTACCGTATTACGATTAATGGCAGAAAGTATGGAAGGACTTAACATGCCGATAGAAAGCATGTTATGTTACATTTCCATCATCAAAAAATATCCTTCCGACTATCTGTCTGTTGCCAGATTGGGCAGCATACTCAATACAATGCAGGATTATGAAGGGGCAATCGCCCTGACAGAAGGATATCGCCAAATGGATAGTACCAATGTAGAGGTAAACCGACAGAACGCCCTTGCTTATTGTCTGCACAAAGACTACCCCATGGCAATCAAACGTTATCAAGATCTGACAAACCAGGGAGACAGTACCCTGCTGACATGTTATTATCTGGGGGTCAGCTATTATGCTACGAAAGAATACTTTAAAGCACGCGATTGGCTGCTTAAAGCAAAATCCCGCCAGTCCCCCAGCGCCAACCTGCTCTACTACTTGGGACGCTCCTGCTCCAAGACTTTGTGGAAACAAGATGGGATTGAGTATCTGAATCAGGCCATCGACCAGACTATCCCCACCGACAGTATAATGGAACGTCTCTATTTCGGACTTGCGGATTGTTATAAAGAGGCCAAACAGACCCGCGAGCAGATAAAAGCAATCAAAGAACAATATAAGTATGCCCCCGACAGGCATATATTGCTTTATAACATGGCCTTTCTATCCGATAAACTCAAAGATACAAAAGCCACAGAGCGCTACTTGCAAGCTTTTCTACGAACAAAGTCCCAACAGAAGGCAATAGAGCTGCAACAAGATAGCGACGTCGAAGAGGAGGAGCCCGCACCTCGCATAGACTATTATAAAAGTGCCGCCAATAAACTGGAAAGTATCCGAAAGGAAAAATTCTTCAAAGGAGAAAAGTAGCTATCCAAAGTGGCTTTTGTGCACATTACAAATGCCCGATTCAGGCTTAAGCATCTCCTATGAAAACGTTTGCATAAATAGATGGCGGACAGTAAGGAAGAAAACAGGAACCAATCCGATGATTTATCCTATATTAGCAGCATCTAAATAATAACGAGCTAATATCATGAAAAAATTATTGTTCTTCTTAGGTTCTCTCTTACTTTCATTAAGTACTTATGCAGCCATGAACGTATCAAAAATCGATCCGCCCTTCTGGTTCACCGGCATGAACAATCCGGAACTCCAGTTAATGGTATACGGCGAAGGCATCGGCCAGGCATCCGTATCAGTAAACTATCCCGGAGTATCACTCAGCAGCGTCGTGAAGCTGGAAAGCAACAATTATCTGCTTGTCTATCTTCATCTCGATAAAGATGTTAAACCGGGGAAAATGCCTATTACATTCACTCTCGGAAAGAAAAAGCTGGTTAAGGATTACGAATTGAGAGCACGTAGCAAAGCAGGAGCCGACCACAAAGGCTTTGACGCATCGGATGCCCTATATCTGTTAATGCCGGATCGCTTTGCCAATGGAAACCCGGACAACGACCAGATAGAAGGCATGGCAGAATATAAAGTAGACCGCAATGATCCGAACGCCCGCCACGGCGGTGACCTCGCCGGTATTGAACAAAACCTGGACTACTTTACCGACCTGGGAGTAACCGCACTCTGGTTCACCCCGGTACTTGAGAATAATATGAAAGGCGGTTCGTACCACGGCTATGCCACGACCGATTATTACAAGGTAGACCCACGTTTCGGTACCAACGAAGAATATCGCTCGCTGATAGACAAAGCTCACAACCGGGGCATTAAAGTCGTAATGGATATGATCTTCAACCATTGCGGAGTAGAACACCCCTGGATCAAGGATATGCCTTCGAAGGACTGGTTCAACCACTCCGATTTTAAAGACAACTTCGTACAGACATCTTACAAACTGACTCCTCACGTAGATCCGTACGCCTCACAGTATGACTTCGACCAGATGAATGACGGCTGGTTTGTGGAAGCCATGCCCGACTTGAACCAGAAGAACCCTCACGTATACAAATATCTCCTGCAAAACAGTTTGTGGTGGATTGAATATGCCGATATCGACGGCATCCGGATGGATACTTACCCGTATGCCGACTACGATGCCATGAGCAACTGGATGAAGGAACTGAATGAAGAATATCCCAACTATAACACGGTAGGCGAAACCTGGGTAACCGAACCTGCCTACACAGCCTGGTGGCAAAAAGATTCCAAACTCTCCGCCCCACGCAACAGTAACCTGAAAACTGTGATGGACTTCAGTTTCTTCGACAAAATCAACACAGCCAAGAATGAAGAGACCGACACCTGGTTCAAAGGTTTGGATCGGGTATACAACAACTTTGTATACGATTATCTGTATCCCGATCCCGCATCCGTACTGGCTTTCATAGAGAATCACGATACCGACCGCTTTCTGGGTGAAGGTGAAAATCTCGACATGCTGAAACAGGCCTCTACCCTTTTGCTGACCACCCGGCGCATTCCGCAGCTTTATTACGGAACCGAAGTCATGATGAACGGAGTAAAGAGCAAAAGCGACGGTTATGTCAGAAAAGATTTCCCCGGCGGATGGGCCAATGATAAAGAAAACGCTCTTACTCCGGAGGGACGTACCAAACTACAGAACGAAAGCTATAACTTCTACCGCAATCTGCTGAACTGGCGCAAAGGCAACGATGTGATTGCCAAAGGCAGCATGAAACAGTTCATGGTTCAGCACGGTGTATATGCCTATGCACGCGAATATAACGGAAAAACAGTATTTGTCCTGTTGAACGGTACGGATAAGGAGGTGAAACTCCCTCTGAAATATTACGCTGAAGTACTGAAAGATAAAACTCAAGGCAAAGACGTCATTAGCGGAAAAGTGATAATGCTGAACGAGGAACTGACAATGGCTCCACGCCAGTCAATGGTCATAGAGCTTTAGCCCCGTTCACCCCAAAGCAGGCTCGGGGTGTCAAAAGTCTTTTTACCACGGAGTAACACAGAGTAGCACAGAGCATTTACACTAATAATCAACAACTTAAATCACCTCTGTATTACTCCGTGTTACTCCGTGGTGAATTTTGTCACGAATAATAATAGTCAAACATTTGACTATTATCGAAGAATATCGCTACCTTTGCACCGACTAAAAGAATACAACGATGACAAACAACGAATCGGCACGCGAGCTTATTCTACAAATCCTGCGAACCCGGATGGCTTTCCGTCAAACCCTTCAACGGGTGCTCAAACGGCACAACGTAGATATGACCTTCGAAATGCTGCAAGTAATGAATTGCCTGTGGAACGAACAAGGCATCAGCCAGCAGTCTCTGGCAGAGAAAACGGCAAAAGACAAAGCTTGCCTGACTAACCTGATCAATAACCTGGAGAAGAAGAATTGGGTGATACGGAAAGAAGATTCATCCGACCGGAGAAACCGGCTGATTTTTCTTACAGCACAGGGCGAGGAACTTGCCCTTACAGTGAAACCGCTGATCAACGATATCTATACCCAAACGGGAATAGAGATGGAGGTCAGCCGGATAAACGAATGTACCGAAGATTTAAAAAGACTGTACGAAGTTCTCAACGAAATCTAAAATCAACTCAGGTCATGTCCACCCATCAAGCGAAACAAAAAGAATTAAGAAAGCTGAAGCACAGAAACATCTTTCTCAACACGGTATGCATATTATTAGCACTGGCAGGTATCTCGTGGACAGTAAACTATTTCTGGAAATATGCCCGCTACGAAATAACCAATGATGCCGTAGTGGACCAATACATCGCTCCGCTCAACATCCGGATACCGGGATATATCAAAGAAGTACGTTTCACCGAGCACCAGTATGTACATGCCGGCGACACGCTCCTGATTCTGGATGACCGTGAATACCGGATCCGACTCAAAGATGCGGAAGCCGCTTTGATGGATGCCTTAGGCTCCAGAGAGGTTTTGAACTCCGGCATCCGGACCTCAGGGGTGAACATTGCCGTACAGGACGCCAACATAGCCGAAACCCAAGCACGGCTTTCACAGCAGGAAGCCGAACTGAACCGATACACCCGGCTCCTGAAAAAACAGGCCATCAGCCAACAGGACTACGAACTGGCAAAAGCAAATTTTGAAGCGACCCGGGCACGTTACAATGCCCTCCTGCGCCAGAAAGAAGCCGCCCAATCGCAGTACTCTGAAACCAGTAAACGCAGTACCAGTGCCGAAGCCAATATCCTCCGTAAAGAGGCCGAAGTGGATATGGCTAAACTGAACCTGTCATATACCGTCGTCACCGCACCTTATGACGGATACATGGGACGGCGCACCCTTGAACCGGGACAGTTCGTACAAGGGGGACAGACTCTCTCGTACCTGGTACGAGGCAATGATAAATGGGTAACTGCCAACTATAAAGAGACTCAGATAGCCCACATCTACATCGGACAAAAGGTTCGCATTAAAGTAGATGCTTTCAGCGGCCGGACTTTTCATGGAACCGTCACGGCCATTTCCGAAGCTACCGGGTCAAAATACTCCCTGGTGCCTACCGACAATTCGGCCGGGAACTTTGTCAAAGTACAGCAGCGCATCCCTGTCCGCATTGACCTCAACGATGCCTCACCCAAAGAGATGGAATGCCTCCGTGCCGGAATGATGGTAGAAACGGAGGCGGTCCGCCCATAAGCCTATGGTAAAGCTCAACCTCCCTACCCGCCCCTGGGTGCCCCAATGGTTGGGCATCGTAACGATGTTCATCGTCATTTTTCCCATCACCCTGCTCAACGGAGCTTACACAGGCAGTATGATCGAAGTGTCGAACACGCTGGGAGTGATGAGCGAAGATATCACGATGGCCTATTATTCAGCTTCGGTGGGGATGGCTGTAGCCTACCCCATCGTACCGAAAATACGTGCTATAGCCACTTCGAAGACCTTGTTGCTCACAGACTTATTGCTACAGGTTTTCTTCAGCCTGATCTGTGCACAGACAGGCAGCATGGACGTCATCATGGGATGCTGTTTCTTCATGGGATTCCTCAAAGGTTTCGTCATGCTCGAGTTCATCATCCTGATCCGTCCACTCTTCAGTCCCAAAAACATACGAAGTGAATTTTACGCCTACTTCTATCCCATTGTCTTCTCCGGAGGACAGTTGTCAATGGCTATCACGGCACAATTGGCCTATCATTATCAATGGCAGCACATGTACTATTTCGTCACCATCCTCCTACTGGTTGCCATTCTGTTTGTATTGTGTTTTTTTCGTTACGCACAACGTCCCGTCCACATCCCGTTCAAGGAGATGGACGGAAAGAGCATGTTCATCATTGCCTCTGCCTATCTGTTGACACTCTATACCTTCACTTATGGCAAAACACTCGACTGGTTCGCATCCCCTAAAATAAGAGTATACGTATTCATCATCCCTCTCCTGATAGCTCTTTTCATCTACCGGCAACGGACACAGCCGAAGCCTTTCGTCAGTCTGAAACCACTTACTCTGCATAAATCCATCATCGGATACGGCTTCATGGTACTCGCCATGTTTCTGACAGCCACCAGTTCACTGGTGACCAACTACATGAACAGTATTATCCGGGTAGACAGCATTCATGCCAATTCACTCAGCCTGTGGCTGTTGCCCGGCTATGTCGTGGGAGCGATTATTTGTTTCTGGTGGTTCCGATGGCAACGGTGGCGGTTTCGCTTTCTGATTTCAGGCGGCATGTTCTGTTACGTCATTTATCTGGCAATTCTCTACTTTGGCATAACCCCGTATGGCACTTACGAAATGCTCTACCTCCCTATTTTATTCCGGGGAGTGGGCATGATGGTCCTGTTTATCGCATTCGGCGTTTTTGTCGTCGAAGATTTAGACCCGCGCCTGACACTGTCCAACGCTTTCTTCCTGATTTCCTTCCGGTCGGCACTGGCACCGGTCCTGTCGGCCTCGTTTTTCAATAACATGCTCTATTATCTTCAGGTGAAAGGCATGAATGTTCTTTCGGAAAATATGACGCTGACCAATCCAATAGCCGAACAGAAATATAACCAAGCACTGAACAGCGCCCTGGCACAGGGGCACGAATTCAGCGAAGCCGGCCAGTTGGCAACCAACAGCCTGTACTCCACTTTGCAACAGCAATCTCTGTTACTGGCACTGAAAACACTGATCGGTTATGTGCTGATACTGGCACTGGTGGTTGCAGTCGTTGCAGCTTTTATCCCTTTCCATAAGACATTGAAAGTGGCTGTCGTAAAGACGGGAGACGATATGGTATAACGAACGAGGAAAGAATAAAGATTCCTCCGGCAAATATGTAGTTTGACAACCGTCCCGATAAATTTGATAATCAACAGATTATATTTACCAATATTTTTCTTTCAATGTAAATCCATTTATCCCGGTATGTAAAGACATTATCTCCGGTATGTAAAGGCTTTTATCCCGGCATGTAAAACCATTTACCCCGGTACGTAAAACCATATCCCGGCATGTAAAACTTTGATAAGCCAGTCCCGAAAACCCGGTGAATTTGATTATTCACCACAGAAGAGAATAACGTCTCACAGAGGAGAATTTCTCTCCGGAACCTTTCATAAACAAAAGATGAAAACTCTGTGCTTTCTGTACCCTCCGTAGTGAATCAAAACCCGAACCGGATGGCAACCGGATTTTCGGACCGGCCTAAAAAAAAGCCACTCAATCGCTTGAGTGGCTTTCCAAAAATGTAAATTAAATAAACATGAACAACATCATGTTTTTTTATTCAGCCAACTTATTGTCTGAACCCAGCACATTGATGATTTTGTGCTTGTAGAGTTTTTCCATGTTGTCGCGAGCCGGTCCCAGGTATTTACGTGGGTCGAACTCAGCCGGTTTTTCTGCAAATACCTTACGGATAGCAGCAGTCATAGCCAAACGAGAGTCTGAGTCGATGTTGATTTTGCAAACAGCAGAAGCAGCAGCTTTACGCAACTCGTCTTCAGGAATACCGATAGCAGCTTTCAGCGCACCACCAAATTGGTTAATGGTTGCAACTTCTTCTTCAGGAACTGAAGATGATCCGTGAAGAACGATAGGGAATCCCGGAAGTTCTTTCATTACGCCATCCAATACGTTGAATGCCAACGGAGGAGGAACCATACGGCCAGTTTTCGGATCGATGTGGCACTGTTCCGGAGTAAATTTATAAGCACCGTGAGAAGTACCGATAGAGATAGCCAATGAATCGCAACCTGTTTTAGTTACGAAATCAACTACTTCATCCGGTTCAGTATATGTGTGGTGGTCTGAAGAAACTTCATCTTCTACACCGGCCAATACGCCGAGTTCACCTTCTACAGTTACATCGAACTGGTGAGCGTAGTCAACAACTTTCTTAGTCAGAGCAACGTTTTCATCATAAGGAAGGTGAGAACCGTCGATCATTACAGAAGAGAAGCCTGAGTCGATACAGCTTTTGCAAGTTTCGAAAGTATCTCCGTGGTCGAGGTGCAAAACGATTTCAGGTTTTTTGCAGCCCAATTCTTTTGCATATTCTACAGCACCCTGAGCCATGTAACGCAACAGTGTAGCGTTAGCATACTGACGAGCACCTTTTGATACCTGCAAAATAACCGGAGACTTAGTTTCTACAGCAGCCTTGATGATAGCCTGCATCTGTTCCATATTGTTGAAGTTGAATGCAGGGATTGCATATCCACCCTTGATAGCCTTAGCAAACATATCTCTAGTGTTTACCAGACCTAAATCTTTGTAATTAACCATTTTGTTTAAAAGTTTATTGTTAGTGAATCAAAAATTCTACGCAAAAGTAAGAATAATCCTTTGAATAGAGAAACCGTCGGACGGAAATATCCGCCCGACGGGTGCAATTCAATCCTATTTCAATTTATTTCCCATCCTTTAAGAGCCGTTTGTAATGTCTACGTAGCAAATAAAGGGTTTTATTGTTTCCTCATATATATTATGGTAGGCAAGTGGTCACTGTAACCGTCCAACCATACCTTACCGCCGTAGGTGCGCAACGGTGAACCCTTGTATCTGCCCTCCTGCTGGAACAGGTATTCACGCAGAAAGACTTCGTTATGATCATATTTCAGTCCTTTTGCAGCCTGAAGCAGACTGGGTGAAATAATAATCTGATCGAACAGATTCCATTTGCCGCGATACAGCAAAGTGCCGACTCCTTTATCTTCCAGCGTCACCCACCAAGGATTATAGAGGTCATCCTCCGTCATATCTTCGACGTGTTTCTTAGCTCCCAGCACGGCAAGGCTCTGATCCATCGGGTCGTCGTTAAGATCACCCATAATAATCAGTTTCAGGTCTTTGTCCGAACGCATTAACGAATCCTTCAATGCCTTCACCTGCATGGCGGCATGCATACGCACAGGCTCTTCCGCCCCACGGGATGGCCAATGGTTTACAATCATACATACCTTATCGCCTGCCAGTTCACCACCGACGATCAGGAATCCACGGGTCTTGTGAATCGTATCTCCTTCGAACGGAGTGGAAAGAACCAATGCCGTCGTACGGGGAGTAAACTGTTTTGGATCATACAGCAACGCACAGTCGATTCCCCGTTTATCGGGTCCTTCGTAATGTATGTAGCGATAACCTCCCGCAGCCATTTCCGGTTGGCGAATCAGGTCTTCAAGTACATTCCGGTTTTCAACCTCGGCCACCCCAATGGCGGCAGGTCCGGCAGGT
Source organism: Bacteroides sp. 11BF (assembly GCF_019633765.1). Lineage (NCBI taxonomy): Bacteria > Pseudomonadati > Bacteroidota > Bacteroidia > Bacteroidales > Bacteroidaceae > Bacteroides > Bacteroides sp. 11BF. Next base: position 112,463 of record NZ_JAFKPJ010000012.1, read on the forward strand.
ACTTTATCGCGCGATAGTTCACCCAGCACTTTGGACAGTTTTTTCAGTTTGGAGTGATACTTCTCCGAGTTCCATCCCTTAGCAGCATCCGGCAGATATTCATAATCGTTTTTTCCGGCATCGTGAATGGTATCAAACAGGTTTTCAAGATTGTAAAAGGCAACGCTGTACAGCCCGTCTTTGTGCTCCTGCGCACGGACACCGACAGACAGCAACACTAAAAAGCCGAATGCAATAATCAGTTTCTTCATAATTTTGTTTTAAGTTTGATTCACGACAAAGCAACACAGAGCCTTAAGTTCTTGTTATCAGGATATTGGAAAGAAGAAAAAATCTCTATAAGACTCTGTGTTGCCCTGTGGTGAATTTAGTTCATTTCTTAACTATTTAATGTCCTTTTGGGATTTCAAACCAGCGGGACCTTGACTTTAAACCAACGGATTTTCTCCGTCAACCCTGCAAAAGTCTTAAAAAAAAGCGAGAATACGACTTTTTTTCCGAAACTTTTTTCCTAAGAAACAAAAAAGCATTATCTTTGCGCTCTGAAAAATGACCATTACACTATTCTTACCAAATAGTAAAACGATATAATAATTTAAAAAACAAATATTGAAATGAAAAAAGGTCTTCATCCTGAATCATACCGTCCGGTAGTATTCAAAGATATGTCAAACGGTGATATGTTTTTGTCTAAATCAACTGTGGCAACTAAAGAGACCATCGAATTCGAAGGTGAAACTTATCCGTTGCTGAAAGTCGAAATCTCAAGCACTTCTCACCCGTTCTACACAGGTAAATCTACATTGGTAGATACAGCCGGACGTGTTGACAAGTTCATGAGCCGTTACGGTAACCGTAAGAAATAATCAAACGGACTTCCGATTGATAAAAATAAGCTGCCTCCGCAAAGGAGGCAGCTTATTTTTTTGCCCGTTAGCTACCTTTCAAGGATAATTATCCAAACAACGACCTGTTTTAGTTTATTAACTATCAAAACACGTCGCACAACTAAAACATTTAGTTAATTTGTCCCAACCAACAAAAGTTACCCAATTCCCCCTCCCCCCTTAAGTAACAAAGAGACTGAAAGAGAGTGGAGCCGGACGAGAGTAACCGGATAATCACAACCCAAAAACGGAGGAGGGAGTAACTATGAAATATCAACGAGTATGGCTTTTATTTTTGTTTTGTCTTTCTTTCTGGAATATGAATGCACAACATTTCGTTATCGAAGGGCAAACGAATGGATATATCCCGGACGGCTCCATTCTTTATCTGGGACATTGGAACGGAATGGGCCCGACCTTTTGTTTCACATCCGATGTTGTCCGCAACGGTACCTTCCACCTGGAAGGAGAAAGAAAGAAAACACCGGATCTCATCTACCTGTATGGAACGGAGAAAGCAATCGGCACACTTGGCCTGCGTTTGTGGGTCGGTGATGATACGATAAGGATATCCGCCAATTCGGAAGTACCCGAAACATGGATTGTGAAGAACAATATGCCACAACAATCGGAAGAAGATTTATACCGGCAATTGAAGGGAAAGGACAACATGGTAATGACGAGCCGGATGAACAGCAGGCAATTATGGGATAAATCTCTTTCGCCGGACAGCATCCGGATACTATCGAGCCAGATGATACAGAATGATTTACCCGGACAGATTCGTATACTCAACAATCTGCATGAACAGCCGCAGTTGACAGATGTCGGCTTAGTGTGGCTGTTTTTAACGAGTGCTTATGCCTCCTGGATGACAAGCCCGGAACATCTCCGCACAGGGAAAGAGACCTATGCCAAACTAACAGGAAAACAAAAACAAACCTATTATGGGAAATTAATCAAATCTTGTTTTTACCCTAACAAAGCGCCCGAAAGGGGAGATCAATACATAGATGCAGAACTGACCGACCTGGAAGGAAATTCCTGCAAACTGTCAGATTACCTGAATAAAAACAAATACATTCTGCTGGATTTCTGGGATCAATATTGCGCACCTTGCGTAAAATCTGTTTCCGGATTAAAAGAACTGGCATCTTCGTGTCCGGACAAACTGGCGATTATCAGTATAAATGTAGGCAGTCGTGAAAGTTGGGAAAAGGGTAGCCGGGATTTTCTATGGGACAACCTCAGCGACGGGCAGGGACTGGCAGGCATTGCAGCTCGTTACGGAGTAAAATCCATACCATTTTTTATCTTGATAGCGCCGAATGGCCGGATAGAAGAATGCTGGAAAGGCTATGCCATACACCGCTCCCATATGGAAGAAGAGATTATGGAAATCATCCTTCCGAATTCCTCATTAACGGAAGCACCAGAGTAAAACGACTGCCTTTTCCGACCTGAGACTGCACTTCGACACGTCCGGACAGCCGCGTGGCAATCACCTTGCAGATAGACAATCCCAATCCGGTGCCCTGCGCAAATTCATCCGCTTTATAAAAACGGTCGAAAATGGCGTTCAGGTGTCCGGTGTCGATCCCTTTGCCGGTATCTTCCACATAAATGCCTACTTCGGCCCGCCCGGGATCCACTTCACATCCCAGCGTAATGCTACCCTCCGCAGTAAACTTGTTCGCATTGCTGAGGAAGTTGGAAATGACCTGTATCAGGCGGAGCTTATCCACTGCCACATACACAGTCCAGCTATCGTCCATCTTCAACCGGAACTCTACAGGAGGATGGATGATCACCTGATGGGTACGATAAATTTCAGAAACAATCTTCGCCAGGTCATACCGTTCTATGACAAATTCCTGATTATTGGAGTCCAGTCGCGAAATATCCAGCACATCACTGATCAGCTTGAGCAACAACTCGCTGTTATGATTCACAATTCCGATCATATCCTTCTTCTCCTCCTCGTCAAGCTCCCCGGCCGTCTCGTCTACCAGGATGTTGGTGAAACCGACGATGGCATTTAGCGGTGTACGTATTTCATGGCTCATATTAGCCAGGAACGACTGCTTCAGTTCAGCGTTTTCCGCAATCTCTTTCGCCCTGATCAGTTCGTCCTCCCTTCGTACCAGTTCCTGTACATTCTGGATGACACCTGCTATCACCAATTCTCCCTGATTATCCTTCAGGCTGTCGCAACGGCATTCAAACCACTCGTACCCTGCCTCATCAAAGCAGAACCGCAGCCGCTGCAGAGCCATCACCTGCAACTCTCTCGTCTCCCTGAATAATTTCTCAATGCACTTCATGTCATCGGGATGCAGAAACTTTAAAAAATGCCTGAAAGCATAGTGCCGGCATTTGATACCGGTAAGTTGTACAAAGTTCTCGTCCAGATTCAGCTCTCCCCTGCGTATATACCACAAAGAGATATTTCCTCCCGAGGTGGAAAGAGACAAATGCTCGTGTGCGCTCTTCAAAGCCTGTATATCTTCATGTTCACGACGGACTTTGCGCCGGATGCGCAGCAGGGCAACGATCAAGCCAACAAACAGGCAGACAAAAATAACCCCGGAAGCATACATTTCCCGGCGATATTTATCGTAGAAAGGCCGATTGAGTATCTTTACATTCTCCGGCACCGTGCCCACGTCGAAAACCTTAAAAGCAGAAAAGGGGGTCCAGTCCAATACATATTCCTTGGCAAGCTCCCGGCGTTTAGGCTCTTTGGCACCATTCCCCGACCAAAGGCCTTCTACCAAAGAAGCTACGGCTTCCGCCGATATTTCATCGGTAGCCATATATCCACCCACAATGCCGATATTTTCGTTAAAACCCTCACGGATGCAACTGAATGAAGGAATATTCAGCGTACGGGAAACAGGCATGGTAGAGACATCCCATTTATCCAGCAAGAAAGCCGTATCGTACTGCCGTTCTTCGGGCATGGAGGTGATCCCGAGCAGAACCAATCCTGCCATATAGCGGAAAGGGAACATTCTTATCGTAAAATCCCGGGGTTCTTTATTTTGAGGAAAATAGTCCTGTATGGTCAGATTTTCCTTTTGGGCCATATCATACAGTGACTGATAGATGTTTAAACTGAAAATACCGTTCTGTCTTCTCCACATCACAATATTCTTTTTATCCGTATCATCCAGTAACTTCTTCATTGAACATTTTCCCAGAAAAGTCAGATCCTGATTATAGACCACAGTGATATTGTCACGGTCAAACAACCGTTTCATAAATTCGATGTTCGACTTAAAATCGGGCTCGTCGGAAAGCAAATATACCGGAGCATCCGCATATTGCTTCAACTGTCCCTCGTTGGGAAAATGAATATTACTCAGCACCACAGGATGCTTCCACAGTAAAGGGTGTGCCGACTTCAAGACCGAATAAGCAGCCTGATCTCCCACAACCAGCAGCATATCCACACTATCTTCGCCAACTGTGTTGAGATAATCGCGCATACGTTCCACCTCTTCCTGCTCTCTATAGAATTCACAATTAAGATAAAATTCTGTAATCCGTGGAACAAATCCCCTTTCCTTCAACTCGTCTTCCAGATTCTGCCGGAACTTACCATACCCTATATCATCCGCGGCAAACGAATAAACCAATTGTATATTCAGTTGTATATTCTTCTTCCTCTGTTCCGTCCGCCGACTTTGTGCAGAATACACCCAACCGGCTGTTAAAATCAGAAGAAAGCCGATAACGGCGATGTATAGAATTCTGGAACGCTTCATTAAGACTCTTGCTGACGTTTGTTTTCCCTTTCAATTTTAAAAAGTACAAATATAGACTATATTATTTATATATAAATACAAAGAGGCACATTCTTTATAGGGAAAATCCTATTGCACAATAGGGAAAAAAGCTGTGACAGAGGGAACTTCTTTTGTATCTTCGTAACATCTAAATAATAAATTTACTAAAAAAGATACGACTATGAAACGACTTGCTATTCTGTTTGTGCTTGTTCTGACATCGTGCATCCTGTATGCCAGAAGTGGAAAAGGGGATAATCTCAGCGGTCCTATCGCGCTGAAAGGCGAATTGACGGAGAAATATCAAAACTACTCAAAAGGGACTCCGGTCGTCATACGCGGAGTGCGAAAGATGAGAATTTCGCCCAACGATGCGGTGGGCATCACTTACGGAGTGGAAATCGACGGACTGCAATATCCTATCGGAGAGGAAGAAGCCAACAAAATCATCCGGTTGAAACCGGAAACGGTCCTTGAGTACTGGCAGGGGATTTACCTGTCCCAAGGCATGTACGATTACTACGACCGGAAAGGATACCGCTATGACATGCGGCAAGAGCTGGACGAGGAGTGCCTGGACTATCTGGACAAATTAAACGAAATCAGTTATAAAGACGCTTACATCGAGGATTACGTACAAGCCATTTTTGCCAAAGTCAATCCGGGAGAGGTGGATTCCAAACGTCCGGAACGCCTGAATGTACGCATCATCCAGTCGCCCGAACCGGATGCTTATATGTTGCCCAACGGCGCTATGCTGGTAAGTACCGGTTTACTGTGCACACTCGACTCCGAAGAGGAACTGGAAGCCGTCATTGCCAACGAAATGGTTCACTTCATCCTCGATCATCAGGTGAACAACGTGTCACGTGCCGAAACCCGTGCCAAACGTGCCGCTTTCTGGGCAGACGTGCTCGGTACGGTAGCCATGGCGGCCGATGACACCAACTGGATGTACGGATACGACGAACGGGTGGGCGCCATTGAACTGGCCGCCAGCATCGGAACCATTGCGGCATTGGTCAACGTACGGACAGTAAACCGCCTGGGAATGGATTACAACAGCAAGCAAGAGATACAGGCCGACCGGATTGCAAGAGACTATCTGGCGTTCAAAGGATTGAACCCCGATGCATTATCCTCGGCTATCGCAAAAATAAAAGATTTCTATGGTTCAACGCACCGTTACAACAACCTGACACGATATGACAGCTATGCACGACTGAAAGAACGACTTGCCAAACTGGGAGAAAAAGAAAGCATCCACAGCCATGCTTATCAGAAAGCGACATCGGATATCGTGACGTTCAACGCAGCCATGTACCAGGGAGACAAACGCTACAAAATGGCCGAACAGCTTGTATGCAAGAACATAGACAACAAGGTGGCTTCGGACCACGATTACGTAATTCTGGTGAAAGCACGCATGGCACAGGAAAACACTCCCGAAAGCAATGAATCCTGCCTGAAACTGCTGGAGAAAGCCAAAGAGATCGCTACCGCCCGCAACCTGGACATCAACAAACAGGAGATCCTGCTGCTGATGCGCATGAACAAACAGGTAAAGGCTGCCGATAAGCTGAAGGAATACAGGGATCTGCTGATGCAATACCAACAGCAGAACGCACTCGGTTCGGAAGAATCCGGATGGATCGGTGAAGAGATGAACTGGACAGAGAAGATGCTGTCGAAGATCAGCCTGCTGTAAAACCCAGTCACCAATATTTCAAAGGGTGTAGCCATCCGACCGCCGTGGCTACACCCTTTGCTGTGTATGGCTACACCTTCCGGAACAGAGGGTGTAGCCCTTTTTATAATCAGAAGTTAGTATAGACGCGACATCCATGGGCAGGTATCGTCAGGCCGGTCTGCATCGAGGTCACATGGAGTTTCGTACCATTCAGATACTCCGTCCAGACTCCCGTTGCCGGGAAGGTAGTGATTGCTTCTATCGGCTTAGCGGTGAAATTGCCCACCACCACCAACTTCTTGCCGTTGGCTGCCTCGAGGGTGAGAAAACGTCCTCCGGTCCAGTTGGCCGTCTTCACCAGCCAGGAGAACGTGGCTCCGGGATCAAAGAGTTCAGCATGTTCCCTCCGCAGTTTCAACAGCTTTGCGTACGTATCACACAATTCTTTCCGGGCTCCATTATCCAGATATTCCCAATGCAGGGGTTTCTTACCGGTCCGCCCTCCCTCTTCAATCGATACATCATATCCCATTTCACCAAACTGCCAGACCATCTTAGGCCCGGGTGCCGTGAAAAAGAATGAAGCATTCGTGGCAAGCTGTTTCATACGGGCATTCAGATCCGATTTTAAAGGCTCCCCGCTGTAAGCAATCTGCTTGAAGGCTGTCCGTTCTTCGTCATGGCTTTCCATAAAACCAACCCATCCTCCGTAGGGCATGGTAGTTCCGAAAGTGACCAACGGAGTAAAATCACTGTCCGACTGATAGCCCATTGCCGACTGGCAATAAGCATTGTTCAGGTTGCGCCAAAGCTGCATGCCCTCTTCCGCCAACTCGCTCTCCTCTTTTTCGTCACAGAAATGCTCAAGGATGACGACAGCCTGCGGATTCACTTCACGAATTGCCCCGTTATAATCTTTCAGGATGGCAATACGCGAAGCATCATATTTTCCGGCGGTAGCCTCCGTACTGCTGTTCTGCGTGAATCCCTTCGTCATGTCGAAACGGAAACCATCGATGTGATACTCTTCCAGCAGGAACTTCAGATTCCGTTTTACAAATGCACGCACCAAGGGCGATTCATGGTTGAAATCGTGGAAGACACCGTAAGGATGGGGCTCTTTCACATTAAACCAGGGGTTATCGGCTGCCGTACGGTTGTTTTTGGTATCCCAATACAAACGGGCAAAAGGATGCGAACCACTGGCATGGTTGTAGACCACATCAAAAAGGACAGCCATACCCGCTTCGTGGCATTTATCGATGAAAGCCTTATACATGCGGTCCGTACCGTAAGCCTTGTCCAGAGCGAAATAGAAACAAGGATTGTATCCCCAACTGTCGTTTCCGTCGAACTCCTGCACCGGCATCAGTTCGACGGCATTGAAGCCCAGACTTTTCAGATACCCTATCTTCTCCATCGCCCCGTTCAGGTCGCCTGTAGCAGTGAAGTCGCGCAACAACAGTTCGTAGATCATCAGGTTCTCTTTATCGGGTATCCGGAAGTTTTTGACCTTCCAGTCATAAGCATCCTCCCGTATCTTGAACACAGAAGCAATGCCGACAGCCCCCGAAGGATACTCTTTCGCATCGGGATAGGTAGAAGAGGAAATGTATTTATCATTATCCTGATCGAGTATCTTACGGCTGTAAGCATCGGCCAGACGAAGGGTCTCCCCTTCCCTCGTACCTACATAATACTGAAAAGCATATTCACGGGCGGGCTGAAGTCCGGTCAGCGTAATCCACCAGCACCCCGCAGCGTCATCCCGGTTCATCTGGCTGTTGCTTTCATTGCTCAGCTTCCAGTCATTAAAGTCGCCCACGACATGTGCAAAGTCCTTATGTCCTCCCTTTTTGTCTTTATCATACAGCACCAGTGTGACAGTCGACGGGTCCACCGGATTGATGCCTTCCTGCAAACCGCCGGGCATGGAGGCATATTTGACAGCCGCCGGCTCAAAAGGTTTGTACAAACGATCGGTAACAGTGACAAACGAGTCCCCGTCCAGTCCCTTTTTGCTGCCGTCGGCACTGCGGATGACGATGCCCAGCTGCCGGACCGGAGTCTCGCCCGAATCGAACCATTGGCGTATCGAAGGCTCCAGCGTAATGCTCCAGATATTATCTGCCACCCGGTTCATTTTGCACTTGTCCACATTGGTATTCCAGTCCGCAGGCACATGCATCCAGCTCCCTTCCGACACCACTCCCGCATGTACATAAACATCACCCGTATAGTCATAAAGCGGAGAATCCTTCGTTGCTTTAAAGTACAGGGTCAGTGGGAGATCGGCATCCGGAGCCCCGGGCCGGAAACTCAGCCCGTCGTCACAGCTCCCCTCCTGTGTGATCCGGAGCTTTTCCGAAAGGCTGCCGCTCCTGATCACAATCTCTCCTTCACGCCCAGCCGGCCCCTGATTGGGAGCCACCGCAAAAGTCAGGTTGGCAGACACCAACCCGCGGGTATTGACCTGAGAAATCCAACTGCGGCCCGCTTCCGGGATTTCGACCTCAAATGCGATATTGGCTTTTACTTCCACCTGCACATTTCCTCCTTCTTTGCCTATTTCGAAGCGGGAGGCCGTCAGTGTCAGCGCATCTTTCTGCTTTTGTGAAACGGTAAAGCTCTTTTCAATTCCTCCTGTCACCAAGGTCAGTTTCACGCTCCGGCTGTCATAACCGGTGTTTTCCTGTGTACTGACAGTGACGGAAGCGTCGCCCGCCCCACCCGAAGACGGAGTCACCGTACACCAGTCTGCCGCCGTACGTGTATCCGCACCGGTCAGCGAGATCCGCCACGGACGCCCTGCCGAAAACGACAAAGTCCGTGTTCCCGAAGCAGCGGGAAAGTCAATGCCTTGCTCAAAATAAGTTTCACTATCAGACGAAAAGATCAGAGAATCGGTTTCTTCTTCATCCGACGAACAACCGAAACCAATCAGCGGAAGCAGGAGAAGCAGAAACGGAAAAGATAAATATTTCATAGATTAAAAGGTATTATTGTATATAAAAAGAAGAGAGGGGTATATAAAAATTCACCACAGAGGGTACAGCGTAACACAGAGTCGATTTTTATGTCACTGATTATCGACATGAATACTCTGTGTTACCCTGTGTTCTCTGTGGTGAGAAAATTACCTGTGGTAAAAAAGACAGGATTATTTCTTAGTCATGGTAGCCGTTTTGGCATCCGGATTCAACACAATGGTATAAGTTCCGGCTGCCACCTTCATATTGTCACCATCCTGAGTCAGTGCTCCCAGAGCGCCGCCCAGATTGACAGTCCATGCACCATCCCATCTGAACTTCATCTCACCGGCCACCAGAACAACATCCACCGACCAGAGTTTGGTTGCCGGATCATAATTCATCAAGGTTCCTTTATCCCATCCGCCGGGCGTGGCGTCACCGATCACTTCCCATCCGGTCTTGGTCAACGAAGCTGTCAGCTTCTTCATATCGGCACCTACCCGATAGTAACCGGCTGTTTCAATCTTGATGTTATCGCCGTCGCTGGGTTTCACAGTAAATGTCCCTACGTTCTTATCTCCATCCCAACTGATAGGGTCCATCATACCGATCCATACCCCGGCATCCCAGAATTTGAATTTGGTATCGGCATCGAAATAGTGTGTCCCGGTATAGATAAAGTCGCGGGCGGCAGACACTACTTTGTAGCAATCGTCTTTCTCGGCATCCCATCCCTGATAGCTTCCCGGCAGCGCCATTTCCGCACTGGACAGTTCAACGGTGGTTTCCACCATGCTATAAGAATATTTACCGGCATTTGTCAGATTCAGGGTAATCACGTACGGGCTGGCTTTCAGCACCTTGAAGTTAGTAGGCCCTGCCACCAGTTCGCCTTCAAGCTCAGACTCCTTACCGGGCACTGCTCCGTAGTTATCGGAATCCCAGCTATTGTTCGACCTGAATTTAAACTCTTTGTCAAGCAACGGAGTAGTCACCGTCCATAAGCGGGTAGTGGCATCATAATCCATTTGCGTGTCCTTATCCCAACCACCGGAAGTAGCGTCTCCCACCACTCCCCATACAAGGGGTTCGGTCTGTTCTACCTTACCTTCGGCATCTACTTTGATTCCGTAAAATCCTTTTTTCGCAACCGTCAGGTCCTTTGCCAGAACCTTGGTAAGATCACTTCCGTCCACAATGGCATACGAAGCGCCGTCCGCGTCAAAGTTGGCATATCCCTGATATACCCCGTCGCCATCCGGGTCGCCCAGGAGGTAAGCATTCATATAGTCCCAGTCGGGATAACCCACGGCTACATAAGCAAATTTCCAGTCAACCGCATTCGGATCAAAAGGAGTAGCCTTGAAAGTAATCGAGTTCGAAGCCGGATCAGCTGTCAAGTCATACGCCTTAGAAGTCAGCGTAATCGTAAAGTTATAAGTCTGTCCCGGATAAGCGCCCACTTTGGCCATCATAGCGTTCATCTGCGCATTGGTAAACTTCAGGACGGTAGCCCCGGTTTCACCTAATAAAACGGTTTTCGCATTCGCGTCATTCGTCAGCGTAACGTCATAGTTCACCACTGCCTTCACTCCATAGTCCGCCGGCGTCCATTTAATCTCGGGGAACTCCGCCGCAGCATTTTCATCGTTGAAAGTAAAGTCGCTTTGAGAGAAAGGCTCAAAAGCAGAGGCTTTCTGCAACTCCATGACGGGCGACTTCTCGTCTTCGCAAGCCGTAAAAGCCAGAAGCCCTAACAACAGTGTATAGAAATATATTTTTTTCATAATCTTATTCGTTGTTTTTAATGGTCATTCGATTTTAGTATCCTTCATTCTGCTTGAGATTCGTGTTAGAACCGATATCGTCTGACGGAATCGGGAACACGTTGTAGAAGCTCTCTACAGCCTTACCTTTGGCTGCACCGCCCTTCCAGGGCCATACATAACCGGCAGTAGTAAACAGTCCGAAACGTACCAGGTCCGTACGGCGTTGTCCTTCGAAGAAGAATTCACGGCCCCGCTCGTCAATGATGAAGTTCAATGTCAAATCGGAATCGGAGATAGGAGCCAGCGTTTTATCACTGTAAGCTCTTTTACGCAGATCGTTCACATAACGGAGAGCAGTAGCTCTGTCGCCACCCTGACCGCCTCTGAGCACAGCTTCCGCATACGTCAGGTAGATCTCACCCAGACGGAAGAGCGGGAAGTCAACATAAGCTTCCTTAGAAGGAGGCAGCGTTCCGTCCTTGTTCACATTGAAGTATTTGGTAACAGGAATACCATTATTCTGGAATGTATTTTCGTCAATAATTTCAATACTGGTTGTCAGATCGGTACGAAGCATTGCCTTACGGGTATCCGCATCGCTGCTGCTCTCTTTAAGGAACAGGTTGTAGAGTGAAGATTTTGCCCTCACACCCTGCCATGCTCCTTTGGCGTTGACTTCATCCTGAGTTGCCGTAGCCCCCCAACATAAGAAGGCGGTCATACCACCCCAGGTCATCGTCTGGTCGCCTTCATAGCGTACCGGGAAGATCATTTCGTTAGACAAGTGATTGTCTGCCTTGAACATATCCACATAAACAGGTTCCAACTGATAGCCCACTTCGATCACCTTCTTTGCATACGTGATACATTCGGTGTATTTGTTCAGGCCGACGTAAGTCTCCGCATTGAGGTACAAGCGTGACAAGAGTGCCCATGCGGCAGCCTTGTTGGCATGTCCGTAGTCCTGGTTGTATCCCACTGCCGGTTCCAACATATCTTCCACACACTCAGTCAGTTCTTTCTCAATCCAGTTGAACAGGTCGGCAGCCATGATCTGCTTCGGCGGAATGCTTCCGATCGGGCTGTTTTCGTCTACAAACGGTACATTGCGATACAGGTCGAGCGCATACTCATAGCTCAGTGCACGCAGGAAACGGGCTTCGGCACGCCATGTCTTGATCGAGGCTTTCAGTGAAGCGTCGCAACCGCGGGCATCCAGTTTATCTTCGGTCGTTTCGCGCAGATAGGCGTTGGCTACGTTGATCTGATAGAACAGGCGGTAATATGAACCCTTGATCCACGGACTGGATGCACCCCAGGAGATGTGGTTGAATTCAGGGATACCGGGGTCGTTCCATGCACAGTGTGCGATGTCTGAAGGCAGATCCTGCATATTCCACAATACACGGAGGAAGGAAGCCTGGCTACCGCCGTCGATACCTACCACATCCTGATCGGAGTCACCTCCGCTGTTACCACCGATGGCCATACCCGCATAAATCTTAGCAAGGCTCTGTTCATAAGCTAAAGGCTCGTTCCCGAAAACAACGTCGGAAACCAATTCGTCTTTGTCCAGTGGAACCGTATCGAGGTCGTTCACACAAGACGCTACTCCTAACATCATTCCCAGCAATGCACAGGGAAGAAGATATTTAAATTTTATTGTTTTCATGTTTTACAGATTTAAAAATTGAGATTAAGGCCGATCATGAATACACGGGGGCGAGGATAGATGTTGTTATCGATTCCTTCACCACTGATTTCCGGATCCAGTCCCTTGTACTTAGTGATGACAAACGGATTCTGTACCGTAGCATATACGCGTGCACTCTGTTTATCATTGAAGAGCTTGTTGAACGTATACCCTAAAGAGATGTTGTCCATACGCACGAACGAAGCATTCTGAACGTAATAGCTCGAACGGTATTGAGCGTTCTTGAAGTCGGTGCTGCGGGCAGAGGTCAGACGGTTCTTCAGGAATCCGGTCTGGTCATACATATTGGCGCCTTCGTATGCTTCACGGTTGGACTGTACGTTGTTGTAAACATAGTTACCAAAGCTACCGCGCAAAGCAAATGAAAAGTCCCAGTTTTTATAAGAAAGTTGTGAGGTCAGCCCCATGAACACGTCGGGAGCAGCTTTCTTGAAGCAGATCAGGTCGGCGTCGTTAATCTGGTTATCGCCATTCTGGTCTACATAGGCACCTTCGATAGGTTTACCGTCGGGACCGTAAATCTGCTCGAACACGTAGAAGGAGTTGAATGCCTCGCCTACCCGGTGGATCAGGGCGTTGTATCCTGTACCACCGTCGATACCGCCATGGATGACACCGGCATAGTTGGGGTCGTCATTGAAGGTCATCTTGGTGATCTTGTTCTTATTGTAAGAGATGTTGTAGCCGATGTTCCAGTTCCAGTCTTTGGTTGAAACGGCATGGGCATTGATGCTGAATTCAAAACCCTTGTTCTCCAATGTACCTACATTGGTCAGCAGTTGATTGCTGAAGTTGGTTCCGGCAGGGGCCGTAACGGTGTTCAGCAAGTCCTTCGTTTTACGGAAGTAATAGTCGATTGTACCCGTGATGCGTCCATTCAGGAAACCGTAATCGATACCTACGTTCCAGGTAGTGGTTTCTTCCCACTTCAGGTTCTGGTCGTAAGGTTGCGGAGCAATCAGAGAGTATTCGGTGTCACCGAAATAATAGTTGGCACCTGCCTTGGAGTACATATAGCGGGCCATATACGGATAATCTCCGTTACCCAGGTTCTGCTGTCCGGTCACACCATAGCCCAAACGCAGCTTCAGGTCCGAGATAGCGTTCACATTCTTCAGGAATGACTCCTCGTTCAGTTTCCACGCCAGTGCAACGGACGGGAACAATCCCCAGCGGTTGTCCGGGCTGAAACGTGAAGAACCGTCGTTACGCAAGGTGAATGTCACCAGATAACGGTTCAACAATGTATAGTTGAGACGTCCGAAGAAAGAAACCAGGTAGCTTTCGCTCGCATAGTCATCCCCCTTCTTATAGAATTCTTCCCCGGTCTTCTCTGCATAAGCGGCCGAGTAGGGATAAGAGTTGGTAGTCGAATTATAGAAATGCTGCCAGGAGTAACCTGCCATGACGTCGATGTAGTTGACTCCGAACGTATTGGTATAGTTCAGGTAGAAATCGAGCAAGGTGTTGCGCTTCAACTGTGTATAATGGCTGTTTTCACCAAAACCGCTTTTGAAGTTACCCGTACAGTAACTCAACGGTGAATTGTCGGCGATAATCACGTCACCCTTACTCTTCGATACGTCATAACCTAAATTCAGGTTAGCGCGCAGTTCGGGCAGGAAGTGGAATTTATAATCGATCTGCGCATTGCCGATACTGCGGTAAACGGTCGATTTATCATCTTTCTCTTCAAGCATGGCAACAGGGTTGGCCAGACCGATATCAATCGGAGAAATCTTGTCTCCCTCCTGCTTCATATACATAAAGTATCCGTTTCCATAAGGGTTGCCTTCCATATAGACAGGCTGTGTGGGGTCATACTGGGTAGCCAGACCGATAGCTGCACGGTCGGCAAAACGGTTCTTGTTGTACACTCCCTTCACATTCAGCTGGATGTTGAGCTTCTTGTCGAAGAAGTTGGGGTTCAGGTTAATGGCACCTGTCAGACGTTGCATGTTCGAAGTCTTCAGGATACCGTTTTCGTTTGTATACGCCACAGACACACGATAAGGCATATGCGGAACGGCTCCGGATACACTTACATTATGGTCGGTGCTGAAAGCCGTGCGGAATATTTCATCCTGCCAGTCGGTAGAGGTTTTGCCCAAAGCGTTGGCCTGAAGACTATTCTCGCCAAACTTCTCGATCACGAAATTACGGAAATCGTCTGCCTTCATCACATCGACCGTATTCGACTTCGTACTGATAGAGAACGTGCCGCTGTAGTCCACCTTCACGCGTCCCGACTGTCCCTTCTTGGTGGTAATGATGATAACACCATTGGAGGCACGCGAACCGTAAATAGCAGTAGCAGAGGCATCTTTCAGAATCGTAAACGTCTCGATGTCATTGGGGTGGACGGTAGAGAGCGGATTGCCCATACCTTTGATTTCGGTGTTATCGACAGGCACCCCGTCAATAACGATCAGCGGGTCGTTGCTGGCCGACATGGACGAACCTCCGCGCACACGGATCGTAGCCCCGGCTCCCGGAGCGCCGCCATCGGTAATCACGCTGACACCTGCGGCCTTACCCACCAACAGGTCGGAAGCCGAAGTAGCCATACCTTTTACCATCTTGTCCGCATCGATTGCCATCACCGAGCCGGTCACGTCATTCTTCTTCACGGTACCATAACCGATCACCACCGCTTCCTGAAGCATCACCGCGTCATCTTGGAGGGTCACCGTCACACTGGGAGCAGCTTTCACTTCAACCGGCTTGTAACCGATGAAAGAAATTACAAGAGTTGAATTTTGAGGAACACTCAGAACAAAGTTTCCGTTCAGATCGGTAATCGTACCGATAGAAGAATTATCCTTCACAACCACATTCGCGCCGATTACGGGTTCACCCGTTGAATCTTTCACATGTCCCTTGACAGAGACTTGCTGTGCATAAGCGCTCAATGACAAGAATAGCCCAAACAACAGGGGCAGAATCATACGACAGATTCTAAGATTAACTTGCTTCATGCATTTAAAAATTAAAGTTAACAATATAAATATTAATATGATTTCTAAACTTTACATAGAGAATGAACGACTCCATTCCCGTTCTTGATTACGTAGCAAAAATAGTATATTAAGCGACAGCCACTTATTTAATGTCCGACAAATCCGCTCCCGCAACTACGCAAACGATTGCACCGTAAAAGCGGGGTTATAGCACATTGTCACCGAACTTTTTAGCCTCCTTTACACTATTTTTGTATCATATTAAACAAATCCGTAAATACATTGGTTTTGTTTTTATATAAAATCATTTACCTTTGGGTGAAAAACGAATTATTCACCACAGAGGGACACAGAGTTTCACAGAGATTAATCAGCTGCGCTCTATTTGTTTTCAGACAACAGAACAGATGAACAAATAAAGGATAGTATATCCTTTGGTTCTTATGTCTAAAAAAAAACTCTGTGCCCTCTGTGTCCTCTGTGGTGAATTTCAAAACCAATCAACCATGAATAAACCGCAAATCACGATCAAAGACATCGCCCGCGAACTGGGAGTCTCCCCCTCCACCGTATCGAGGGCCCTGAAGGACAATCCCGACATCAGCCAGGAAACAAGGGACGCTATACATAAGTACGCGCGCGAACATAATTATAAGCCTAATGTATTGGCACTGAACCTGCGCACGAGCCGTTCCAACACCATCGGGGTCATCATTCCACAACTCGTGCACCACTTTTTTTCGTGTGTGCTGAGCGGCATCGAGGAGACGGCGGCAAAAGCCGGATACAACATCCTGGTGGCACAGAGCAACGAAGAGTATGAACGGGAAGTGAAAATCGTCCACTCTTTTCTCGCGGCACGGGTTTGCGGGGTCATCACTTCCCTGGCCAAAGACACCTCCCAATACGACCATTACCAGGAGTTGCTGGACAATAATATCCCCATCGTGTTTTACGACCGTATCTGTACCGGAATCAATACCGAACGGGTGGTGGTGGACGATTACGCGGGCTCGTTTGCGGCGGTGGAGTATATGATACAGACCGGATGCAAACGCATCTTTTTTTACAGCGCCGCCCCTCACCTCGAAATCTCCAAGAACCGGCGGAACGGTTATCTGGATGCCATGAAGAAGTACCGGATTCCGGTAGACCAGAGCATGATCAAGCTGTGTGATACCCGCGAGAAAGCAATTGCCATTACTCCCGCCCTGCTGGAAGGCCCCGACCGTCCGGACGGTTTCTTTGCCATCAACGACGAAACAGCATCGGGCATCCTCTATTCCTGCAAACTGGTGGGACGGAAAGTGCCGGACGAAGTGTCCATCTGCGGGTTCACAGACGGAGCCATTGCCCAAAGCACAGACCCGAAACTGACCACGGTAGAGCAGCACGGCGAGGAGGTAGGCAAAAGTGCCATCAGGCTTCTGATAGAAAAACTGGAGGGAAACGATGAAGGAAAAAGCAGCAACAAAATCGTGCGGACCAACCTGGTGGTACGAGGAACAACGAAATAAACCGGGTTCACCACAGAGGACACAGAGGACACAGAGAAGATTTTCTCTTAAAATAATCCGACAAACAAGAGATTAAAACTCTGTGCCCTCTGTGTCCTCCGTGGTGAATCCATTTCTAACGAAATCATTTATCATAAATATCATGAAAGTAAAACCTGACTTAAGTTTTTGGAAGCTGTGGAACATCAGCTTTGGTTTTTTCGGCGTACAGATTGCATACGCACTGCAAAGCGCCAACATCAGCCGCATATTTGCCACATTAGGCGCCGATCCGCACAGTCTGAGCTATTTCTGGATACTCCCTCCGTTAGCGGGAATCATCGTACAGCCCATCATCGGTTCGGCAAGCGACAAAACCTGGACACGCTTCGGGCGGCGCATCCCTTACCTTTTTGTAGGTTCGCTGATCGCGGTGCTCGTGATGTGCCTGCTGCCCAACGCAGGCAGTTTCGGCATGGCAGTGGGCACGGCGATGACCTTCGGACTGGTGTCGCTGATGTTCCTCGATACTTCGATCAACATGGCCATGCAGCCTTTCAAAATGCTGGTGGGCGACATGGTAAACGAGAAACAGAAGGGACTGGCCTACTCCATCCAGAGCTTCCTATGCAATGCCGGCAGCCTGGTAGGTTATCTGTTCCCGTTCATCTTCACGTTTATCGGCATCAGCAATACGGCGGGCAAGGGGACGGTACCCGATTCGGTGATTTACTCGTTCTACATCGGTGCCGCCATCCTGATCCTGTGCGTCATCTACACCACGGTAAAAGTGAAAGAGATGCCCCCGAAAGAGTTTGAAGAATTCCACGGTATCACAGCCGACGAAAAGAAAGAGAAAACCGACTTCATCTCTCTGCTGAAGCATGCCCCGAAAGTATTCTGGACGGTAGGCCTGGTACAGTTCTTCTGCTGGGCGGCCTTCATGTACATGTGGACGTATACCAACGGTGCCATCGCAGCCACCGTATGGGGCACCACCGACGTGCAGAGCGCAGGCTATCAGGAAGCGGGCAACTGGGTAGGCGTGCTGTTTGCCGTACAGGCCATCGGCTCGGTCATCTGGGCAGTGGTGCTCCCCCTGTTCAAGGCACGCAAGCAGGCCTACGCACTGAGCCTCGTGCTGGGTGGCGCCGGATTTATATCCACCCTCTTCTTCCACAACGAATACCTGCTGTTTGCCTCCTACCTACTGATCGGCTGCGCCTGGGCAGCCATGCTCGCCCTGCCGTTCACCATCCTGACCAATTCTGTTTCGGGCAAGAACATGGGCGCTTACCTGGGATTGTTTAACGGGACAATCTGCGTTCCGCAAATTGTAGCGGCACTCGTCGGCGGAGGCATCCTCCACCTTGTCGGCGGACATCAGGTGAACATGCTGGTATTGGCGGGCGTACTGCTGATCGTGGGAGCCGTTTGCGTCTATTTCATCAAAGAGACGGTGGTGCATCACGAAGGGTAAGCGGAAGAGGAGTGTGTGTCGAAACCCACCACAGAGGACACAGAGTAACACAGAGGCGATTTAAAGTTGTTGATTATTAATAAAAAGCCTCTGTGATACTCTGTGTTCCTCCGTGGTGAAAAGGGTGCTGACACATCTTCCTCTTCCGGTCACTCAACCTCGCCTGTCACTATCGGGATATGATCTTAGCGTTTTCGTCATACTGATAAGGAACGCCCGATGCAGCCCGGTTCATATCACTGACCTTACCGGTGACAGGACCCGCGATAATTTCCACATCGGTCAGCGTCAAACCGGTTTCATCAGACCCGGTCCCAAATCCATAGGTTCCTTTATTGCAAGTGGTATAGCACCCGGTCATTCGGGCTACTCCATCATAGAGGGTATATTGTCCGAACAGTCCGCCTACATTATCACCATAGCTGCCGGTCGTGCCGACGGTTCCCGTAGCGTAACAAGCCTGTATAGATTGCGTAGATTGCTGTTGCTGTGAAGCGCCGATAAGTCCGCCCAAATAATTCTCCCGCTCATTGGTAGCGGACGACACGTCCCCCGTGGCGTAACACAGCACAATGCTTTGTGTAGCGCCATTCATCCTATTGGCCCCTATCAGCCCTCCCAAGTTAACTGGGGCGTTTCCATCGTAAGTAACTGTTCCGGTAGCATAACAGGCCATAATCGTCTGCGCGCTAAAATTACCGAAGTTTCCCCCGATCAACCCACCGGCAAAGGACCCTCGCACACCGGTCAGAATTACATTGCCCGTGGCAGAACAGTCCGTAATGGTGACTTGCTGGGCCATACCTATCAATCCGCCCACAGCATTTTCGGCAGCCACAGCACAGGCAGCCCTGCTATGAAGAACGGTACCTGCATTGACATCCCCTATCAATCCGCCTACAGCACTCTGTCCGATAATTTCTCCGCCAAGCACCGTACAAGATTCTATATCACTGTTTTCCGTCACTCCTATCAGGCCGCCGATATATCCACAATTCTCACCGTTAACTTCTATATCCGTCACCTGACAACCGGTAACCGTACTGCTCCGGGCTCCTCCGATCAGTCCGCCTATATGCTCCCTTTGAAGCACCTCGAATTTCGGAGATTCAATCCGGATATTCTTTATCTCCGCCGACACAGCGTAGCCCACTAATCCGTAGTAATCAAAGACATCCGCTTTTTCTATTTTCAGGTTCGACACCGTATGATCCTGTCCGTCCAGCACACCGCTGAAGCCGGGCGAACCGTCTTCCCCTCCGATAGGCGTCCAGCGGGTTCCGTTCAGGTCGATGTCCGCTTCAAGCCTGAAATGCCTGCCGCTGTACGCATCGCCCCGGTTCACACTGTAGGCCAGCCCCATCAGGTCCGCTTTGTTCCTGATCCGGTAGGGTTTGGCTGCCGTACCGTCATTTTCGGCGTTCTTCGTCAGGCTCAGGAGGTAGAAGGTGCTGTGTCCCGCATTGTCCGTAGCCATCAGCGTCACGTCATTCTTTCCGGTGATGGCGGTGGCGTCGATCTTCCTGTTTGTCTCGTCAACAGTCACAAGCCACCCGTCATTGGTTTGCCTGAACAGCGATACACGCACTTTACCGGCATCTCCCTTTATTTGATAGGTGATTCCGTCCATCTCGTCCATGGCGATGGCCCGGCTCAGGTCTATGGGAGTGGTCCCCGAAAAGAAATCCAGTCCCAGCGCGATATACTTAGGGATGCGCAAAGTGGGGTTGTCCGTCAGATCGTCCGGAGTGTTATCAGACAGAATGAACACGACGTAGTCCGGATCCGAATTGTCCATGCCCGCGAAAACAGCGTCTTTTCCATCGGTTCCGTTGGTTCCGTCAACCCCGTCAGTTCCATTAGTTCCGTTATCGCCGGATACTTTCGTCCATGTCCCGCCGCCATCTACCGAAAGATACACAGCGTCCGCTCTGTATCCGTCCCCCAATTCCGACCCGGTTTTCAAAGTCGGGGAAATTGCCTTATCACCTTCATCACCGGTGGTACGTATCTTGTCTCCATTGGCATCCGTCATCCAGGCCGGAGCACCTGTGCCCGTCTGCACGGTCCAGTAGTACAGGCCGTCGGCGGCTTTGGCCACTCCTATAACCGGGCTTACTCCGTTGACTCCGTCCTTGCCATCTTTGCCATCCCCACCGTCTTTGCCGTCTTCACCATCTTTACCGTCTTCACCATCCTGACCGTCCTTGCCGTTCTTTATGGTAATATTGCCTCCTTTCGAGAACGTGATGACATACCCCTCTTCTGACGGCATCACCCCGGTCACAAAATCATTATTTTCCAGAGCTTCCACCAATCCTTTCAATGATAGAATCTCTTGGTTTACGGTAGTACACCACTTTTCCAGTTCGGCTACTTTACTTTCCACCTGATCCAGACGCCCCCTTAATTCGGAGTCGTCATAATAGCAAGAAGACACTGCAAATAAGGATATTCCTATCAGCGCAGTTCTAATACATAAAAATGACCTTTTCATAAATATTCAATTATCATATTAACAAAACGAATTAGCAGCCAAATGCTTACAAAGGTACTCTTTGTCGTATTTCAAGACACGGGCACGATATAATCATTTTATTATCAGTACATTGCAAGCTCCAAGCAGTATCTTTCATTACTATTTGTGTTTCAAAAAACGTACGTCTTTTGGCACTCCACTTTTCAAGTTTTAGTTCACATTTCATTGTATCAGCTTTTCAACCTTCTCACCCGATGGTCAAAAATGCCTTGAAACCACGATAAAAACGCCTTTTGACAAACATAAATACATTTTATCCAAAAATATTATTTATAAATTATTTGGATAAACAAGAAGAAGAGACTATTTTTGTGCCAAAAGACGTACGTTTTTTGAAACAAATAAATCAGCATATTCTTCTTATAATCAACAATATATTTCAAACGCCTCCTGACACTCTTTATTTATTAAAGAATGTTATCAAAGCCTCTAAACCGTTCGTTTTTCACTAATATACCTTAATTTTGCAGCCTTACTTATTGTAAATAATAATAAAATTATGAAGAAAGAATTTTTTTTAAATGTGAGGCTGAAATCAACGAAGGAAGCCTGAAATTGGTGTTTGAAGACCCGGAAGAGATTCTGGAAGTATGTAACAAGATTTACTCTACGAAAGAGGATCGCATTGTCATACAAAGAGAAAGAAATCAGTTACTTACGTTTGCTCTCCGGAATGCGGTCAGCCTCGATACCTTCGATCCGGACAAGCCGTTCATCCCCCATCTGACACACCAGCTATGCCGTGCCTATGACTTCCGGAGCATCTACCGTCCTCAACAGTCCGTATCGGAGGAATACATTGAAAGAGAGCTATTTAAGCTCTGGAACGAGATGAAAGAGAAAAACAATGAAGAAACACTCCAGAAGGCGTAGAACGCCTCCGGAGGATTATATGGAAATACGCACCCGAAGCCCTACCTTTGCTGCTACAGAATAGGTTTGAAAGAAAGCACTCAGCACAGAATCAAATCATTTAACTTGCACTATTATGAAATACGAATTATTTTTCCGCTATCGCGTCAGCATGATGTCCGACGACCGGGTGATCGCCCTATGCGAACAGAACGGCATAGAAGGCATAGGCATCTATACCGTCCTGCTGGCCGAGTTACGACAACACGAGGGGTATCGCTGCGCCTTTGCTTCACTGCCTGCACTGGCACGCCGCTGGAATGTATCCCTGGAAAAGCTGCAAAAGATAGTGTGCGACTTCCGCCTGTTCCGCCTCTACGCGGAAGACGAAAGCGGGCGCAGCTTCTCAAGCATCTATCTCGACGAAGAGATGAACACCGAACCGGATACCCCCGTCCGGAACCGCATTTCAACCGGGACGGACCGTCGAGAATCCGCTGCAACCGGGACTGCGGTTGCCGGAGCCACCACCGCGGGTGGAGTAAAAGTCACCGTGAAACGTGCTGCCAACGGGCGTTTCACCGCAACACGGTGTAAGAAAAAGAATATATTAAAAGAAAAAGAAGAAGAAGAGATAATCAGGGCTGCCCCCGAGCCTCCTTCCGTCCCAATAACGGAACCGCCCCGACAGCCCTCGCCGCAAAGATGGGAAACATACGTGGAGAGTGCTTTCGGCGAACAGTCGTGGCTGGAGGTGCAAGCCATGCACTCAGGCATGGGTTTCCGCTTCATGGAGCTGCTGCCACACATCCGGACATTCTTCAAGCAACATATCGTGACGTATGGCAAAGAGCAAACCCTCTTCTCCATAGCCGACGCCAAAAGTTACTTCAGCAACTTCATCCGTCGCGGCTCTACCACCCGGCAGGCGCTGGACACTGTGCTGAACCGCCTGGAAGCAACGGAACGCCGAGCAGACGCTTACCGCTTTGAGCAGCGCGACCCGCTGACAGGAGCCCGCTCTTATTGCGGAGAGCACATCCCGGACGAAGCACCGCCCCGCCCGTCGGAGAACGCCGTGTGGAGCTCCGAGTCGGGGAAGTGGACGGAATGACGGCACCACCGGAGACTAATGGCGGCAGGGAGAACGGTCTCTGCCGGCAGGAAACGTAAAGAAAACCAATATCGCTCTTTGACTTATCGGAAACGGACATTCACCACAGAGTAACACGGAGTTTTTTTAGACAAAAGAACAAAAGATTCTTTATATGTTCTTATGTTCTTTTGTCTGAAGACTCACCACAAAGTATCACAGAGTTTTTTTAGACAAAAGAACAAAAGAACAAATTATTCTTTATGTGTTCTTATGTTCTTTTGTCTGAAAACTCACCACAGAATATCACAGAGTTTTTTTAGACAGATGAACAAAAGAACAAATTATTCTTTATGTGTTCTTTTGTCTGAAAACAGACAGGGCGCAGCCGATTAATCTCTGTGTGAGACTTTGTGGTAAATTAAACAGGCTCTAATTTGGAATCATCCCTTTTAAAAGCTATATTTGCGGGATATGAATACAAAGAGGAGGTACGATAATGGATTATACAGACAGATATATCCGATTTGACTGGGCGGTGAAACGGCTGTTGCGCAATAAAGCCAACTTCGGCGTGCTGGAGGGTTTCCTCACAGTGCTGCTGAACGAACCGATACGCATCGTAGAGATACTGGAAAGTGAAGGAAACCAACAGCGCGAAAACGAGAAATTCAACCGCGTGGACATCAAGGCCCGGAACAGCAAAGACGAAATCATCATCGTAGAGGTGCAGAACACCCGCGAAATCTATTATCTGGAGCGAATCCTCTTCGGAGTGGCAAAGGCCATCACAGAGCATATCGAACTGGGAGAACTCTACTCGGAGGTGAAGAAGGTGTACTCCGTCAGCATACTCTATTTCGACATCGGACGGGGAAACGACTACCTGTATCACGGGCAGAACACTTTCGTGGGGGTACATACAGGCGACTTCCTTGAAGTGACCACTAAAGAGAAGAACGCCATCATACGGAAACTGCCTGCCGAAATCTTCCCCGAATACTTCCTGATCCGGGTGAACGAATTCAATAAAGTAGCCGTCACTCCCCTCGAAGAATGGATTGAATATCTCAAAACCGGTATCATCCGCCCGGATACAAAAGCACCCGGACTGGAAGAGGCACGCCGGAAACTGATTTATTACAACATGGATAAAAAAGAACGATTGGCGTATGACGAGCATATCAATGCTGTCATGATACAAAATGACGTGCTGAGTACAGCCGCACTGGAAGGCAGACAAGAAGGCAGACAGGAAGGACTGGCGGAAGGCAGACAGGAAGGACTTGAGAAAGGACGGATCGAAGAGAAAAGAGAAAACGCCCGAAAGATGAAATCACTGAACCTCCCGCCCGAAACCATTCACCAAATAACGGGCCTGCCCATTGAAGAAATAGAAAAGCTATCTTAAGGATACTCACCACAGAGTAACACGGAGTAGCACAGAGTTTTTTTTAGACAGATGAACAAAAGAACAAACGATTCTTTATGTGTTCTTCTGTTCTTTTATCTGAAAACTTACTACAGAGCGCAGCTAATTAATCTCTCTGTGCCCTCTGTGTCCTCTGTGGTGAAATCAAAACCATTACCCAGGTTTCCGTTTCCGGCAAGTTTAGAGCAAACGCCTAAAAACAAATGGAAATCGACCATGAAATCATTTAATTTTCGTGAACTCGGCATCGAATTTGATGCCTACGGCCGCACAGCAGGCCACATCAAGACCAAATGTCCCCGATGTATCGGGCAGAGAAGCAACAAAAGTGACAAGTCCCTTTCGGTGGACCTGGACTCAGGACTCTACAAATGCCATTACTGCGGATGGAGCGGAGTGGCAGACGACGGAAGCGGAAAGCATGGCGGACGAAAGACAGGAGATCCGCTGGTGGACTTCCCCGCCGAAAGAAACCGGACAAGCCCCCGGACAACAGCCCCGGACGGCACCGCTGCCCCCCAACGCCCCCAAAAACCTGCCAACGAAACCCCTCTCACTCCGGTACAACTGAAATGGCTGGCGGACGAACGCCACATCAGTGCACACGCGGCGGAACAACTGCACATCACCTCGTCGGTGCAATACATGCCCCAAAGCGGACTTGAAGAACCCTGTCTCTGCTTCAACTATCTGGAAGAGGGACGGCTGGTAAACATCAAGTTCCGTGCCACGCTCCATAAACACTTCAAAATGCTCACCGGAGCGGAACTGATTCCCTACAACATCGACGGCATCAAAGGCACCCCGGAATGTATCATCACCGAAGGAGAGTTGGATGCAGCCGCCTTTGTCACGGCAGGGCGCACTGACGTGATATCGGTGCCCGGAGGTGCCAACCGTAACCTGAAGTGGATGGACCGCTTTGTGGACAGCCATTTCGAAGATAAGCGGGTGATCTACATAGCCGGCGATGCCGACCCGAAAGGGGAAGAACTGAAACAGGAGTTGCTCCGCCGCCTGGGACGCGAACGTTGCAGGGTGGTCAGCTACGGCGAAGGGTGCAAAGACGCCAACGAGCTCTTGGTAAAGGCAGGTCCGGAAGCATTGTCGCAGGCGCTTGCCGACGCTCCGGAGATGCCGTTGGAAGGCGTATATACAGCGGCCGATGTGGACGAAGAGATGCGCATACTTTTTGAAAACGGACTGTCACGGGGAGCGGAAACGGGACTGAAGAACCTGGACGACCTCTGCACCTTCGAGACCGGAAGGCTCTGCGTCATCACGGGACACCCGGGCGACGGAAAATCGGAGTTCACGGACGAACTGGTGCTGCGCCTCTGCCTCAACCACCAATGGCGGACAGCTTATTTCAGCCCCGAAAACCAACCCCTCCCCTATCACCTGGCCAAACTGACCGAAAAACTGACCGGACAGCGTTTCCGCAAGGGACTGATGACCGAAATGCTCTACGAGAAAGCGCAACGCTATCTGGCGGAAAACATTTCGAGCATCCTGCCCAAAGAAGATTTCACCGTAGAATCGATACTGGAACGGGCACGCCAACTGGTGAGGAGGCGGGGCATCCGCATACTGGTACTGGACCCTTTCAACCGGCTGGAACACCGCATCCCGGGCGGACAGACGGAAACGCAATATATCTCGGCATTCCTCGACCTGCTGGCAAACTTCGCCCAAAGACACCAATGCCTCGTCATCCTCGTGGCGCATCCACGCAAGATGCAGACAGACCCGCTGACGAAACGCCTGCCCGTACCCACACTGCAGGACATCAACGGATCGGCGGCATTCGTCAATAAATGTGACTTCGGACTGGTGATAGAGCGCGACCGGCAGGCAGGGGTGACACGGGTACACGTGAAAAAAGTGAAATTCCGCCATTTAGGGAATATCGGTGAGTGCAGCTTTGTGTTCAACCCGGTCAACGGGCGGTACTCACCCTGCGAAG
This sequence comes from Bacteroides sp. 11BF, assembly GCF_019633765.1. NCBI lineage: Bacteria > Pseudomonadati > Bacteroidota > Bacteroidia > Bacteroidales > Bacteroidaceae > Bacteroides > Bacteroides sp. 11BF. The sequence continues at coordinate 139,104 of NZ_JAFKPJ010000012.1, forward strand.
AGGACACCACGGCGGAACGCACCGGCGACCGGATACGGAACACACAGTTCGACTCCAAACACTGGTTCGGAATGGGCGGAAATGCGGAGACCGAAAAAACGCTCGATTTCCTGCCGTGAAAGGCCGCCCCGCCATCGTCATCCCGGTTCGCCGATCGCCTCTACGATCAGTTCCACCTGGGCGGGCGTATAGCGCTTGTCTTTAGTACGCAGCCCGGTAGCGGAAAGGGCCTCCGTCAGACCGGGAGACTTGCCGATCCATTTGCGCAATTCGCTTGCGGCACTCTTAGGACTGATTTCGGGCATATAGAGCGAGGCCAGTTCGGACTTGCCATAACTCTTTATCCGGAACTTTTTCTCTGTGGTTTCTGGTTTCTTTTCCATACTGTTTTTTTGAGTTGGGTTCACCACAGAGGACACAGAGGACACAGAGTTTTAAATTCTTGTTTATTAAGATCTTTAAGAGAAAAATATTCTCTGTGTCCTCCGTGTACTCTGTGGTGAACCGGATTCATTTTTGCTTTGTGACACTTATTGATTCAGAGTACTAAGATACTAAAAAAGCAGTGGACGGGCAAGGCTTCTTGTCCGTTTTTATCTTCAAAAAGGCACTTACGGGACCAAAGTGCCGCCAATGCCCGCATCTTGCCCCGGACAGCCTGTGGGATAAAGCATAAGTACTACCTTTACATCGTAATCAGAAAGGCCTTGATGTATTACAGAAAGAAAACATTTTATGAATCCAAAAAACATTTTATTATGGCAGTACCTGTGATGCGCTATCAGCGCTACAAAGATCTGAGCGACAAATCGTCGCCCCAAAAGTATTATCTGAAACAAGAGCCGGGCAGCTCCAAAACAGCTACCATCGCCTCCATCGCCAAAGAGATAGAAATCACCGGAGCCCTGAGCGCGGAAGACGTGACACACGTCATGCAGGCATTCGTCCGGCAACTGAAAAAGTCGCTGGTGGAGGGAAACAAAGTGAAGGTGGACGGGCTCGGTACGTTCTACATCACGCTGACTTCCGCCGGAACGGAAACGGAAAAAGAGTGTACCGTAAAGGGTATCAGGCGTGTACATATCCGCTTTGCCGTGGACAACAGTCTGCGACTGGCAAACGACAGCACGGCTACCACCCGCGGAGGAGAGAACAATGTGTCGTTCTACATCAAGAGTGAAACGCCCTCCGGCAACGGAGGCGACGGAGATATTGTAGATGATCCGACGGCATAAAAATGAATATTTTAAAACACACGAAGCAATGAAAAAAACAATCTGGCACAAAGTGCTGAAAGTGGTGATAGCCGTGGCTACTGCCATACTCGGAGCATTGGGAGTCAACGCAATGAATCCTTAGACGATCGATTATCGACATGAATACCCTGCGGGACCCTGTGTCCTCCACGGTAAAAAAAAGACTTTTGATGCACAATGATTGTGCATCAGAAGTTTTTTTTGTATCTTAGGTGCCGATCTAAAAAACACAATCCCAATGACCATGAAAAAATTCCTCAAGGTAGACGAATGGAACATCATAGAAGAAGGTTTTCACGCCGACAACCTTCGCGCTTCGGAAAGTATATTCAGCCTCGGTAACGGACGTTTCGGACAGCGGGGCAATTTTGAAGAGTCCTACAGCAGCGACTCCCTGCAGGGATCATACGTAGCAGGAATCACTTTTCTGGACCGCACCCGTGTGGGATGGTGGAAAAACGGTTACCCGCGATTCTTCTCACGCATACCGAACACTCCGGACTGGAGCGGCATCTACGTGCGCCTGATCGACGAGGAACTGGATCTGGCACACTGGGATGTGGAGAGCTATGAACGCAGGCTGGACATGAAGGCGGGAATCTCGTACCGTGACTTCAGGGTGACTTCGCCCAAAGGCAACACGCTGGAAGTGCACGTAGAGCACATCAACAGCATGGACAACCAGAACCTGTGTCTGATAAAATACAGTGTGACATCGGTGAACTATGAAGGCAAAATCTCGCTGGTACCCTATCTGAACGGCGACGTGAAGCACGAAAGCGCCAATTTCGACGAAAAGATGTGGAACATCCTGCGTGCCGAAACCACCAACGACTACGCTTACCTCTGGGCGCAAACCCGGCGGGAAGATTCACAAATCTGCTGCGCACTGACGTACCGTTTTTTCAGGAACAGCAAGCAGATAAGCGTCAGCCCCATCAAGATAGAAAAAGAAAAACTGACAGGATTCAGCGCCGGAGCGGACGTGAAGCCCGGCGAGAAGGTGACTCTTATCAAGTACACCGCCATCGTGTCGTCGCTGCAATGTGACCGTCAGGAGTTGGTAGAGCGCGCTGTGAACGAAGCCAAAGCAGCCAGGGAGCAGGGATGGGAATCGCTGACGGCAGCCCATAAGGAGCGGTGGGCAAAAATCTGGGAGGAGACGGACGTGGAGATCAAAGGAGACCCGGAAGCACAGCAGGGCATACGGTTCAACATCTTCCAGCTGAACCAGAGCTATCAGGGAGACGACGAGCGGCTGAACATCGGTCCGAAGGGATTCACGGGAGAAAAATACGGCGGCAACACGCAATGGAACACAGAATTGTGCTGTGTGCCCTACTTCCTGCTGTCCACCCCGAGAGAAGTGTGCCGCAAACTGTTGCTCTACCGCTATAACCAGTTGCCCAAAGCCATCGAAAACGCACGTAAACTGGGATTTACCGACGGGGCGGCACTCTATCCGATGGTGACCATCCACGGAGAAGAATGCCACAACGAGTGGGAAATCACTTTCGAAGAGATACACCGCAACAACATCATAGTATATGCCATCATGCAGTATGCCAGGGTGACAGGCAACAAAGAGTACATTGCCCGCTACGGACTGGAGGTGATGATTGCCATCTGCCGGTTCTGGAGCCAGCGGGTATCCTACTCGCAGGCACGGCAAAAATTTGTGCTGTTGGGAGTGACGGGGCCTAACGAATACGAAAACAACGTCAACAACAACTGGTACACCAACTTCTCCTGCGTGCAATGCCTGCAAAGCACCATAGACAGCATCGAGATGGTGGCCCACGAATTTCCGGAAGAGTATGCACGGGTGCGCCGTGTCACCCGCTTCAATTATGCCGAAGAGACTTCGCGCTGGCAGAAGATCATCGACGGAATGTATCTCCCCCGGGACGAACAACAGGGCATCTTCATACAGGATGACGGCTATCCGGACAAGGAGCTGACCACGGTGGACGATATCCCGGCAAACGAACGGCCGATCAACCAATGGTGGTCATGGGACCGTATCCTGCGTTCGTGCTACATCAAGCAGAGCGACGTGCTGTTAGGACTGTTCCTGTATTACGAAAACTTTGACCGTGAAACGATTCTCCGGAACTTCCGGTTCTACGAACCCCGTACCGTACACGAATCATCCCTGTCACCTTTTGTCCACGCCATTCTGGCTGCCTGGATAGGCGACACGGAAGAAGCCTACCGCCTCTTCCTGCATGCCACGCGCCTGGATCTGGACGACTATAATAATGAGGTACACCAAGGATTGCACATCACAAGCATGGCAGGAAGTTGGCAGGTCATCGTACGCGGATTTGCGGGAATGAAAATACTGGACGGACAGCTCGACTTCAACCCCATCATCCCCCAAGCGTGGGACAGCTATACATTCAAAGTAAATTTCCGTGGATGCACCCTGCAGATGAAAGTCGAAAAACAGGCGATAAAAATCTCTCTTTTAGAAGGATGTGAGTTGAACATCCGTATCTCCGAAGTTGTTTATAACCTGAAAAAGGGTAAAGATTTGACTGTACCGAGGCAGAAATAAACGATCAACGGTTTTCAACGATGAACGAGGGCTCACCACAGAGGACACAGAGGACACAGAGAAGATTTTCTCTTAAAATAATCCTATAAACAAGAGATTAAAACTCTGTGTCCTCTGTGTCCTCCGTGGTGAGCCCTCGTTCATCGTAACCAAGTCTCGCCACACCCGCCTCAGGTTGTTAATAATATTAAATTATCAAACCGGAAAACTGTTTATAGTTTTTCAGTTTCATATCTTTACCCCCTCAAAATGAGACTAAACAGACTCTTAATCAATGGGAAATATGAGAAAAAACTATGGATGTATCCTCGCAGCACTTATTCTATTAACGGCTTGCGGACAAAAAAAAGAAGACAATGCGGCAACAGTACGCCCCGTAAAGACGGCCAGGGTAGAGTCCCGGTCGGAAATCAGAAAGGACTTTTCGGGCATTGTAGAAGCTGTAGATTATGTGAAACTGGCCTTCCGCGTGAGCGGACAGATCATCAACCTGCCGGTGGTAGAAGGCCAGCGGGTCAAAAAAGGACAACTGATTGCGGCCATCGACCCGCGCGACCTGGCCTTGCAGTATGCAGCAGACAAATCGGCTTACGAAACCGCCGCTGCCCAAGTGGAACGTAACAAACGATTATTGGCACGGCAGGCTATCTCGGTACAAGAATATGAAATCAGCGTATCGACTTTCCAACAAAAGAAATCGGCTTACGAACTTTCGAGCAACAATATGCGCGACACCAAACTGACCGCCCCTTTCGACGGGTCTATCGAGAAAAGGTTAGTGGAGAACTATCAGCGCGTGAACTCGGGCGAAGGCATTGTGCAGCTGGTCAACACCAAGAAACTGCGCATCAAGTTCACCATCCCCGATGCTTACCTTTATCTGCTCCGTTCCAAAGACCAACACTTCCGCGTGGAGTTCGATACATACCGCGGACACATCTTCAATGCCAAACTGGAGGAATATCTCGACATCTCGACGGACGGTACGGGTATCCCGGTGACGATCACCATCGACGATCCCGCTTTCGACCATGCCCTGTATGAGGTGAAACCGGGTTTCACGTGCAGCATCCGCTTCTCGGCCGATGTAGGTCCGTTCCTGGAAGAAACCATGACGGTAGTGCCACTGAGTGCCATATTCGGTGAAAGCGAAGGAAACAAAACCTACGTGTGGGTACTGAACGGGAATCAGGTAAACCGCCGTGAAGTAACCGTTTACTCTCCGACGGGAGACGCACAGGCCTTTATCTCGAAAGGACTGAAAGCAGGGGAAACGGTAATAATAGCCGGCGTAACACAACTGGTGGAAGGCGAAACGGTGAAGGAACTGAAATAAGAGTGCCCACTCAACGCAATAGAAATGAATACGATTCACCACGGAGGACACAGAGGACACAGAGTTTTAATCTCTTGTTTATAGGATTATTTTAAGAGAAAATCTTCTCTGTGTCCTCTGTGCCCTCTGTGGTGAATCAAACTCAAAACCATATACAATCATGAATTTAGCCAAATATTCATTAGACAATACCAAAGTCATCTACTTTTTTCTGGCTGTATTGCTGATCGGAGGTATCTCCTCTTTCAGCAGCCTGGGTAAGAAGGAAGATGCTCCTTTTGTCATCAAATCGGCCGTCATCATGACGCGCTATCCCGGTGCCGAGCCCGCCGAAGTGGAACGGCTGATCACCGAGCCCATCTCCCGTGAGATACAGAGCATGAGCGGAGTATACAAGATCAAGTCCGAATCCATGTACGGCATTTCCAAAATCACGTTCGAACTGCTCCCCTCGCTACCGGCTTCCTCCATCCCCCAGAAATGGGACGAACTACGGCGCAAAGTGCTCAACATACAACCCCAATTGCCAAGCGGAGCTTCGGTACCCACAGTATCGGACGACTTCGGTGACGTATTCGGTATCTACTACGGCCTGACAGCCGACGACGGATTCAGCTACGAAGAAATGAGGGACTGGGCCGAACGCATCAAGACACAGGTGGTCACTGCCGACGGGGTGATGAAAGTTGCACTGTTCGGCACACAGACCGAGGTGGTGAATATATTCGTCTCGGTGAACAAGCTGGCAGGCATGGGTATCGATCCCAAACAGCTGGCAAGCCTGCTGCAATCGCAGAACCAGATTATCAACACCGGAGAAATCAGCGCCGGCGAACAGCAGTTGCGCATAGTAGCCAACGGTATGTATACCACGGTGGACGACATCCGGAACCAGGTAATCACCACCCGCGCCGGACAGGTAAAACTGGGTGACATCGCCGTCATAGAGAAAGGATACATGGACCCGCCGGGCACCATCATGCGTGTCAATGGGAAACGTGCCATCGGTATCGGCGTATCTACCGACCCGCAACGCGACGTGGTGCTGACGGGTGAGATGGTAGACCAGAAACTGGCCGAACTCCTCCCACTGATGCCTGTGGGACTGAACCTGGAAAGCCTTTATCTTGAAAACGTCATAGCCAAAGAGGCGAACAACGGATTTATCATCAACCTGATTGAGTCGATCCTGATCGTAATTGTCATCATCATGCTGGTGATGGGGATGCGTGCCGGAGTATTGATCGGCTCTTCACTGGTCTTCTCCATCGGAGGTACGCTGCTTATCATGTCCTTCATGGGTGTAGGACTCAACCGTACGTCACTGGCGGGATTTATCATCGCCATGGGTATGCTGGTGGACAACGCCATCGTGGTGACGGACAATGCGCAGATAGCCATCGCCCGCGGAGTGGACCGCCGGAAAGCATTGATCGACGGAGCCACCGGACCACAATGGGGATTGCTGGGAGCCACGTTCATCGCCATCTGCTCGTTCCTGCCGCTTTATCTGGCACCTTCGTCCGTGGCGGAAATCGTGAAGCCGCTTTTCGTCGTACTGGCCATCTCACTGGGATTGAGCTGGGTGCTGGCACTGACACAAACCACCGTATTCGGAAACTTTATCCTGAAAGCCAAGGCCAAAAATGCAGGCAAAGATCCGTACGACAAACCGTTCTACCACAAATTCGAAAAGATACTGAGCGTCCTGATCCGGCGCAAAATTGTGACGTTAGGGTCGATGATCGTGCTCTTCATCGTCTCACTGGTGGTGATGGGAATGATGCCGCAAAACTTCTTCCCGTCACTGGACAAGCCCTACTTCCGCGCCGACGTGTTTTATCCGGACGGATATGGGGTGAACGACGTGGCCCGGGAGATGAAGAAAGTGGAAGCCCATCTGCAAAAACTGCCGGAAGTGAAAAAAGTATCGATCACCTTCGGAAGCACTCCGCTGCGTTACTACCTGGCGTCTACCTCCGTAGGGCCGAAGCCGAACTTTGCCAATGTATTGGTGGAACTGAACGACAGCAAGTATACCAAAGAGTATGAAGAACAGTTCGACGGTTACATGAAAGCCAACTTTCCGAACGCCATCACCCGTACGAGCCTCTTCAAACTGTCGCCGGCTGTGGATGCAGCCATCGAAATCGGTTTCATCGGGCCCAATGTGGACACGCTGGTGGCACTGACCAACCAGGCACTGGAGATCATGCACCGGAACCCTGACCTTATTAATATACGTAACTCGTGGGGAAATAAAATACCCATCTGGAAACCGATCTACAGCCCGGAACGGGCACAACCCCTGGGAGTCTCCCGCCAAGGCATGGCTCAAAGCATCCAGATCGGGACAAACGGCATGACTCTCGGTGAATTCCGCGAAGGAGACCAGGTGCTGCCGATTCTGCTGAAAGGCAACAGTGTGACGGATTCCTTCCGCATCAACGACCTGCGTACATTACCGGTATTCGGCAACGGGCCGGAAACCACCAGCCTGGAGCAGGTAGTATCGGAGTTCGACTTCCGCTATCGCTTCTCAAATGTGAAGGATTACAACCGCCAGATGGTGATGATGGCGCAATGCGATCCTCGGAGGGGAGTGAATGCCATCGCGGCCTTCAACCAGATATGGTCGCAGGTGCAAAAAGAGATCAAGGTTCCGGAAGGATACACCCTGAAATACTTCGGCGAACAGGAAAGCCAGGTGGAATCGAACGAAGCTCTGGCAAAAAACCTGCCGCTGACCTTCTTCCTGATGTTCACCACCCTGCTGCTGCTGTTTAAAACCTACCGCAAGCCGACGGTAATCTTGCTGATGCTGCCACTGATATTTATCGGTATCGTACTGGGATTGCTGCTGTTAGGCAAGTCGTTCGACTTCTTCGCCATCCTCGGTTTGCTGGGACTGATCGGTATGAACATCAAAAATGCCATTGTACTGGTGGACCAGATCGACATCGAAAGTCGATCGGGACTCGATCCGCGCGAAGCCGTGATAAAGGCAACCGTCAGCCGTATCGTACCGGTGGCCATGGCTTCGGGTACAACGATCTTAGGTATGCTTCCGTTGCTGTTCGACGCCATGTTCGGCGGAATGGCGGCTACCATCATGGGCGGACTGCTTGTGGCTTCGGCACTGACACTGTTTGTGCTTCCGGTAGCTTATTGCGCCATCCACAGGATTAAGGGATAAAGAAATGAACTAAAATTAAAAAGTATATGATGAAGAATAAACTTATACTTCTGTTTGCATTGGGACTTTGTACACAAGTGCAGGCACAAGCCCCGCATCTGAGCCGTGAGGCATATCGTGACCGTGTGGAAGCTTACAGCCAGGTGCTGAAACAGCAGCATCTGAAATCAATGGCAAGCACGGACGCACGGAAAATAGCCTTTACAGGATTCCTGCCCAAAGTGGACATCTCCGCCGAGGGAACACTGAACCTGAAAGAGATGGACTCCTGGGACGGACCGGCCGGACAATACCGCAACCACACTTATCAAGGGGTATTCGTCGTGTCGCAGCCACTCTATACAGGCGGTGCCCTGCAAGCCCAAAACCGTATAGCCCAAGCTGACGAAAAACTCGATCAGCTGAGCGAAGAGCTGACACGCGACCAGATTCACTATCAGAGTGATGCCTTTTATTGGAACGCCTCTTCAGCCCGTGCCATGCTCGACGCTTCGGCACAATATCAGGAAATCGTAGAGAAACAATATGAAATCATCCAGGACCGTTTTAAAGACGGCGCTATCAGCCGCACCGACCTGCTGATGATTTCGACACGCCGTAAGGAAGCCGAACTTCAATACATCAGCGCACGCCAGAATTATACACTGGCTCTACAGAAACTCAATATCCTGATGGGAGAAGAACCCAACGCTCCCGTAGACAGCCTTTGCTCCATCGGTGTCGTGTGTCCGCCTGTCACCTTGCTCCCACTGGACGATGTGCTGCAACGCCGTGCCGACTTTGCCAGCACAGAAGTCAACATCCAGAAAAGCGAGGCGCAACGCAAGGCAGCCCTGAGCCAGTACAATCCGCAAGTAAGCATGTACGTCACCGGCGGATGGGCCACCGCTTCTCCCAACATGGGATATGACGTGAAGTTTACCCCCATCGTAGGCATGAGCGTAAATATCCCCGTGCTACGCTGGGGAGCCAGGTTCAAGACCAACCGGCAACAGAAAGCCTACACGGGTATACAGAAGTTGCAGCAAAGCTACGTAGTAGACCAGATCAACCAGGAACTGGCTGCCGCACTGACCAAGCTGCAGGAAACGGAAGAGCAGGTGAAGACAGCCAAAGAAAATAAAGAGCTGGCAGAAGAAAACCTGGACCTGATCACCTTCTCCTACAACGAAGGAAAAGCAAATATGGTCGACGTACTCTCGGCACAACTTTCGTGGACACAGGCACATACCAGCCTGATTAATGCTTACCTGGCAGAGAAAATGGCAGTGGCAGAATACAGAAAGGTTATCAGCGAATAAACGAAAGCTCTATTTTATACAGACAGAGGCTCTATTCTGGGTGAATAGAGCCTCTGTTTCGTATATACGCAGCCTCTATTCCGCCAAAAGTTGACTATTCCAACCACATATACACATAGAAAATCAACATTTTATATAAAAATCAGACATAGAGTAACATAATATACAACTTTTCATTGTATATTTGCAGTCACAAACGAACAAGTAAATAATCCTAATCACAAAAATAATGAAAACAACGCATTGGATGATGTACACCCTACTGGGAGCAACACTTGCTTTAACAGCATGTGTTGAGGATGACAAAGACCTCTCACAACCCAAAGAACCGGAAAAAACGACAGACCTGGTCATACCGGATGACGCGGACTGGACCACTACAAGGAGTGTCAATCTCTCCATTACTTCGCCCGTGGCAACACGAGTGGCGATTTATACCGACGCATCATGCACCAACGCAAGTTTACTGACAGAACTGCCTGTATCCGACGTTGCCAAAAACATCCGGCTGGATGTAGCCAAGGCAGACCGGGCATTATACATACAGTATGCTACAAGCAAAGGGAAAGAAATGATGAACATCCCCCTCAATACGGCTTCTACACGTGCAGAGACCTTGGTCAAACTGCCGGAAAACGTGAGTGGATTTGATACAAACGGAGGAGAGGGTGCATACAGATATCAATGGTATCCCGCAAAAGGAGAAACGGCAACCCTGATGATGGAAGATAACTGGCCCGAAATGGGAGATTATGATTTCAACGATTTCGTTATCTGGTATCACGCGCAAGCGATCTTCTTTGACGGCGGCAACGGAAGCAAAGATTCTTATGACGCAGACGGAGTTGAATTTGAAATCACTTTCCGTGCAATGGGAGGCTATCTGCCTTATCGCCTGGGACTGCAATTGGACCAAACATCTGCCAGATATATCGACGAGGTGATCGAAATAAACGGGAACAACCTTGTTAAGATGGAACTTCAGAATCCCGGAGAAGACGCTCCTGCTATCTTCATATTCACCGGCACCGATCAATTACGGAAACAGAATAACGGCGGAACATTCTATAATACCGAAGCCGACCATCAAATAGCAGCCAATGACCTGGTAACGATTAAATACAGATTAAAGATGAACTGCTTCAATGACAAAGAAAAAACAAAGGCATTATGGGCGACGGCAACCTCAGAAAATCAGAACTTCTTCCTCCAGAAAGAAAAGAACGGAGGACGCGAAATTCACCTGAGAGGTTACGAACCGACAGCTTATTACAGTGGTTCGTATGCCGGTGAAGCCGGAAACAATATGCGCAGTGACATCAAATATTGCAGTACCGACAATTTCGTGTGGGGTATCAAAGTGCCTGTTAAGCTTGCACATCCACGTGAAAAAACAGATATCATGAAAGTTTACGGCAAGTTCAGAAGCTGGATCACTAATCCGAATCTCTCACTGGACAGTCCGGAAGACTACAACGAAAACTGGTATAAATATCTCGATTCATCTCAAGCAATAGAATAAACCATCAAACATTTCATACCCCGATCCTATTATTCGGATAGGTATTTGTTTGATTTATTTTTCAGCCTGCTCGGTCATTCCCCCCTTGACTGTGGCAGGCTGAAGTTTTTCTTTATTGATTCTCTTCGCACGAATAGACTATCAAACCCTTAAAAGTTGAACATTTCAACCATTTCCACCACATTCTTTGCGTGATTTGACAATATATACAATAAGTTTGTATCAAGATTCAAACAGAACACACAGCAAACTTACATAGAATATACATCAAATCATGAAAAGAATGAAAACAGCAATGTACACATTAGCAGGATTAATGTGTCTTTTGACATCTTGTGTAGAAGATGACAAAGATCTTTCAGTGCCTACCGCGCACACCACCGATCTGGTTATACCGGATGGTTTCGATTGGTCTACTACACGCAACGTTACTCTCGCAACCAATGCGCCACATGCCATTTCCGCTTCCATCTATCTGGACAAAGCATGTTCCGAACAGATAGCAGACCTTGCCATCCCGGAAGGGGGCAACAGTGCCTCTTTGGAAGTACCGAGTGCAAATAATGCCATCTGGATCAAATATCCGGTAACGAATGGGGGATACGAAACACAAAAGATAAGCATCAAGTCGAAAGCCACCACACGGAGTGAATCATATGTATGGACCGCCGACTGCCTGTTTCCAGACAGGGGAACAGTAGAAAGTGGCTGGCCTGCTTCCACTGTATATAAACCCGCTAAAAATGGATATGGTACACTTATGTTTGAAGACATGTGGCCTGAAATGGGAGACTATGATTTCAACGACTTCGTGATAAACTATCGGGCGCAAACAACTTGGGGCGGTTCCTCCTCCTTTGGCAAAAATAGCTATCTGGATATTACCATCAGCCTGAAGCTCCGTGCGATGGGAGGAAGTTTACCTTATCGTTTCTGCATTCAGTTGCCGGGTAAAGCAACGGATATGGAGGGAGACCCTATCTCTTCACCTACATTCAGCAGAGAACTGATCAAAGATTTTAAAATCGAATCGGCTACTAAAGGTATTGGTGTAGAGTTTCTCGCAAATACCCAAAGCCCCATATTCGCCTTGACAGGGCTTAATAACTTAAAGGGGACGGACGGAAACCAATTCTACAACACACAAGCAGGTAAATTGATCGCATCCAGTGCGGAAACGCCGACCCTGGTTTTCTCCTTCAAATTACAATTAAGCCCGGAGACTGCATCCAGTACATTTGGCAATTTCTCTACTGCATACGACTTTGACTATTTCCTCCAGAATACCAATAACGGACGTGAAATACACTTCGTCGGATTTAAACCCACAGAATTATATAAAGGTTATGAAACTGACCGGAAAGAGGCAGGAAAGAACTATTATTGTAATAAAGGCGGCTTTGTATGGGCACTGAAAGCACCTGTTGAAATGGGATGGGCAGTAGAGAAAATAGATTTGCTGGGAGTTTATCCGAGATTTAAGAGCTGGTTGGAGAACGGAGGATCCGATTTAACAGGAGAGCCCGATATACCCGGATCTGGAGATCCGGAAGGAGAATCGAACAAAGAAAGCAGGTGGTATAATTACCCCGAAGGCAGTTCGTACATCAATCCCCAAAAACACTAATCATTCATCTCAATAGTAAAAATTAGTATCGGTTTTCTAATGACTATGCGAATGTTGCCGACAGAGTCCGCTCTCAGTCCGACAATTTTAGAATCACAAATCAGATCAGTTTTTGCCTTCAGCCTGCCCGTTGTCTCATTCCACGGCAGGCTGAAGTTTTTTTATTGCATTTCTTTCTCACCACCAACGAATTTGCTTATCTTTGCACACAAAGAAAACAAAATCGTATATACACACATGATTCTTTTTTTCAGAACCCCTTCCAAGAGCGTGATTGCCGTAGAGAGCAACCACGAACTTAACGCGAACGACAACAACAAACTCTGCTGGCTTTTTGGTGAAGCCGTGCCGGAAAGTGAAGAAAACCTGCAAGGCTGCTTTGTTGGGCCACGACGTGAGATGATTACTCCATGGAGTACCAACGCAGTAGAAATCACCCAGAACATGGGACTCGAAGGTATCAGCCGTATCGAGGAGTATTTCCCTGTAAAAGATGAAAATGCCGACTATGACCCAATGCTGCAACGCATGTACAAAGGTCTCGACCAAAACGTATTCACGACCAACCGCCAACCGGAAGCCATTATCTATATCGACGATCTGGAAGCCTACAATGAAAAAGAAGGTCTCGCCCTGTCAAAAGAAGAAATGGACTACCTGAAAAAGGTAGAATCGGATCTTGGACGCCGCCTGACTGACTCGGAAGTTTTCGGATTCGCACAAATCAACTCGGAACACTGCCGTCACAAAATCTTTGGCGGAACATTTATCATCGACGGCGTAGAGCAGGAATCGTCCCTCTTCCAGATGATTAAAAAGACTACTCAGGAGAATCCGAACAAAATCATCTCAGCTTACAAAGACAACGTGGCTTTTGCCGAAGGTCCGGTAATTGAACAGTTTGCCCCGGCAGACCACTCCAAACCCGATTTCTTCCGGATAAAAGATATCAAAAGCGTCATTTCGCTGAAAGCGGAAACCCATAACTTCCCCACCACAGTAGAACCTTTCAACGGTGCATCGACAGGCACAGGAGGAGAGATCCGCGACCGTATGGGCGGAGGTAAAGGTTCATGGCCGATTGCCGGAACAGCCGTCTACATGACTTCTTATCCACGTACGGAAGAAGGACGCGAATGGGAAGAAATCCTGCCGGTACGCAAATGGTTATACCAGACTCCGGAACAGATCCTGATCAAAGCTTCCAACGGAGCGAGTGATTTTGGCAACAAGTTCGGCCAACCATTGATCTGCGGTTCGGTACTGACTTTTGAACATACGGAAAACAATGAAACTTATGGTTACGACAAAGTAATCATGCTTGCCGGAGGCGTAGGTTACGGCACACAACGCGACTGCCTGAAAGGACAGCCGGAAGCCGGAAACAAAGTAGTAGTGATCGGCGGTGACAATTACCGTATCGGATTGGGCGGCGGTTCGGTTTCGTCGGTAGATACAGGCCGTTACAGCAGCGGTATCGAACTGAATGCCGTACAGCGCGCCAACGCGGAAATGCAGAAACGCGCCAACAATGTGGTTCGTGCCCTTTGCGAAGAAGACGAAAACCCGGTAGTATCTATCCATGACCACGGTTCGGCCGGACACGTAAACTGCCTCTCCGAACTGGTGGAAGAGTGCGGCGGACTTATTGACATGAGTAAGCTGCCTATCGGTGACAAAACTTTGTCGGCCAAAGAAATTATAGCAAACGAAAGCCAGGAACGCATGGGACTCCTTATTAAAGAAGAAGCCATCGAACACGTACGCCAAATTGCCGAACGTGAACGCGCTCCGATGTACGTGGTAGGTGAAACGACCGGAGATCATCGTTTTGCTTTCCAGCAAGCCGACGGTGTCCGTCCGTTCGACCTGGCCGTAGACCAGATGTTCGGTTCTTCTCCCAAAACTTACATGATAGACAAGACCGTAGAACGTCACTACACAATGCCGGAATATGAAACATCCAAACTTCACGAATATCTGACCCGGGTGTTGCAGCTGGAAGCCGTGGCTTGTAAAGACTGGCTGACTAATAAGGTGGACCGTTCGGTTACGGGTAAAGTAGCCCGCCAGCAGTGCCAGGGAGAAATCCAGTTGCCTTTGAGCGACTGCGGTGTCGTTGCACTCGACTATCGTGGCGAGAAAGGTATCGCTACTTCTATCGGACATGCTCCGCAGGCCGCACTGGCCGATCCGGCAGCAGGTTCCATCCTTTCCGTATCCGAAGCGCTGACCAATCTGGTATGGGCTCCGCTGGCCGAAGGTTTGGACAGCGTATCACTTTCCGCCAACTGGATGTGGCCTTGCCGCTCTCAGGAAGGGGAAGATGCCCGTTTGTATACAGCCGTTAAAGCACTGAGCGATTTCTGCTGTGCATTGCAGATCAATGTTCCGACCGGAAAGGATTCTTTGTCTATGACTCAGAAGTATCCGAATGGAGAGAAAGTAGTTTCTCCGGGAACGGTAATCGTATCAGCCGGCGGTGAGGTTTCGGACGTGAAGAAAGTGGTTTCTCCCGTCCTTGTCAACAATGCCAAAACTACACTCTACCATATCGACTTCAGTTTCGACAGCCTGAAACTGGGTGGCTCGGCATTTGCGCAGTCATTGGGTAAGGTAGGTAACGAAGTGCCTTGTGTACAGGATGCCGAATACTTCCGCGACGCTTTCCTGGCAGTACAGGAGTTGGTGAACAAAGGACTGATTCTTGCCGGACACGACATTTCGGCAGGTGGTCTGATCACTACGCTGCTTGAAATGTGCTTTGCCAACGTAGAAGGTGGCCTGGAAATCGAACTTGACAAGATGAAGGAAACGGATATCGTGAAGATTCTGTTTGCCGAAAACCCGGGTATCGTTATCCAGATCAGCGACAAGCACAAAGACGAAGTGAAGAAAATCCTCGAAGATGCCGGCGTAGGCTTCATCAAGTTGGGTAAACCGACGGACGAACGTCATATTCTGGTAAACAAGGACGGTGCTACTTACCAATTCGGTATAGACTATATGCGTGATGTGTGGTATTCTTCTTCTTACCTGCTCGACCGCAAACAGTCAATGAACGGATGCGCCAAGAAACGTTTTGAGAACTACAAGATGCAACCGCTTGAATTCGCATTCATGCCGGGCTTCAAAGGCAAACTGTCTCAATACGGCATCACTCCGGAACGTCGTACTCCGAGCGGTATACGTGCCGCCATCATCCGTGAAAAAGGTACGAATGGCGAACGTGAAATGGCATACTCGCTCTATCTGGCAGGTTTCGACGTGAAGGATGTCACCATGACCGACCTTATCAGCGGACGCGAAACACTGGAAGATGTAAATATGATCGTTTACTGTGGAGGGTTCTCTAACTCAGATGTATTGGGTTCTGCCAAGGGATGGGCCGGAGGTTTCTTGTTCAATCCAAGAGCAAAAGAGGCGCTCGATAAGTTCTACGCACGTGAAGACACACTGTCATTGGGCATTTGTAACGGTTGTCAGTTGATGATGGAACTGGGATTGGTAAATCCGGAACACGAGAAGAAAGGAAAAATGCTGCACAATGAATCACATAAGTTCGAATCGACCTTCATCGGAGTCACTATCCCTACCAACCGCAGCGTTATGTTCGGCTCACTGAGCGGCAGCAAACTGGGTATCTGGGTAGCACATGGAGAAGGAAAATTCTCTCTGCCATACGATGAAGACCAATACAACGTAGTAGCCAAATACTCCTACGACGAATATCCGGGCAACCCGAACGGTTCCGATTATTCGATAGCTGCCTTGGCCAGCACAGACGGCCGCCATCTGGCAATGATGCCTCACCTGGAGCGTGCCATCTTCCCATGGCAAAACGCCAATTATCCTGCCGACCGCGTACACAGCGATCAGGTAACTCCATGGATGGAAGCTTTCGTAAATGCACGTAAGTGGATCGAAGAAAAGACTAAATAACAGGATATGCAACAATAAAGAAGGGCGGGTCTCAAAGTGAGGTCCGCCCTTTTTCGTCATTCAGCGTCCGTAACAAATACTTTCGTAAAGTTTGCACTTCTCCACTCTTTTTATTAATTTTGTAAAATCATTCGCCCCCCGAAAGAATAATCATTAAAGGATTCCAGCTTGTATGAAAAAAATTCTTTTTCTTCTGCTCTTATTGCCTCTTATGGTCTCTGCACAAACCTACAAATATATCGGTGTAGAGGATGGGTTAAGCAACCGGAGGGTATATTACATCCAAAAAGATAAAAAGGGATATATGTGGTTCCTTACCCATGAAGGTGTGGACAGATATGATGGCAAAGAGTTCAAACGATATAAATTGATGGATAACGGTGAAGAACTGAATTCACTGCTTAACCTGAATTGGCTATATCTGGACCACGAAAATACCTTATGGGAAATAGGAAAGAAAGGAAAGGTGTTCCGTTACGACCCGTTACGGGATGAATTCACACTTGTCTACAAGCTACCGGAAGACGTGGTCAAAGACCGCCCCGCTCCCATCAGCTACAGTTTCATCGACAAGAATAACAACATCTGGCTGTGCAACGATGAATATCTTTATCTATACAACACCCATACGCAGCAAACCCTGCAGATCAGAAATGAAATTGAAGAAGATATCACTGATATCGAACAAATAGACGAAACACATTTCTTTATCGGTACGGAACAAGGCATTCATCACGCCGAACTAAAAAATCGGGCATTGCATCTGCTTCCGTGTGACAAACTGGACAATCTCCCGATACAGATCAACGAACTTTATTTCCACCGCCCTTCACGCAAATTATTCATCGGTACTTTCGAACGCGGCATATATGTCTATGACATGAACACCAAACAAAGTACCCAACCCCGAATGAGCCTGACAGACGTCAGCATCACACGCATAAAGCCACTGAACAATAAGGAACTGCTTGTTGCAACAGACGGTGCAGGAGTATATAAGATAAATGTAAACTCTTATCTGACCACTCCGTATATCATAGCCGACTACAACCAACACAACGAAATGAACGGCAACAACATCCCCGACTTTTATGTGGATGACGAACAGCGCATCTGGCTTGCAAACTATCCAATCGGCATCACGGTGCGCAACAACCGCTATTCGGGCTATAACTGGATAAAACATTCCATTGGCAACAAACAATCACTAATCAATGACCAAGTAAACTCAATCATTGAAGATAGTGACGGAGATTTATGGTATGGTACCAACAATGGAATCAGTTACTACAATTCCGCCAACGGGACATGGCATTCGTTCATGAGTTCCTTCGAAAAGGACGAACGTTATAAGAATCATATCTTCCTTACTGTGTGTGAGGTAGAACCGGGGGTCATCTGGGCTGCCGGCTATAGTTCGGGGATTTACCAGATAAACAAACGGACCCTGTCTGTCGAGTATGTTACTCCGTCTTCACTGTATGGAATCAATATCCGGCCGGACAAATACATCCGTTCTATCATGAAAACAGCCAATGGCGATATATGGTCGGGAGGTTATTACAACTTGAAGCGCATCAACTTTAAAAACAGAACTCTCCGCCTATATCCAAGACTCAACTCCATCACCTCCATTATCGAAAAAGACAGCAAACAGATGTGGATAGGTACGGCAACCGGGCTTTATTTACTCGAGAAGGAATCCGGTAAGTATCAACGCATCGACCTGCCGGTAGAGTCTATGTATATTTATTCGCTGTACCAAGCAAAGAATGGACTTTTATATATCGGGACAAGTGGTTCGGGGCTATTGATATACGATCCGGAAAAGAGAAGCTTCACCCATTACCACAGAGATAACTGTGCGTTGATTTCCAACAATATATACGCAATCCTCTCGGATGCGGATGAAGACATCGTCATGAGTACCGAAAACGGGCTGACCAGTTATTATCCGGCAGAGAAGCTATTCCATAACTGGACCAAGGATCAGGGACTGATGGCCAGTCATTTCAATGCCGGAGCAGGCACGTTGCGTAAAAACGGAAACTTTATATTCGGCAGTTCCGACGGTGCCATCGAATTTAGCCGAACGATGAAGATACCCAGAAAGTATAATTCCAAAATGGTACTCAGCGATCTGAAGATTTTCTACCAGACTGTTTATCCCGGCGAAGAAAGTTCTCCGCTAAATATGGATATTGATGACACCAAGGAGCTGAAACTGAGCTATAGCCAGAATATATTCTCACTCAAAGTATCGTCTATCAACTACGACTATCCGTCGAACATTTTATACTCGTGGAAACTGGAGGGATTCTACGACCAATGGAGCCGTCCCGGAAATGAAAACATCATTCGCTTTACGAACTTGAGCCCGGGTGAGTACACCCTCCACATCCGTGCGGTATCCAATGAAGATAAACGCATCGTACTTGAAGAGCGTACCATGGAAATCAGTATTGCCCAACCCATCTGGCTCAGTTTTTGGGCTATGCTGATTTATGCCGTCGTACTGGCGGTGATAGCCATCATTGCCCTACGCATGATTATCCTCCGGAAACAAAGGAAAATATCGGATGAAAAGATCCACTTCTTTATCAATACGGCACATGACATCCGTACTCCGCTGACACTGATCAAAGCTCCGCTCGAAGAGATACGCGAACGGGAAGCATTGACCAAAGACGGTATCAGCAACATGAACACGGCTTTACGAAACGTGAATGCACTGTTGCGCCTCACCACTAACCTTATCAACTTTGAACGGGCAGACGTATACTCGTCGGAACTTTATATTTCGGAATATGAACTGAATACTTACCTGACGGAAACCTTCAATGCGTTCCGTCCATACGCTGCCGTGAAACACATCAACTTCACTTATGAAAGCAATTTCCGTTACCTGAATGTATGGATCGACAAAGAAAAGATGGATTCAATCCTGAAAAACATCATCTCGAATGCCTTGAAATATACTCCCGAAAACGGCAGCGTACACATTTACGCTTCCGAAACGAACGATACGTGGAGCGTTGAGGTGAATGATACTGGTATCGGAATCCCTGCCAATGAACAAAAGAAGCTATTCAAGATACATTTCCGGGGAAGCAACGCAATCAACTCCAAAGTGACCGGAAGCGGCATCGGGCTGATGCTTGTATGGAAACTGGTTCATCTGCACAAAGGAAAAATCAACCTTAACAGTGTAGAACATCAGGGTTCGTCTATCAAAGTGACTTTCCCGAAGGATAACAAGCATTTCCATAAAGCACATCTGGCTACCCGCGCACGCGAACTCAGCACGGAGCAAGTACCTCCTGTTTCTCCCGCCGATATTTACGAAAAGGCGAAAAAACAGCATGACCAGAACCTGCAACGTTTACTGATCGTTGAAGACAATGATGAATTGCGTAATTACCTCACCCACACGTTATCGGATAATTACACCATCCAAACTTGTTCCAATGGCAAAGAGGCACTGACTATCGTAAAAGAGTATATGCCGGAATTGATCATTTCGGATATCATGATGCCGGAAATGCGGGGAGACGAACTTTGCGCCGCCATAAAAAATGACATTGAAACGTCACACATTCCCATCATCCTGCTTACGGCGCTGAATGATGAGAAGAATATCCTGGAAGGACTGAAAATAGGAGCAGACGAATACATAGTCAAGCCATTCAACATCGGCATTCTGAAAGCAACCGTTGCCAACTTGCTGACAAACCGCGCACTGCTGAAAAGCAAATATGCCAACCTTGAAGTCAGCGAAGAGGAAGAGGCCTCTCCCAATTGTGCAACAGATCTCGACTGGAAATTCATTGCTACGGTCAAGAAGAGTGTCGAAGAAAACATAGACAATCCTGCCTTCAATGTAGATGTACTCTGCAACCTTTTGAATATGAGCCGCACGAGCTTCTATAATAAGCTAAAGGCATTGACCGATCAGGCTCCCGGAGATTATATCAGACTGATCCGCCTGAAACGGGCTGCAACATTATTAAAGACCGGACAACACTCCATCACCGAAATATCCGAGATGACGGGATTCAGTGACGTCAAGTATTTCCGTGAAGTATTTAAGAAACATTTCAATGTGAGTCCCAGCAAGTACTCTAAAGAGGGCGGCAAAGAGGATAAGGAAGAAGACCCACAAGAGTAAGAGAAAAGAGAATAAGAGTAACATATCAAATGAATATTTATCTTGAAGCGTTCGGCATCTTTTTCAAGATTGGTGCCTTTACTATCGGAGGCGGCTATGCCATGGTACCTCTGATAGAAAACGAAATCGTAACCAAACGGAACTGGATTTCCAAGGATGACTTCGTTGATCTGCTTGCCATATCCCAGTCGGCACCGGGCATCCTGGCGGTAAACATTTCCATCTTTATCGGATATAAACTGCGCGGTATACGCGGAAGCCTTGTAACTGCCCTTGGAACGGTGCTCCCGTCGTTTATCATCATACTGGCCATTGCCATGTTTTTCCATAACTTCAAAGATAACCCCATCGTAGAACGTATCTTCAAAGGTATCCGCCCGGCAGTGGTCGCACTGATTGCGGCACCCACTTTCAGTATGGCGAAATCTGCCAAAGTCAACCGGTATACAATCTGGATTCCGGTTGTTTCTGCCCTGCTTATCTGGTTACTGGGCTTCTCTCCTATCTGGATTATTATCGCGGCAGGCGTAGGCGGCTTTTGCTGGGGAAAATGGAAACAGTCACATCGCTAATCATCCACTTTGACATTTAAACATTATGATCTACCTGCAACTCTTTTATACATTCTTCAAGATCGGACTATTTGGCTTCGGAGGCGGATATGCCATGCTCTCGATGATTCAGGGTGAAGTCGTGACACGCTATGACTGGGTTAGTACTCAGGAGTTTACCGACATTGTAGCCATCAGTCAATCCACTCCCGGACCTATTGGTATCAATGCCGCCACTTATGTGGGTTTTACGGCTACGGGCAGTGTCTGGGGATCTGTCATCGCCACGTTTGCAGTAGTGCTCCCCTCTTTTATCCTGATGCTCACCATCAGTAAGTTTTTTCTGAAATACCAAAAACATCCTGCCGTAGAAGCTGTTTTCAGCGGACTCCGACCTGCCGTAGTAGGACTGCTGGCGTCGGCAGCACTGGTCTTGATGAATACGGAGAATTTCGGTTCACCGACAGGGGATACTTATACATTTGTAATCAGCATTATCATCTTCTTAGTGGCCTTTATCGGAACGAAAAAGTACAATGCCAACCCGATTCTGATGATTATTGCCTGCGGAATAGCAGGACTGATATTATATTAGGAGAGGATTGATGAACCACAGGATGACACATTGATGAACCACAGAGTTTTCAGACAAAAGAACATAAGAACAAATAAAGAATAGCCTGTTCTTTTGTTCTTATGTCTAAAAAAGCTCTGTGTTACTCTGTGGTGAACTACTTTATAATTTCACCTTCTTACTTACCGATTTCGATTCATTGTGCAAGCGGTCGAGTGCTGTCACAACATAACGGTATTTGGTCTTTCCGTCATCGTAGGGAAGTTTATAGAAATTGTTTCGGGTAATGGCAACGATATGCGAAGCGTCATCAATGTTCACTTTCTCTTTTCCATCAAAACGGTAAACCACATATTGCACGGCACGGTCCATCTCGTCTTTTGCTTTCGGAGCAGTCCAGAAAAGCATATAGCCATCTTCCGTCCACACTTTTTTCACTTTACGCACCTTGCCCGGAGCCTTATCGTCCATAAAATCGAAGACAGGAACCAGAGCAGGATACTTATGATACTCTTGCACAAGTGCGTCCCGATACTTCCCGGCATTTTCCACCACAGCGCTTGCCGGCCATTGGCAACTTCCGCCGATAGTCTGATAAGCTCTTTCCAGAGCCATCTTGCGAGGCAACTGATTGATAGACGGATTTTTCGGATCGGCATTCTGAACCGTATTCATTACGGATTGGCCGATGAACAAAGGACGGTTCTCCGTATTCTTTGCCCACCACTTCACCAGGGTTTCATAGTCGGCAGCGGGGTGACCTATCTGCCAGTATATCTGCGGGATGTTATAATCCACCCAGCCATTACGCGCCCAGAGCAATACATCGGCATACAGGTCATCGTAATTCTGCAAACCATTTGTTTTACTACCCAACGGATCGTTCTTCTCGTTACGGTAAATACCGAACGGACTGATACCGAATTTCACCCAGGGTTTCAAGCCACGGATGGTTTCATGAATCTTCTGGATCAGTATGTTCACGTTGCTTCGGCGCCAGTCGGCACGGTTGGTGAATCCTCCGCCGTAACGGGCAAAGCTCGCATCATCGGGGAAGTCGACACCCTTTGCCGGATAAGGATAAAAGTAGTCGTCCATATGGATGGCATCCACATCGTAACGCGAAACAATGTCTGCCACCACCATACAGATGTGACGGCGGCTCTCGGGCAATGCCGGATCAAAATACAATTGATTATTGTAGGTGACAAACCATTCAGGATGGATATTGTACAGGTGATTGGCTGCCAGTTCACTCTTGAGCGATGTCTTTACCCGATAAGGGTTGATCCACGCATGGAACTCCATTCCCCGTTTATGGCATTCGTCAATCATAAACTGCATCGGGTCCCAATAAGGCGAAGGTGCCTGTCCCTGCACACCGGTCAGGAAACGGCTCCACGGCTCCAATTGCGAAGCATACAAAGCATCCGCTTCGGGGCGCACCTGAAATATGATTGCATTGATACCTGCTCCCTGCAAAGAGTTGAGCTGATCAATGAGTGTCTGTTTCAGCTTCTCGGTAGGTATGCCACGGAACTGACCATTCACTGCCTGTATCCACGCTCCGCGGAATTCTCTCTTCGGATAAGGGCTTTGTTGTTGGATTTGTGCCCCCACTCCTGTTGCAAGGAAGAGAGCTAAAAGAAGAATCAATTTTCTCAGGTTCATAATCGGTTTCATAAAAATGTGGTGCAAAGATACAATTTTGCTCCTCATTTGCAACGGCTAAGCGAGCAATTCACTATTCGCAAGGTGTTTTTAAGATAAAAGTTCCTTTCTCTGTTAGGTTAAACGTTTCCGACTCGTTATCTTTGCAGTCCAAGTAACGAAAACGCTTATGACTGACAGTAAATACATCTCCATAAAGGGGGCCAGAGTCAACAATCTGAAGAATATTGACGTAAACATTCCCCGCAATAAACTGGTGGTGATAACCGGCCTTTCCGGTTCCGGAAAATCATCGCTTGCTTTCGACACCCTCTATGCCGAGGGACAGCGCCGCTATGTAGAAAGCCTCAGCAGTTATGCCCGCCAGTTCCTGGGCCGAATGAGCAAACCGGAATGTGACTTTATCAAAGGGATTCCGCCTGCCATCGCCATCGAACAGAAGGTAAACAGCCGCAACCCGCGCTCCACGGTGGGTACTTCGACCGAAATCTACGAGTACCTGCGCCTGCTTTATGCCCGTGTGGGCAAAACCTACAGCCCTGTCAGCGGTGAAGAAGTGAAAAAACACTCCATCGAGGACATTGTAAACTGCATGCTCTCATATCCCGAAGGAACCCGCTACACGGTGTTGACGCAGATTTTCCTGCACGACGGACGCACACTTGAACAGCAATTGGAGATCGACCAGAAACAAGGTTTCAACCGTCTTGAAGTGAACGGTGAGATGGTGCGTATCGACGAATACGCTGCCGGCAAAGACGACGTAGTCTACCTTCTCGTCGACCGAATGACGGTGGCAACAACCAAGGATGCCGTCAGCCGCCTGACCGACTCGGCCGAAACAGCCATGTACGAAGGCAATGGCATGTGTATGCTTCGCTTTTATCAACCAGACGGATCAACCCGGCTTCACACCTTCAGCACCAAGTTCGAGGCCGACGGTATCATATTTGAAGAACCGAACGACCAGATGTTTTCGTTCAACTCACCGATCGGTGCCTGTCCGGTATGCGAAGGATTCGGCAAGGTGATCGGCATCGACGAACATCTGGTAGTGCCCAACCGTTCGTTGTCGGTCTACGACGGAGCCATCGTCTGCTGGCGGGGCGAGAAGATGGGTGAATGGCGCGAAGAACTGATTCACAATGCAGAAAAATTCAACTTCCCTATTTTCACCCCTTACTACGAGCTGACCGATGAACAGCGCCGGGTGTTGTGGGAAGGAAACCAATATTTCCACGGCATCAACGACTTTTTCAAGATGCTTGAAGAGAACCAGTACAAGATTCAATATCGTGTGATGCTGGCACGCTATCGTGGAAAGACGCTTTGTCCGAAATGCCACGGTACCCGCCTGAAACCCGAAGCGGGATACGTGCGCGTAGGTGGCAAAAACATCTCGGAACTGGTGGACCTGCCCATCACCGAATTGCAGAAGTTCTTCGATTCGCTTGAACTGAACGAACACGACCAAGCCGTGGCACGCCGCATCCTGACAGAGATCAACAGCCGCATCCGTTTCCTGATCGATGTGGGATTGGGGTATCTCACCCTGAACCGGCTCAGTAATTCGCTCTCGGGCGGCGAAAGCCAGCGCATCAACCTGGCCACTTCGCTGGGAAGCAGTCTGGTGGGCAGTCTCTACATCCTCGACGAACCCAGTATCGGGCTTCACAGCCGGGATACGGACCGCTTGATCCACGTACTCCGCCAACTCCAACAGTTGGGCAATACGGTAGTGGTGGTGGAACATGACGAAGAGATCATACGTGCAGCGGACTACATCATCGACATCGGCCCGAATGCCGGCCGGCTGGGCGGACAGGTAGTCTATCAGGGGGATATGAAAGATTTACAGAAAGACAGCAACAGTTACACTGTGAAATACCTGCTGGGCGAGGAAAACATTCCCGTACCGGAACACCGCCGCCCATGGAACAACTATATCGAGATAAAAGGTGCCCGCGAAAACAACCTGAAAGGAGTAGACGTACGCTTCCCGCTCAATGTGATGACCGTCGTAACAGGAGTCAGCGGATCGGGAAAGAGCACACTGGTACGTGACATCTTCTACCGGGCGCTGAAGCGTGAACTGGACGAATGCACTGAACGCCCGGGTGAGTTTGCATCCATCGGAGGCGACCTGCGCAACCTGCGCAACGTGGAGTTTGTCGATCAGAACCCCATCGGTAAGTCCTCCCGTTCGAACCCGGTAACCTACATCAAAGCATACGACGAAATCCGTAAGCTCTGGGCAGATCAGCCACTGGCCAAGCAGATGGGCTATACGGCAGGCTATTTCAGCTTTAACAACGAGGGCGGACGCTGCGAAGAGTGCAAAGGCGACGGAACCATCACAGTGGAGATGCAGTTCATGGCCGACCTGGTGCTGGAGTGTGAATCATGCCACGGCAAACGCTTCAAAGCCGATACGCTGGAAGTGAAGTTCCAAGATAAAAACATTTATGACGTACTGGAGATGACGGTCAACCAAGCCATCGAGTTCTTTACGGAACACGGGCAAAAGAAGATCGTAAAGAAGCTGATCCCCCTGCAGGATGTCGGTTTGGGATATATCAAGCTGGGACAATCATCGTCCACCCTCTCGGGAGGAGAGAACCAACGCGTGAAACTGGCTTATTACCTGAGTCAGGAGAAAGCGGACCCGACTTTGTTCATCTTCGACGAACCGACCACCGGACTGCACTTCCACGATATACGCAAGCTGCTCGACGCATTTGATGCGCTGATCCGTCGCGGACACTCCATCGTGATCATCGAGCACAACATGGATGTCATAAAATGTGCCGATTACGTGATAGACCTCGGACCGGAGGGCGGAGACAAAGGCGGTAATATTGTGGCAGTCGGGACACCGGAAGAGGTGGCTGCCTGTGCGGCAAGTTATACGGGACAATTTCTGCAGGAGAAACTGAACCACTTGTAAAACAAGTAAGGGTTCTCTAATCAATTTTATCGGGAACTCACCACAAAGGGGCTGTCAAAAGTCTTTTCACCACAGAATACACAGATTATCAATATGGATAATCAATGACTTAAAATTCACCCTGTGTTACTCTGTGCCCTCTGTGGTGAGTTCCTTTTAAAGGAAAAATCAGAAGTAGAAGCCGAAGCCGACTTTCAGTCCGAACTTCGACCAATCGCTGTCCTTAAAACTCAAATCATAGTAAACAGCCGGCTCTATGGTCACTGTCCGTGTCAGGAAAAAAGCATAACCGGCCTCTGCACCAAGCGCAAAGTCGGTGGTGTCTCCCACCTTCCAGTTATAGCGGTTCATCTTCAATCCGGCACCTAAATAAATGCCACACTTATCAAAGTAATATCTTCCTCCGACACCCAGCGTGTATTTATCCTCAGGTTTGCTCCAGTTGGCACCGGCTGTAACCATCAACGCCACATTGTCCACCAGAAAGGCTCCGCCTTGCGCCTGCAATCCGAACTGTGTTTTCTCGGACTTGCTGTAAGAGAGTCCCAGCCCCGTCACCGAGGGATTCACAATCCACTTTCCTTTCTCAAACTGTGCCTGTGCCGTCACTGAAACAACAAGCAGACATACCATCCACATTAATTTCTTCATAACATTTCTATTTTTTCAGGTTGTTCATATGTTCTTCCTCCCGGCGGCGTTGCTGCATCTGTTCCTTTTTCCTCAGCACCAGCCAAAGAACGAGAACAATGACATACGAAGCAGCCAGGGTGAGATACTTCTCTGTATCGCTTACTTCATTATTGCGAGGCAGCAGATAAGCTGCTGTCACAGACACGTAGATCAGTAGGGCGACAGTAACCCAGGTTGATTTCTTTACTTTCTTCATACGAGTGTTAATTATGTAATAACTTCTTTAACTCCTGATTCGAGTTAAATCTATTTTTCCAAACAGCAAACCAAACGGCCGCCCCCAGCGTGCAAATACCTCCTATCGCATACGAAACGGCGTGTGACAATCCCAATCCTTCGGGAGCAATGCAAATATAAGTGGAGCAGACAGCTGTCATGAACAGGGCCGGAACCAGCGTCAATCCATACATCTTACGGGCACACGCCAGATAGACCGTAATGGCCCAGAGGGTAAATACCGACAAGGTCTGGTTGGCCCAGGCAAAGTAGCGCCAGATCATGTCGAATCCGTCCTTATCACGCAAACTATAAAGCAGCAGCCCGATGGCGGCAATAAACATCGGGACACAAATATACAAACGGCGGCGAATGCTTTTTTGTTCCAGTTTCAGGAAATCGGCAACAATCAGACGTGCCGAACGAAACGCGGTGTCGCCCGACGTAATAGGGGCAGCAATCACTCCCAGAATGGCAAGCACGCCACCCACTGCGCCGAGCCACCCTTTCGTGATGGCATCCACAATGACAGAAGCGTTGTTTTCCTCCATACCATGCTCACGATAAAAATAAGTGGCGGCAGCGGCCCAGATCAAGGCGACGATTCCCTCGGTAATCATGGCACCGTAGAATACGGGACGGCCATGACGCTCGGAAGTCATGCAACGGGCCATCAACGGGCTTTGTGTAGCATGAAATCCGGAGATGGCCCCACAGGCGATACTGACAAACATGATTGGAAAGATAGGCAATGCGGCTGCATCCGGATGGGTATTCTGCAATCCGTCCCACAACTCGGGGAGCGCCGGATGATGGACATAGAGCATCACAAGGATGCCCACTGCCATAAACAGCAAAGCTACGGCAAACAGGGGATATATCTTTCCGATGATTTTATCGACCGGCAGCAATGTGGCGAGAATATAATAGATGAATACGACAATGATCCAGAAGGTGGTATCGAGGCTGTCGGGAGTGAGCTTTGCCAGCAGTCCGGCCGGACCTGCCACAAAGACGGCACCTACCAGAATCATCAGGATGACGGTGAAGCCGCGCATCACCTGCTTGGTGGTCAGCCCCAGGTAGCGGCCGACAATTTCGGGTAAGCTCTCACCTCCGTTGCGAAGTGAAAGCATACCGGCAAAGTAGTCGTGCGTGGCACCGGCAAAGATGCTTCCCAGCACAATCCACAGGTAAGAAGCCGTACCGAACTTTGCGCCCATAATAGCTCCGAAGATGGGGCCGAGACCGGCTATATTCAGAAATTGAATCATAAAAATCTTCCAGGTGGGGAGAGGGATATAATCCACTCCGTCGGCATGTGTCAGTGCCGGGGTCTTTCGGTCGTCGGGGCCAAAGACACGCTCCACCAATCGTCCGTAAATGAAGTAACCTGCAACCAATGCCAGCAGGCAAATTGTAAATGTAATCATGGCGTGTTGAATTGTTAATCAGCGCAAATGTAACATAATCTGTGGAAACTACACAACTTTACAAAGGGTTTTGCTAACTTTGCGGACTTCTGTTCGCCACGGAAGGCAGTTTAGAAGACGTTTCACCACAGATTACACGGATTAACACAGATTAATACGAATTGATACGGATTGATACGGATTCTTTAACCGGATTCTCAATGAAATAAATTATCAATCTGTGTTAATCCGTGTAATCTGTGGTGAACATCAAAACCATTATATTTATGAATACCATCTATAAAAGCCATAACGACTCTTTCTCAGTGAAAAAGAGAGCCGGAAGAGGAACGTCCCTCCTCTTTCTTTTTCTCCTCTCCTTACTTCCGCTCCATGCGCAGACCTCCCCGAAACACGAGGTACGGGCTGCCTGGATCACTGCCGTCTACGGACTGGACTGGCCACGCACCAAAGCAACCACTCCCGCAGGCATCCGGCGGCAGAAGGAGGAGCTGATCGACATCCTCGACCGCCTGAAAGAAGCCAACTTCAATACAGTCCTTTTCCAGACACGTACCCGTGGAGATGTACTCTACCGTTCGGACATTGAACCTTTTAACTCCATACTGACCGGCAAGGTCGGCGGCGATCCCGGATACGACCCTTTGGCCTTCGCCATCGAAGAGTGCCACAAACGGGGTATGGAGTGTCATGCCTGGATGGTGACCATCCCACTTGGAGGCAAGAGACACGTAGCCTCACTCGGCAAACAATCGGTAACCAAACGCCAGCGGGACATCTGCGTGCCTTATAAAAACGAATATTTCCTCAACCCCGGACATCCCGCCACCAAAGAGTATCTGATGAAGTTGGTACGTGAAGTGGTCAGCCGCTACGACGTGGACGGAGTTCACTTCGACTACCTCCGCTATCCCGAAAACGCGCCCCGCTTCCCGGACAGTTACGACTTCCGCCGCTACGGTAAAGGACGTTCGCTGGCACAATGGCGCCGTGACAACCTGACGGACATTGTGCGTTACATCTATAACGGAGTGAAAGCCATGAAGCCCTGGGTGAAGGTGAGCACCTGTCCGGTAGGGAAATACCGCGACACGTCACGATACTCCTCCAAAGGCTGGAATGCTTTTTTCACCGTCTACCAGGATCCGCAGGGATGGCTGGGCGAAGGCATTCAAGACCAGATCTACCCGATGATGTATTTCCGCGGCAACGGCTTCTACCCCTTTGCGCTCGACTGGCAGGAGCAAAGCAACGGACGCCACATCGTGCCCGGACTGGGAATCTACTTTCTTCATCCCGACGAGGGTAACTGGACCTCCGAAGAAGTGGAACGCCAGATACATTTCATCCGCGCCAACCACTTGGCAGGCGAAGCGCATTATCGGGTAAAGTACCTGATGGACAATACCCAGGAAGTATACGACATCCTCCGGGAGCAGTTCTATCAATATCCGGCACTGCAACCGCCCATGCCGTGGATCGACAACGCGGCTCCTACCGCACCGTCGGAGCTAAGTGTAGTTTCCACCGGCGACGGATATACCCGGCTCAGCTGGAAAGCTGCCACGGATAATGACAGGCAGAATGCACCGATGTACATAATTTACGCTTCGGACACCTATCCGGTGGACATTACGAACCCGGAAAACATTCTCGTACAAAACCTGCGGGACACGCACTACACCTATGCTCCCATCCGTCCGTGGATGGCCCGGAAGTATTTTGCCGTCACGGCAGTGGACCGCTGCGGAAATGAAAGTGAGGCATGCAGATAACACGTCTCAGTCCTCCACAAGGATATATGCCCGGTAACGGCTCGTCTTCAGGACGGGGACCAATGGCAGATACCCCTTCACCACCCTGCCGTCTTCCGTATGCAGCGGGTGCCCGGTCTTCATCGCATTGTGTTCCTGCAATGCCTGCCCGTCGGATGGATAATAAGAGACACGAAACACCCCCGAAGCCCCGGATTGTACATAACGGTCGTATATCAGGCGGGACACAAGCCCCATATTCATGCGCAAATTGATTTCCACACAAGGATGGATGCGAAACGCCGGAAGAGCCCCGGACCGGCAAATCATCATATCCACCCCCAGATAACCGGCATATTCATTCCCTAAAGAGGCGGACAACTCTTTTTCCAACTCCTTTTGAATCCGGAACAAAGCATCCACAGGCACGTAAGCCGACAATCGCCGTTCGATCTCCGCGTCGGACAGCAGACAGTTGCCTTCATAAGCTCCACCGGCATTGGTGTGAAACAAAGAATATCCGGCAAAACGAACCTTCCCCTCCCCATCGGAGCAGAACTCCATCGCAAAATCTTCCACCTTATTATATACAGGTTCGCCAACAACGCCTCCCTCCCGGTCTATGACCCGGGCACACCAGCGCTCTATAAGAGGAGTGAACTCTCCCTTACACCAGTTCAGTCCCTTACCGCTTCCGGACAAGGGCGCTTTGAGCAGACAGCATTCCCGATCCTCTATAAATGTACGGCAATCGGACAAAGTCGTCAGGTAGAAAGACTCTCCGCAAAACCTTTCATCCACTTGCAGATGTGGCAACAGCTTCACAGCCTGCGACCGATGGGAGAGGTTGCGCAACCGCTCCATCTCGCCCACCGAAGGAAGAACAGCATCGGATATCCCCAACGAAAGCAAACGCTTCCGGAGTGCCGGATTCCATCCCCAGGGAATTACCGAACGAACGTCAGAAAAATCCTCTGCCTGAGTCCTTAAGGAAACAGGAAGTGGAAAAAGCCGGAGCATCTCTTCCAGAAAAGGCTGGTTATAAGCAGACGGAGCAAGCACACTGCACTCCCCGTCCGCAAACCATATCGGGAGCAGCGCCAACTCTTCTGCCATCTTGCGGGCAGAAGCAGGCGCCATATAATTGGTCTCACCACTGGCGAGAGCCAGATCCTGATCCGGATTAAACAGGTAAAGAAGGTTTGTCATTACAATCAATCATTAAAAAACAGGAAGTGCCATTAATCTTGTCAAACGGATGGTCTACTGTCCTTTTGTTTCCATTTCCGGTTTTTCACTTACAAGCCTTTGGGATACAAAGAGGCAACCGGCCGAAAAACCGATAAGTTTCCCGCAAATATATGCACAAAAACGCACATAAAGCCGGGTAAACCGTCACTTTCTGCCGGGCAAAGCCTCACTTACCCCCGGGCAAAGGCTCTGCTATCCCCGGAGGGTGTGTCGGAATTCACCACAGAGGACACAGAGGACACAGAGTAACATAGAGTGAATTTTAAGTTATTGACCATCAATATTCTTATTCTGTGATAATCTGTGTAATCTGTGGTGAAAAGAGGATTATCCGCAAACCAAGGCTCTTCTCCCCTTCCCCGACTCTATTTCCTCTCTCCCGGCGAAGCATTTCAAACTAACAAAAGAAACCCTTTTTCAAAGAAATACCGGCATAAACTACCGAAAATGAAAAACTATATTTATATTTGCAAGCAAACACTGAAGTAGACAAGCAAAAGCATAATTGCCCGATTGAACTGGCTGCGTTTTTTCAGAAGCAGCTTGCCGTTGACCCGAAATAACGCCTCTACCACCTATCAGGAATACCGTTTTGACAAAATGAAGCAAAAGATAAACTTGCTAAACGAAACTACAATTTTGCTATCTCTACTTTGCAATTTCTAAAAAAAGGCTTATATTTGCCCCCCGAAAAACCCAAGAAAAGAGATGGAAACATTCTACCGCACACATGCCTACCTTGTTGAGCACACCAATGCCCCGGTCCGCCGCGACTTGATGGACGAAATAAACTGGAGTGACCGACTGATTGGTATCAAAGGAACACGTGGCGTGGGAAAAACCACTTTCCTGCTTCAATACGCCAAAGAGAAATTCGGAACCGACCGTTCATGTCTCTTTATCAACATGAACAATTTCTATTTCTCCGGACACAGTATCGTCGACTTCGCCAATGAATTCCAGAAACGGGGCGGAAAGGTATTGCTGATCGACCAAGTATTCAAGCATCCCGACTGGAGCCGCGAATTGCGTATGTGCTACGACCGTTTCCCCAATCTGAAAATTGTATTCACCGGTTCATCCGTCATGCGCCTCAAAGAAGAGAATCTGGAGTTGCGCGACATTGTGAAGAGCTATAACCTCCGGGGCTTTTCGTTCCGCGAATTTCTGAACCTGCAAACAGGCATGAAATTCCGCCATTATACACTCGAAGAGATATTAAGCAGCCACGAACAGATAGCCAAGGGAGTACTTTCAAAGGTCCGCCCGTTGGATTATTTTCAAGACTACCTCCACCACGGTTTCTACCCCTTCTTCCTTGAGAAACGCAATTTCTCGGAGAATCTGCTCAAAACCATGAACATGATGGTAGAAGTAGATATCCTGCTTATTAAACAAATTGAGCTAAAATATCTCTCAAAAATAAAAAAATTATTATATTTGTTGGCTGTAGACGGGCCGAAGGCCCCAAACGTAAGCCAATTGGCAAGCGACATACAAACATCACGCGCCACGGTGATGAATTACATCAAATATCTGGCCGACGCACGACTGATCAACCTGGTCTATCCCAAAGGGGAAGAATTCCCCAAGAAACCATCGAAGATTATGCTGCACAACCCCAATCTGATGTATTCCATCTACCCTGTAAAGGTGGAAGAACAAGATGTGCTGGACACTTTCTTTGTAAACACGATGTGGAAAGACCATAAAGTGCACAAAGGTGACAAAAACACCTCGTTCATGGTAGACGAAGTGATGCCTTTCAAGATATGCTGCGAAGGGGCGAAGATCAAGAACAACCCCGGAGTGACGTATGCTTTGCATAAGGCCGAAATTGGCCGTGGCAACCAGATACCTCTCTGGATGTTCGGTTTTTTATATTAACATCTAATCTCAATCATTATGGATTACGAAAAGCTTGAACAACTGAAACGCCTCCACGACAGCGGAGCGTTGAACGATGAAGAATTTGAAAAAGAAAAGAAAAAGATATTGGATGAAGAAGATACGGGTAAACCCACAACCGTACTCCCCATGGGACTGACGGAAAATACTTATCTGGCACTGATGAACTTCGCCATGTTCATACCGTATGTAGGCTGGATTGCCCCCATTGTACTTTGGATCATGGGCAAAGAAAGTTCCGCACCCGTCAACCGCCAAGGTAAATACATCCTGAACTGGTACATCAGCTGGTTTCTGTACGGCATCGTGCTGACGGTACTCTTCATCATATTCATGTTCAGCGGCATAGTATCCTTGGAAAGTGCAGACTATACCGATACACTTTCACCAACAGCTGTCGCATCAAGTCTTTTCGGCGGAGGAGCCGGAATTCTGCTTCTCCTGATACTCGGAATAGGCTGTTTCCTGTGTCTGCTGTTCCCTATCATCGGAGGCATCAAAGGGCTGAACGGAAAAACATGGAAGTATCCGCTTTCCATACCGTTTTTTAAAGTCTCAGCTTCTGGCAACTAAAACAAGGACAGATTATGGATTACAAGAAATTGGAAGAATTAAACCGGTTGCGCCAATCAGGCGCATTGACCGACGAGGAGTTCGAACAGGAAAAACAAAAGATACTGAATGGTGAATCCCGTAAAGATACATTTGGCATTTCGGACAGCAGTTATCTGGGGTTGATAAACCTTCTGCTCCTGATACCGACATGGGGATGGATTGTTTCTATCGTCGCATGGATCATCGGCAGAGATAAATCGGAAGCCATCGCCATACAAGGAAGATACATCATCAACTGGCTGATCAGTTGGGCCATTTACATGATAATAGTAGGAATTACCCTTGCGGGAAACCTTTTTGGAGCCCTTATCGGCTCGTTGAGTTCTCCTTTAGGACTGTTAAGCGGTTCTTTCTTTACGCTAAGGGCATTACCTATTATCCTTTTATCAGCTGTTTTTTTTGTGTTCCCCATCATCGGAGGCATCAAAGGACTGAACGGAAAAACATGGAAGTATCCGCTTTCCATACCGTTTTTGAAATAAACAAATAAATTACTTACTTAAATATTATTTTTAGTTATGACTAAACAGAAGAAATTCATCACATGTGATGGTAACCAGGCTGCTGCGCATATCTCGTATATGTTTTCAGAAGTAGCTGCTATTTACCCCATCACTCCTTCTTCTACGATGGCTGAATACGTAGACGAATGGGCTGCCGCAGGACGTAAGAACATCTTCGGCGAAACAGTATTGGTACAGGAAATGCAATCTGAAGGTGGTGCGGCAGGTGCTGTTCACGGTTCTCTTCAGGCCGGTGCACTGACTACTACTTACACTGCTTCTCAGGGTCTTCTTTTGATGATCCCGAACATGTATAAGATTGCCGGTGAGTTCCTGCCTTGCGTATTCCACGTATCGGCCCGTACACTGGCTTCTCACGCACTGTGTATCTTCGGTGACCATCAGGACGTAATGTCTGCACGCCAGACAGGTTTCGCCATGTTGGCTGAAGGCTCTGTACAGGAAGTGATGGACTTGGCCGGTGTTGCACACCTTGCCACAATCAAAGCCCGCGTTCCTTTCATGAACTTCTTCGACGGTTTCCGTACTTCACACGAAATCCAGAAGATCGAAATGCTGGAAAACGAGGACCTCGCTCCGCTGGTTGACCAGGAAGCTCTTGCTGAATTCCGTGCCCGTGCGCTGAACCCGATGAATCCGGTTGCCCGTGGTATGGCCGAAAACCCTGACCACTTCTTCCAGCACCGCGAATCATGCAACAACTACTATGACGCTGTTCCTGCCATCGTTGAGGAATACATGAACGAGATTTCCAAGATCACAGGACGCAAATACGGTTTGTTCGACTACTACGGAGCCGAAGATGCAGAACGCGTAATCATCGCCATGGGTTCTGTAACCGAAGCTGCCCGCGAAGCTATCGACTACCTGACCAGCCAGGGCGAGAAAGTAGGTTTGGTTGCAGTTCACCTGTACCGTCCGTTCTCTGCCAAACATTTCATGGCTGCCGTACCTAAGACTGCCAAAACAATCGCAGTACTCGATCGTACAAAAGAACCGGGTGCTAACGGCGAACCTCTGTATCTGGATGTTAAAGACTGCTTCTATGGCACAGAAAATGCTCCGGTTATCGTAGGCGGTCGTTACGGTCTGGGTTCTAAAGACACTACTCCTGCCCAGATCATCGCCGTATTCAAGAATCTGGCTATGCCGATGCCGAAAAACCACTTTACTATCGGTATCGTAGACGACGTAACTTTCACATCTCTTCCTCAGGAAGCAGAAATCGCTTTGGGCGGCGACAGCATGTTCGAAGCTAAATTCTACGGTTTGGGTGCTGACGGTACGGTAGGTGCCAACAAAAACTCAGTGAAGATTATCGGTGACAACACTGATAAACACTGTCAGGCCTACTTCTCTTACGACTCTAAGAAGTCAGGAGGTTTCACTTGCTCTCACCTGCGCTTCGGTGACGACCCTATCCGTTCTACTTATCTGGTAAACACTCCGAACTTTGTGGCTTGCCACGTGCAGGCTTACCTGCATATGTATGACGTAACCCGTGGTTTGCGTAAGAACGGTTCGTTCTTGCTGAACACCATCTGGGAAGGCGAAGAACTGGCAAAGAACCTGCCTAACAAAGTGAAGAAATACTTTGCACAGAACAACATCTCTGTATATTATATCAACGCAACCCAGATTGCACAGGAAATCGGTTTGGGCAACCGCACCAACACCATCCTCCAGTCTGCTTTCTTCCGTATCACAGGCGTGATCCCCGTAGACCAGGCTGTAGAACAGATGAAGAAATTCATCGTGAAATCTTACGGTAAGAAGGGTGAAGACGTTGTGAACAAGAACTACGCAGCTGTTGACCGCGGTGGCGAATACAAGACTTTGGCTGTTGACCCGGCTTGGGCTAACCTGCCGGATGATGCTAAAGTTGAAAACAACGACCCGGCATTCATCAACGAAGTGGTTCGTCCGATCAACGCTCAGGACGGAGACCTGTTGCCTGTATCTGCATTCAAGGGCATCGAAGACGGAACCTGGTATCAGGGTACTTCGAAATACGAAAAACGCGGTGTAGCTGCTTTCGTACCGGAATGGAACGCAGAAAACTGTATCCAGTGTAACAAGTGTGCTTATGTTTGTCCTCACGCTTCTATCCGTCCGTTTGTACTCGACGCAGAAGAGCAGAAAGGTGCAAGCTTCGAACAACTGAAAGCTGTAGGCAAAGCATTCGACGGCATGACATTCCGTATCCAGGTTGACGTTCTCGACTGTCTGGGTTGCGGTAACTGTGCCGACATCTGTCCGGGCAACCCGAAGAAGGGTGGCAAGGCTCTGACTATGAAACACCTTGAAAGCCAGTTGGCTCAGGCTGATAACTGGACTTACTGTGCAGACAACGTGAAGAGCAAACAACACTTGGTAGACATCAAGGCTAACGTGAAGAACTCTCAGTTCGCTACTCCATTGTTCGAATTCTCGGGAGCTTGCTCAGGTTGCGGTGAAACTCCGTATGTGAAACTGATTTCTCAGTTGTACGGTGATCGCGAAATGGTTGCCAACGCTACCGGATGTTCTTCTATCTACTCAGGTTCAGTACCTTCAACTCCATATACAACAAACGCAAAAGGACACGGTCCGGCTTGGGCTAACTCACTGTTCGAAGACTTCTGCGAATTTGGTTTGGGTATGGAACTGGCTAACGAAAAGATGCGTGCACGTATCGTGAAGTTATTCAACGAAATCCTGGCAGCCGACAATGCTCCGGCTGAAGCTAAGGAAGTATTGAAAGCATGGATCGAAAACATGTACGATGCAGACAAGACCAAAGAACTGGCTCCGCAGATCGAAGCAATCATCGAACAAGGTATTGCGGCAGGTTGCCCGATCAGCAAAGAGCTGAAAGGTCTGACTCAATACTTGGTTAAACGCAGCCAGTGGATCATTGGTGGTGACGGCGCTTCTTACGATATCGGTTACGGTGGTCTCGACCACGTTATCGCTTCGGGTAAGGACGTTAACATTCTGGTTCTGGATACAGAGGTTTACTCTAACACAGGTGGTCAGTCTTCTAAAGCCACTCCGGTGGGTGCCATCGCTAAATTTGCCGCTTCCGGTAAACGCGTACGTAAGAAAGACCTCGGCCTGATGGCTACTACATACGGTTATGTATATGTTGCACAGATCGCTATGGGTGCTGACCAGGCTCAGACTCTGAAAGCTATCCGCGAAGCTGAAGCATATCCCGGACCGTCACTCATCATCGCTTACGCTCCGTGTATCAACCACGGTCTGAAAGCCGGTATGGGTAAGAGCCAGGAAGAAGAAGACAAGGCTGTTAAGTGCGGTTACTGGCACTTGTGGCGTTACAACCCGGCTCTGGAGGCTGAAGGCAAGAATCCGTTCACGCTGGATAGCAAAGAACCGAACTGGGATGACTTCAAAGGCTTCCTGAAAGGCGAAGTTCGTTACGCATCGGTTATGAAACAGTATCCTGCAGAAGCAGAAGAACTGTTCCAGGCTGCCGAGGACAACGCTAAGTGGCGTTACAACAACTACAAGCGTCTGGCCAACCAGGCTTGGGGTGTTGCTGAATGATCTTTGATCAGATAATATAACTCTCAAAGGGGGAAGGGACTAAAATAGGTTCTTTTCCCCTTTTTTGCCAAATAGAAATGAATAGGTTTCACCACAGATTACACAGATTAACACAGAACTCTTAATTCGATATATTGACGAGATAAATTATCAATCTGTGTTAATCCGTGTAATCTGTGGTGACCCCCAAACGGAATAATTATGAATATAACCATACGACCAACCCGACTTGAAGAACTCGACCAAGTGATGCCATTCTACGAACGTGCCCGCCGCTTTATGGCTGCCAATGGCAATGCCAACCAGTGGATCAACGGATACCCCTCCCCTGATGATATCCGGCAAGACATCGAAAACGGGAGCAGCTATGTGTTTGTAAACGAAAACCAAGAGTTGGAAGGTTGCTTTGCTTTCATCCGGGGAGAGGACCCCAACTACAGGGTAATCAAAGACGGCGCTTGGCTCAACGATGCCCCTTACGGGGTAATCCATCGCATCGCATCCGGCGGACGGGTAAAGGGATTGATGGACTTATGTCTGGAATGGTGTTCGTCCCACTGTCCGAACCTGCGTGTAGACACTCACCGTGACAATAAAGTTCTCCAAAACATTCTCTTGAAGAACGGTTTCACCTATTGTGGCATCATTTATGTGAAGAACGGTACGGAACGGCTTGCCTACCAACGCACCGCCGTTACCCGATAGACAGAACTCAGAAGTTGGATTCCCGGACACACATATACCGCTTATGATTCAGGAATCCAGCTTTCTATCAGTTCCCGGTGTTCGTCACGCCATTTTCGGACAAGGTCTTCTTCGTCCATCCGTGCATCTTTCAATGCTTTCATCAACGAACTGATCTCTTCTGTAGTGAATTTAATATTGCTGAAAAACTTTGCCGCAAAAGGATCTTTCTCCGTAAATCCTTTCCATCCGACGACATAGATAGATTCCACATTCCCATAAGTACCTTTCGGGTCATGCAGGAACTTCAGGGGATAGCGGTCGAACATCCAATGCGGTGTCCATCCGGTGATGACGATCCACGATTCTTTATCCATGGCTTTCTGCAAGGAAGCCAACATGGTAGAGCTACTGGAAGTAAGCAACTTATATCCATCGAGCCCATAGTCCGCAATAGCCTTATCCGTAGTTTTCATAATGCCCGCTCCGGCATCGATCCCGACAATCTCGGAAGAGAATTGCCCTTTATGGGAAGCGAGTTCTCCGATTGAGTCGATACTGACGTACTGAGGCACTACCAGCCCGACCCTTGCACTGTCATATACCTCACCGATAAACTCGATCTGATCGCCATACTGACCCATGTAGTCTTTCATCGTCACAGGCAGCCAGGCATCCATAAACACATCCGCTTTCCGACGCGAAACCGACGCGAAGATGGGGGCCACATCCGCATTGAGCAGTTCTACCTCATACCCCTGCTCTTCCAGCACCACTTTGGCCAGATGACTCATGGCAATGCCCTCCAGCCAGTTGGCATAGGCGATGCTTATCTTCTTTTTCCCGGTATCCGGGTTACAGGCCGTACACATCACGGCCAGTAACAACAAACTTCCTATTATCCTATATTTCCGCATATTGATTCTTTCTCCTTTCTATTTTTTGTTCTTACGACGAACCATCCCTTGGGTAATCCGGTCCAAAATAATTGCCAGTATCACAACCGCTATACCTCCTTCAAAGCCCAAACCGATTTTCATCTGGGTAATACCCTTCAGAACGATTTCACCCAAGCCGCCTGCCGCAATCATAGCTGCAATGACAACCATGGAAAGAGACATCATAATCGTCTGGTTCACTCCGGTCAGGATAGTGGGCAAGGCCAGAGGCAACTGCACTTTATAAAGCAACTGCCACCGGGTGGCCCCGAACGAACGCGAAGCCTCTACCACATTCTTCGGTACCTGGCGAATGCCAAGTCCCGTCAGCCGAATCACCGGAGGCATTGCAAAGATGATGGTGGCAAACACTCCCGGCACCACCCCCAGCCCGAAAAACAGGACGGCAGGTATCAGGTAGACAAAGGCAGGCATGGTCTGCATCAGGTCCAGTATGGGATGTATCACTTTCTCCGCACGGTTACTGTTTGCCGTCCACACCCCGATGGGCACCCCCACGATAAGGGCGAGACAGGTCGATGACAGCACCAGTGCCAATGTCTGCATGGTGGCCTCCCAAAAGCCCATACCGTAGATAAGCAGCAACCCTAAAAGGGTGAAAACCGCCACCCCGCGCCCGGCTTTCATCCATGCCAGCAACACCATTGCAGCAATGGTCAGATAAAAGGGGATACCAAACAAGATATGCTGAAACCCATTGATAAAACTGCCGATGCCCAGATTCAGCGCATCGAAAAAAGCGGAGAAGTGTATCATCATCCAGTTGATGAGTTCTTCAATATATTGTCCTATGTTGATCATAATTCTATTGCATTTTGAATAATTTCATTGATTTCCTGTTTGTTCTTTCCGGTCACTTCGAAAATGAGCGATGACAAGGGGACGACTCCCTGAAATTCACGGCCTTCGTTCACCACCCAGATAGGAGAATTGGTTTTGGTCATCAATGGCAGGATGTCTTCCAATATCGTATCTCCCAGCACCGAATGCACTTCTTCGCGAACGACCGACTCTATTGACTTCACCTGCTCTTTACGCAACCGGAGCAAATCCTTTAAACGCACCTCTCCCACCAACACATTGTTTGCATCGACCACAGGCAACACGGTCAGATTATGTTCGAACATTTTACGGATCAGAACTTCCGGCCCTTCTTTCTTCAACCGGGCCACGAGGGGTTTATCAACCATCACTGAAGCGGCGGTAATGATCTTGCTACGATCCACACTCTCCACGAAGCGTTCCACATAAGCATTCGCCGGCTCTGTCAGAATCTCCTCCGAAGTACCTACCTGCACCACTTCCCCATCCTTCATGATGGCAATCCGGTCGCCCAGCTTGATGGCTTCATTCAAATCGTGAGTAATAAACACAATGGTCTTTTTCATTTTAGACTGTAAAGTCAGCAATTCATCCTGCATTTGTATACGGATCAAAGGATCGAGGGCAGAAAAAGCTTCATCCATCAGCAGCACTTCAGGATCGTTGGCCAGAGCACGGGCCAGCCCGACGCGTTGCTGCATCCCGCCGGACAGTTCGCCGACCATCTGATTCTCGTAACCTTTCAAACCCACCAACTGCATACTTTCCATCGCCCTGTGCTCACGTTCCTGTTTTTTCACTCCTTGCAGCTCCAGCCCGAAAGCTATGTTATGCAACACCGAACGATGGGGCAACAGTCCGAAATGCTGGAACACCATAGCCAGTTCTTTTCTCCGGATACGGAGCAGCTCTTTATCGGTAACATTCGAAATGTCTCTTCCATTGATGATTACCTCACCGGAAGTAGGTTTTATCAATCGGTTGATACAACGCAACAAAGTGGATTTCCCACTCCCCGAAAGTCCCATAATCACAAATATCTCTCCCTCCCGGACAGAGAGGTTTGCGTCTTTTACGGCAACCGTGCATCCGGTTTCCTTTAAGATCTCACTCTTGCTCTTTCCTTCTTTCAACATACGCAAAGCATGCTGCTTGTCGTTGCCAAAAATGAGATACAAGTCTTTAATCGTTATTTTACTCATACATAATAGGGTTTAGATTATTAAAAAACGGACCGGGCGGCCTACACACACGAAAACAAACACTTCTTTATAGTAAAAAAGTTAATACCGGAAAACAACGGTTGTGTTGTTCCCCCGGTCAAATATGATTTCTTAACCCGGTTATTACAGACAGGATTCCTGTCAACAGATAGTTACTATATCCCGAAAGTCAAATTCACATCCATACACAGGTATTACCCAAAGATGTGTGTACGGACAATTAAATAAACAAGCCGAGCGTTCAAATAGTTCATCACATTATTTTCGATGAACACGCCGCATGTACATAAACTGCCACAAGAAAGCCGGCATCACCCCACTCAAATACTGTCACTCTTCCACCTGTGAAGTTTAAGGTCGACACAACCGTTTTTTCGGAATGAAACACCTTCATCGGACAGCAGTTGCCGTTGTTCATCCCATCCGGGCACCAATCGCCCTATGGCATTGACTACCCGATGACAAGGAAGGCTTAAACCGGCAGGTACCTGCTTCAATGCACGCCCCACCATACGTGAATATTGCGGCATCCCGAGCAAAGCGGCAATATCACCATAAGTAACAACGCTACCGACAGGAATTTCACGCACGACACTGTATACTTCATTGCAGAAAGTTTCGGACAAATTAGATTTATTTTCTTTATAATCTTTCATGGGTGTATCGCTTTTATGCAGCAGGTTCTTTTATAATCCGCTTCTTTTTAAAAACTCCGTCGGGCTTTCACCGAACTGTTCTTTGTAGCATTTCGTAAAGTAGGAAGGTGACGTAAAACCCACTTCATATCCAACCTCTGCTATCGTCATGTCCGAAGAGGCCAGCA
The DNA here is from genome assembly GCF_019633765.1 of Bacteroides sp. 11BF. Lineage (NCBI taxonomy): Bacteria > Pseudomonadati > Bacteroidota > Bacteroidia > Bacteroidales > Bacteroidaceae > Bacteroides > Bacteroides sp. 11BF. The sequence continues at coordinate 182,209 of NZ_JAFKPJ010000012.1, forward strand.
GCGAAGCCGCTTTCTTAAGCCGTGCCATGCGAAGCAGTTCGTTCGGCGCAAAATTGGTGAGCGACTTGATCTTCCGGTAGAGCTGAACACGGCTCAGCCCCATCTCCTTGCCCAAATCTTCCACATTCAGTTCCGAATCACCCATCTTTGCTTCAATCAGGGACTTGAACCGTTCGACAAAATCTTTATCCATATCGCAGATATCCTCTTTGGCCAATGTCTGCCGGTCGCCAAAGAACTGCTTCATGCGCCGTCGCGACTCAATCAGATTGCGGATACGGGTCAGCAGCAACTGCGAACTGAAAGGCTTGGAAATATAAGAATCGGCTCCTCCGGCATATCCCTGAATACGCTGCTCGTCAAGCGAACAAGCTGTCAGCAGGATCACGGGAATGTGGCAGGTCTGCAATTCCCCCTTTAACCGCTGACAACATTCGATACCATCAATCCCCGGCATCATCACATCGGAGATGATGACATCGGGAACGTACTTCATCGCTTTACGGATTCCTTCGGTCCCGTCCGCAGCTTCGATGACGGAGTACTCCGAATTGAGCAATGTGTGCACATAAGCACGGATGTCAGCATTGTCGTCGATCACAAGTACAGAAGGTTTGGACGGATCATTGAAGTTCTCCGCTTCATCCTCCCGGAGCAGGTTATCCACCCGGTCCGGAGCAGATGCCTCCACCGGAGCAGATGCCACGCCGGTCTCCGCTTCGCATGTCCGCACCGGCAAATCGACGGTAAAGACAGTTCCCTGCCGTTCGTCGCTCTCCACTTCGATGATTCCGCCATGTATCTCTACAAACGCTTTTACCAGTGCCAGCCCGATACCGGAACCGGTATGATGCCTGTCGATCTTATAGAAACGGTCGAAGATGCTGCGGATATGTTCTGCCGAAATCAGACTCCCGGTATTGGCCACCGTAAAACGGAAGAAAGGAGTGCCCTCTTTCTGCAAAGCCGAAAGCCGGACAATGACTTTACCATTCTCGGGGGTGAACTTGAACGCATTACCCAACAGATTGAAGTAGATACGCTCCATCTTCTCAGCATCCGCCAGAGTGTGGTAATCGGCACCGGGCATGCTGTCGAACGAAAAATGGATATGCTTCCGCCGGGCGGCTGCCTGAAACGAATCGTTCCACTCTCCGAAGCACTGCAACAGATTGAGCAGGACCGGGGTAAACTCCATCTTTCCCGTCTCGTATTTGCGAAAATCGAGTATCTGATTGACCAAACGCAACAGGATCTGCACGTTGCGCTGCACCAGCAACAACATCCTGCGCCGGTCACCCTCCAATGACGGGTCGGCCAACAACTGCTCCACCGGATCGGCAACCAGAGTGAGAGGGGTGCGGAAGTCATGTGAAATGTTGGTAAAGAAAACCAGTTTGGCATGTGTGGCTTCCTCCAGTTGATGGGAAAGTTCTATCAGTTGGTCTCTCTGCTCTTCCAGTTGCTCCTTCTGGCGGGAAAGTTCCCGGTACAGGCGATTCTTGGAACGGAGAGATTTATACACGACAATCAACAATCCGACGATCAACAACAGGATGACAAAGCCCCCATACAGCACCACCTGCTGCGTGGCCACCCGCGAAAGATACGTCCCTACCCGGCTGTTGAGCGTCTCGATTTTTCCATCCAACTCGCTGATATGGGCTGTCTGCAATTCCATCACGTGCGCATTTACCGCGTCGACTACTGCTGTCTTCAGTTTTGTCTCCCGTTTAAAAGGTTTCTTTTGCAGAATATCCATCGCCAGCTGAACCACCTTGTCTCCTTCGGTGGGATAAATGAAGGTAGCATCCAGCACGCTGTCCAGTACCAGTTCCACTCCGTTACCCTTGCCGGGCAGAGCATCGATACCTACAAACAGCATTTCCTCCTCACGTCCCAGATGTCTGGCAGCCTGATAAGCACCGGCGGCCATACGGTCGTTCATCCCATACACGGCATCAATCTCCGGAAAACACTGCAAGAGGGAATCCATCTTTATTTCGGCAGGCTGCCTCAACCAACCCGCATCTTCCCGGGCAAGCAAGGTGATGCCCGGATACCGGCTGATGGCACTCATAAAGCCTTGGTGACGTTCGATGGCAGGAGTGGAACCGACAAGTCCGCTCAGTTCGACTACTTTTCCGCGCCCCTTCAGGCGATGGGCTATGTAATTGCCGACGGCTTTGCCCAACTCGTAATTGTCGGCTCCGATGTATGCGGTATATTTATCGGAAAGTATCCTGCGATCCACCATAATCACCGGAATACCTTTATCGAAGGCCTCCTCCACAACGGGAGTGAGAGCCATTCCCTCGTTGGCAGCCACAATAAGCAAGTCTACCTTCTGCCGGATGAAGTGACGTATATCTTCTATCTGTCGCCGGCTGTCGTCATTCGCCGTACGCGTCTCTACCTCTACGCCTCCGTAAAATAAGGCTTCGCGCTGTATCTCGTCATTCATCTTATGCCGCCAGGTATCATCGCTGCATTGCGACACGCCGATGACGTACCGGGGAGCATCATGGCTACACGAGACAAGCAGTCCCGACAAAACCAGCCCAAGTAAGAAAAGTACACGTTTCATGGTTGGTTATTACATAAAAGGTTCCGGAGGCAAATATAACAATTTCCCTCCGAAATCTTCCATCCGATTGGTTTAAAACCAAGACGGATGTGTGTCAAAACTCACCACAGAGGACACAGAGTAACACAGAGATGATTTTAAATTGTTGGTTATTAATAAAAAGACTCTGTGATACTCCGTGATACTCTGTGGTGAAAAGAGTTATGACACATCCCCACGACTCTATCAACCAATCAATAACCCTATATAAACCAACACATTAATCATCTAAACGATTTCTCAGAGCATCCGGTAGTACAGGCATCGCACCGCTTTGTGTACACACGTAAGCCGACACTTCCACTGCCAGTTTGTGTGCCTCGGGTATACTCTTTCCTTTCAGAACAGATGAGCAGAAAGCTGCCGTGAACGAGTCACCTGCCCCCACGGTATCGGCAACCGGCACTTTCGGGGTTTCCTGGAAAGAGACCGCACCGGGGGTAAATACATAACTACCGTTCGTACCGCATGTCAGGATCAGCATCTTCAGATTGTACTTGGCCAACAGAATCCAGCATTTATCCTGAAGGTCGATGCCCGGATAGCCGAACATACGGCTGATGGTAACCAGCTCCTCATCGTTAATCTTCAGCACGTTACACTTCAGGAAAGATTCGCGCAACACTTCCCTGGTATAGAAACTCTGGCGGAGATTGATATCGAATATTTTCAACTGTCCATCCATGTCGGGCATGGTGTCGAGGAAGCGGTTGATGGTGGCGCGGCTCACCTCGTTGCGCTGTGCCAGCGAACCGAAACATACGGCCCGCGTGTTCAGTGCCAAACGCTTCAAATCGTCCGTGAAGGGGATATTGTCCCATGCTACGCCTTCCTTAATATCATAACACGGCACTCCTTCACCGTCAAGAGTCACCTGCACGGTTCCTGTCGGATAATTGACCCGCTCAAGCTGGTGCTTCAACTGTTTTTCCCGAAATACTTCCAGAATTTCATCCCCCAGCTCGTCGTTTCCCACCGCACTGACCACACGGCTGTCAAAGCCAAACTGCGACACATGATAAGCAAAATTAGCCGGGGCTCCCCCGATTTTCTTTCCTTCGGGCAGCACATCCCAAAGTGCTTCGCCCATTCCTACGATTATATTGTTCATGGCATGAATTGGGAAGCCTCACCTCAGGAAGGTGTGTCGGAACTCGTATTCACCATAGATTACACAGATAAATATCCATTAGCTATCAACAGATTAAGTTCTCTCTGTGGAACTCTGTGCTACTCTGTGGTGAATTATAACACACCCTCAAGGTTACCGCTTCATTATGGTTATTAAATAAATTACTTTCTGATTCTCAATGTATAGAACATCAGATAGAGTACCCCGACCGTCATCACGGCCACGGCTCCGCTCTGTCCCACTGCATCCGAAGCTACTCCCATTGCCAGCGGGAAGATGGTTCCTCCGAAAAGTCCCATAATCATCAGTCCGGAAACCTCGTTCTTCTTGCCCGGCATATAAAGTAATGCCTGCGAGAAGATGATAGGAAATACATTGGAATTTCCAAACCCGATCAGGGCGATACAAACGTAAATCATCGTCTGATCCTGGAAAATAAACAACCCTGCCATAGCCGCCAGCATACACAACACGCTGATGGCGAAGAAGGTTTTGGCTGCCATCTTCTGCAAAACAAATGCCCCCAGAAAACAACCTGCCGTACGGAAGATGAAGTAGAGACTGGTTGCAAACCCGGCATCTGCCAGAGTCATGCCCAGACGTTCCATCAAAATCTTCGGTGCTGTGGTATTGGTGCCGACATCGATCCCGACATGGCACATAATGCCCAGAAACGAGAGCAGGATGAAAGGTTTGCCCAGCAAAGCCAGACACTGCCCGAAAGTGGAGGGCTTACCCTCTTCAGGCTCCTCGGTGATCTGCGTGGCATTGAGCATCAGGATGGCAGCGATTGCCACCACCATGTAGATGGGGAACAGTACCCGCCAGCCCAGATCGAAGGTAGGGATAGCCTGCGTAGCTCCCCACATAGCGATGTAAGGGGCAAGGAAAGAGGCAATGGCCTTTACGAACTGCCCGAAAGTAAGGGTGCTTGCCAGGCGTTCACCGCTCACGATGTTGGAAAGCAGCGGATTGAGTGATGTCTGCATCAGTGCGTTACCGATTCCGAGCAACGAGAAAGAGACCAACATCAGCAGATAGCTGTCGCCAAAGACAGGCAGCAGCAACGATGCAAAGGTGATCAGCAGACTGAGCAACACGGTCTTTTTACGCCCGATGCGGTTCATCAACATTCCCGTAGGCACCGAGAAAATCAGAAACCAGAAGAACACGAGCGACGGAAAGATATTTGCCTGTGAATCCGTCAGTCCTAAATCTGCTTTCACATAGTTGGAGGCAATGCCCACCAAGTCTACGAATCCCATGGCGAAGAAGCAGAGCATCACCGGGATAAGTTTCATGTAAGAGTTGTTTTTGGTATTTTCCATGATATGTTAATTTTAAAAAAGCAGATTTAAGCTACAGCCTGTACACCTTGCACTGGCTGACCTTGAAAGCTCCCCCACGGCTGTAGAAACTCATCTGGTTATAGGGAGTTGTGGGGAATATCAGGTTTGTCATGGCAATCTTTCCACCGTTCAGAAAGATTTCCACCGAACATTTATCAACAAAGATATCCAGTTTATAGCTGTCGGCCTTCTTCACCGGAGCCCAGGTACCCAAGGCAAAATCGTCCACATAGTTGATGGAGTTCTGCTTCCGGCGGTCGTGTGCCTCGATGGCATGAGGGGCGCTGTCCTTTCCGAAATCTACAATGCCGCTCTTAGTACGGTCCATCACCAGTTTCTTCTCCGGAAGGCTGATATAGATATCTACATTCTCCCCTTTCTCATTAAACAGTTTCAGTCCCATGATTTCCGCCGAACCGGCAGCCAATTCCAGCTCTATCTCGTAAGCTCCCCGGTTATCGGCCAGCAGTGAATCCACATGATAGGCGTCCGCCACCTCAAAGGCCGGGATCTCCTGCGACTCCTTACGCAACGACTTCGTCTCTTCCACCGGAGCGGCAGCCATATAGATATCTCCATCCTGAGTATAAAGGCTCAGTTCGCGAGGCAACGCATTGGCACTACGGAACTGGCGGGTAGGCACAATATTGGCATACTGCCAGTTGCTCATCCAAGGCACGGCAATCGTACGGTCACCCGTATTCGAGAAGCAGACAGTCGCATAGTGATCTTTTCCCCAGTCGAGCCACTTCACCGTTTCCGGCCTATTGTCGCAAACAAATTTCTCGCCGTCAAAATCACCGATAAAGTACTGAGTGGCACTTCCACCGAAGTAGCATCCCGGATTCACGTTGACTATCAACGCCCATTTCTTATGATTCGGATCACCGTCCACCGGAAGTTCCACCATATCGGGACACTCGAACTGACTGGGCTGAACACCGTAGCCTTCGCCCCAACCGCTCATATACGTCCAGTCCTTCAAGTTCAGTGACGAATAGAAACGCATCTCTTTATCGGCCGATACCACCATCACCCACTTCTGATCCGGAGCATACCAGAACACTTTCGGATCGCGGAAGTCCTTCAATCCGTCAAACGGAGTCAGGATGGGGTTCTTTTCATATTTGGTAAACGTACGACCGTTATCGGTGCTGTAAGCCATACACTGTATCTGTCCGTTCTTGTCACTGGCCGAGGTATAGAAAGAAACGATGGTACCTGCGCCGTAACCGGCTGTATTGGCATCGTCCACCACCGAACTTCCGGAGAAGATATGCCCTAACGTATCGCGGGCAAGCGCCGGTTCCAGATGTTCCCAGTGTACCAGATCCTTACTTACCGAATGCCCCCAGTGCATGTTGCCCCACATAGAGCCGTAAGGGTTATACTGATAGAACAGGTGATATTCGCCATCCTTGTATACCAGCCCGTTGGCATCATTCATCCATCCGTAAAGCGGAGTATGATGATAGACAGGACGGTATTTGTCCGTATTGGCGGTATCAAACGTATCCGAGAGTTTGAGCTCTTTCCAGCACAAGGCATCTTTCGGTAAGTGGCGGATGCGCACAGCTACTTTTTTCTCTCCTTCAGGTAAGGCGTAAGGGACGAAATAGTCCACCTTCGCCCTCGACAGGCGCACGTCCATCTCTACCGGAACCGAATCTGACGCAATGCAAACCTGCGCTTCGGGAGTCTGTTCTTCGATGGGCAAAAGTAAATATCGGGTAGGATTTGTAATATGAATTACGGCAAGGCTGTCGCCTTCTTGTTCAAATGTCATTTCAGATTGTGAGCTCTGGCAAGACGAAATTCCGAGTAAAACAGCCAAAGCGCCGATCACTCTTCTACTTACATTCATAAAAGTTGTTTTCATGATAACAGGATGTTTTTTATTAGTAATGCAATAGCTGTGTTTACGATGGCAAAGATAGCGGAGTTATCTGCCACCGGCTATTATTTTTGTTTCAAATAGTATAACGATTGATACCAAACCGCGTCAGAAACGAATGCTGGCAGCAAATTCCACGGTAAACGGACGAATATAGCTGCCTGCCATCCAATGACCGTTATAGGATGCCGCGTCTTTTTTGTCCACCAGTTCGGCACCGGCAATACTTCCTTTGGCTCCGGTCTGATTGAGGAAATTAACGACTGTGGCACTCAATGCAAGATGTTTGTTCACCGTCCAGTTGACACCACCGAAAGTTTCCCAACGCCCGTTGAAGTAGTAAGCATTTTTAATGTTAGCGTACGTCTTGCTGAAATAGCGGAAGCTGGCCCAGACTCTGAGGTCGTTCGTAATGTTGTAGCTGGGATCGAGTTCGACAAGCACTTTCGGAATCTCCGTCACAATATTTCCCGTGGCATTGATTTCACCTATCGTACCGTCCTTGAAAGTCACACTCGTTTCATATTTCTTGTAAGTCGGGCTTTGGTAGGTAAACAGGAAATGAAAGTTGAAGCCTTTGAACGGCTTGATCACTGCATCCGTCGTCCAGCCGATGGTCTTGATGTCATAACTCAACGGAGCGGCAAGAATCTCGGTCCGGTCATTCGGGTTAATCAGATTGAGCGTCGAGTTATTGTTTGTTTTCGAAATGTAGGAAAACAGAGAAGTCAGGCTAATCCAGTTCGTGTTATAATAGACCCCGGCACGTCCCAGGGGAACGGATATTTTATCGGTATTGGGCATTGTGGCAGGTGCAAAGTTCGACAAACCGGGACGTTGTGTATTGTAAGTAAAGTCGGCGGTGAAACCGAACTCCCGGGTCAGTTTATAGGTAGCGGCGGCAGTGAATGCCATGTTCATCCAGTCGTAATCGAAAGGGCGGGGTGTAATCCTGACTCCTTTATCGGATACGGCGCCCAGATAATAATCTGCGAAACGGCCTACGGCATTTCCTTCTGCGTCATACACAGCCGCATTCTCTCCTTCCAGATGCTGCCATTCCAGACGTGCACCATAATATACATTCCATTGGGGAGAAATATCCCAGTCGTGGGTGGCATAAACAGCTAACTTGTTTTCGTGCCCTTTGTAGTATTCCGAAGCATTTTTATTGAAATCGTAGTACACCCCGTCCGTATTCCCCTCACGCACCAGACGCTCGGGATACTCTTCTACCGTATGGTCGTACATGGTTGTGTTCGAAGCATAGTCCACTTTGTAGTGCCATTCGTTCACACCGAGCCTCCAGGTCATATTGCGATATTGGCGTGAAAGTTCGGAAGTGGCGAAGAACTCGTCAATCGTCCCCCGGTTAAAGCAAGACATGCGACTTTGCACATACCCTTCATACGGTTTCAACGTACCGTCCGTTCCTTTCAGAAAATAGCCGGCGGAGGCATCCTTCTGTTCCATAGCCATCGGGGTCTGATAGACATACGAACCCAAGGCATGATCATACTTCAGGTTAACCTTCCAGTTCAGACCGTTGTCCCAAGTATAGGTATTGAGCAAAGTCAACTGGTTTCCTTTATTCAGAGTGGCATCATAAAGATTGGTCTTTTTCAGCTCCCCCGTACGCATATCACGATAAACCATTTCTCCCGTGGCAGGCAGGTAAGAACTTGTTCCGAGGCTGAATCCCGGTATTTCTTTCACGCTGCCGTCTCCAACATAGATGAAAGGAGCGGAAGTCGTTTCATTACTCGGCCAACGGCTGTTGCTGTAGTGATAGATGGCCGACAGCTGTCCGCGCCCTTCGCTATAATTCTTGGTCAAGGCTGCTTTATAGATTTGAGTGCGGTCCTGATTGGAAGTAAAGCGCAGTTTGAAACTGCCCGGGTCAAAGTTCTGGTAGACACTTCCACTGTAAAACCAGCCTTTCCCCATACCACCGCTGATATTGGCATCGAACTGCTGCTTGCCAAAGTGGTTGGTACTGTAATTGACGATTCCACGGAATTTCTCAGTTCCCAACTGAGTAAAAGAGTTTACGGCATAGCCGATATTTCCGGTAGTAATAGCGGTTTCGGAGATTTTTAGCAGCCCGACGTGTCCGAGACTGCTGTCTCCACGCCAGTGCGTATTTACGTTATGCGGATTAGAGGTATAGACTACAGGAAGTCCGTTTTCGAGTACGTTTACGTCTCCACCAGGCAGGCCGATAGAGATTTCGCGGGGACCATTGGCGCTCGAAGCGTTCAGCATAACGTTGCGATTGCCTTCTTCTTTCGATCCGGAAGGTGTCCGGGAAGATTCTTTCTTTTCTTGTGCGGTTGTGAAGCCGGCCATCAGGAAGCAAGCCAGCAACCAAACAGCCCTTTTTTTGTTCTTCATCATGGTACTTAAATTTTTTAGTTGATTGAGATTGTTTTGATGCCGCAAAGGAACGCGGAATCCCATTTCTCAACTAAAAGATTTGTTTCAAAGGCTGCTACTTTTGATTCACCGACACATTACATATTAATTATCAATCGTTTACAAAAACAGAAAAAAGTCAGTTTACAGCAATAAATATGAGATGATACCATTCTTTCTTCAATTGATTTATAGAAAGAACAGATAAAAGAAGATATCAGATACGCAAAATCACTTTCCTTTTCCTTCCAGCAAATCTGCGATCTTCTGCTTCAGGTTCAGTTTCAACATTTCATCCTGTCGCAACTCGATCTCTAAAGTGACCTTTGCATTTCCCATTTTAAACGTCTCCTCTTCATCAACAGAGAGAGCAACTCCTTTTTTTATGGAATATAGAACAGCAAAATCATAATCCAGTGCCAATGACAAACTATACAGTGTATCTGTATCAATGCTCTTTCGTGTCAGCAGATAGTCCACACTCTGTGGCCTCACCCCCAATCTACGGGCAAGTTCGGCTTTTGTCACCTGCCTTTCGGCCATGACCTGTTTTATCACTTCACCTATGTATACATTACTCTTCTTCATATTCTAAACACCATTCAGTCATCCAAAATGCCAATCACGTAAAAATCCCCGACAGCCGTCACGGACACCGGGGAGGTATAAATAAATGGACTTATTTATAAAATCACC
>NZ_JAFKPJ010000013.1:0-178081 GCF_019633765.1 Bacteroides sp. 11BF
TGCTAACATGGCGGTATTCTTTTGGTGACTCGAAGATACAAAAAAACGGTATAAATCCGGATTTTCTTGGATTTATACCGCCATTTTTTTATAGAAGGGAGGCAGGAGGACTTTTTCAGTGCCCTCGCCCGGAAAGCATCCTCCTTTTATCTATACAATTTATTTAGTTCCAACAAAAGTAACCTCTATTTTTTGAAGAACAGCTGAAATAGCCAAAGAGATATTACAGTTACTATCACTAACCTTTGAACCATCATCGAATTTCGCAGATAATCTCAAAAAGCCATATTTAATTGTTTTCAAAGTCAAATTTCCAGTAGCATCTTTTGAGGCCGTAATAACAACATCCGCTTTAGGATAACCAGAATAAGAAAAATCAGGAATTGTTAATGTCACAATATCACTTTCTGTCACAATTACATTCTGACCATCCTTCACAGTTGGGGTACCACCATCAACCGAAATCGTCAATCTACCAGTATAAGTACCAGCAGCATTTGCTGCAAACACACTTATCGTACAAAGTAACATTAATAAGGTAAATATCTTTTTCATTATTTATTGTTTTAACATTATATACTACAAACAATTTATTTAGCTAATAAATCCAACCCCAGATCAAAACCTGTTGTAGATGGCCAGTTCTGTGGTAATCCAATTAAAAGAATTATAGCCGCAGCTGCATCCTCTGGAATTATTTTCGCATCCATCATGATCTTCCACAACTTAAATAAATCTGATCCAGTACCAAATTCAGAAGAGTCAGCAGACATTTCTTTATCAACCATAATTGGGTCAAAAGCTGTTTTATCAAGATAAATATAAGTATGCCCCTTATCTGTGTTTTTTACATTCAAAGGTACACCATTATTCACCCAACTCAGCAACATTTCAAATGTCTCATCACTAATAGAACTCATATCAACCTTCAACATTGTACCTATTAGTTTCTTAACAGTAGCAGCATCACCATTTAAAATTTCAGAAATTATCGGAGCAAGCGATTCTGCATTACTACCCATTGCCTGAGAAATAATGGCAGGAACATTTAATTTCAAATACAGTTTATCATCTTTAGGAAACCAATAAGCTAAATTTTTAGGAGACTGCTGCCATCCATCAGTAGGAATTAATTTATTTAAAACATCAACTCCTGGTGCTCCACCACCAAAAATTAATCCCATTGCCCAACTTGGTTCAAAAGTTATAGAACCTGAAGAATATTTTGCAGAAATATTACCATCAGCTTCAAGAGTTACAGACTGCAAAACTTGAGGCAAAATTAGTCCACCAATAGTTCTGAGCACCGCAGGGAAGAAAGTAGAATAATATGCATCCTCAACCTCCCAGTTAGAATATAAAGAACTTGTTAATACAGAGTTAGGCATAGGTGTACCATCTACATCTAAGGTACCAAGAGTGTATTCTCCCAAAGTATATGTCTTAGCCCATCCTTTAGGATCATTCATTGTCACTTTCAAGTTCAAAGTCAACACTTTATCTTTGCGATAACCAGTATATTCTATAGTAGAACTATTTGTTTTGGTGCTTCCACTGAATCCTCCATTTGCTACTTGAACGCCAGTCAATGTAGTTTCTGTTTCTCCTGGGATAACGTCCTTCAAAAGGATACTTACATTATCACCATCTGTGGCATCAAACACTACTTCTTTACCTGTCAGTGCAGTTTCTCCATAAGTCAAAACTAAAGTTTCACCTTTGTAGGTTCCGATATAAAGACCGGCACCTGTTGCACTAACATTCAAGGCAACCTTACCTTCAGGTGTAATTGTACCATCAACTGTAACCTTTAACAATGGAGTCGGTTTAGCCGTTTCTCTTGTTACAGGTTTAGTCATAATATCTTTCGTCCCATTGAATTTGAAAGAGCCGTCAGCTTGTTTTTCCATTGCAACATCAACAGTTACATCACTATAACCATCAATCACATTTTTAAAACCTACTGTTGCAGACTGAAGACTTGTAGCTTCAAAGTTTACAGTTCCCGTGGTACTTGCTCCATTCAACTGGAAATCTACATTTTCTGCCTTAATTTCACCTTTAGGAAGTTCTTGCCAACTGTTATCATCATCGTCACTACAAGCAGTGAACAAGCTCACTGAACAAATCAGTGCGAAGAGATACAATAAATTTTTCTTCATAAATTAATCACGTTTAGTTAGTAATTTTTAATCTTTATTCTAAAACGGAGCAAAGTAACTGCTTTATTTCCATCCAAACAAGGTCTATCTTACGTATTTTATGTTCTAAATTTAAGATTAAGTTGCTTATTGGCCGAAATCGTATCATAAAAAATTCAATCTATGATTCTAATCCATCAGATATAACATCTCTCAATCATCATCTTTAATAATATAATGGCAGAATAGTTTTCTTATGCTAATTACTTATATTACACTGGTTATAAAAAGACAGGGGTAAGAGTCCCTTTCTATCAAAAAAGATCTCTTACTCCCTTTCAGTCTTTATACATAATAATATAATCGTATATATACGTTCTAAGTTGCCACTACCGACTATCCTATTTTTTAAGAATCAATATAATTCGTCCAATACTTTCACCCGAAATGCAGGATATACGGGAACAGTATGCTCTTTTTTCATAATCTCACCAATCTTTTTGACGATTTCAGGATGCTTAGGGGCAACATCCCTCTGTTCACAAGAATCTGTTTCCAGATCGTATAGCTCGATCTTCATATTTCCTCTTTTCAGTCCATTACGCAATCCTTTCCATTTGCCCATACGTACAGCCTGCTGTCCTTCTATGTCCATAAACTCCCAATAGAGATAAGAATGCTTCATTTGATCTCCACTCTCCATTAAAGTCGGATAAAAACTGATTCCATCGGTCTCTGTGACCGGATTCACACCTGCCAGTTCACATATCGTTGAGTAAAAATCATAAGATGTACATGGTAATGTAGTGTGTGCTCCTGCCCGGATATGTCCTTTCCATGTTACAATCAACGGTACACGGATTCCTCCTTCACGCAAAAAGCACTTTCCCCATCCATATTCCGAACGGAAAGGACATCCACTCCGGAACCAGGGCGAATCGACTCCACCATTAAAGGTCGGGCCATTATCACTTGAAATGATAATGACCGTATTTTCATACAATCCATTCTTCTTTAAAAAATCCACAATCTCACCTACCTTCTCATCGATGTAAGTCACCATTGCCGCATATCCGGCATGTGGATAACGTGCCGGAAAGTAATCGGCCTGTCCTAAATAAGGAGACTCGTCACCAAATTTCCTGACATAATGATCAATCAAACGTTGAGGAGCCTGAATTGGAACATGTGGCAAAGGAGTAGCGTAGTAAAGAAAAAAGGGTTGTTTTTTGTTCTCCTCCATAAAACGCAATGCTTCTTCCTGAATTTTATCGGGCGAATAAACATGTGAGATTAACTTATCATAGCTGCTCAGGCTCAAAGGATCGGCTCCGGGATCAAGTTTGGTATGCGGTATCACCGTATCATTTGCCAGATACTCCCTCTGTTCATTCCGATACAAATGCAATGGAAAGTAAGTGTGTGCCTGACGCTGACAATTATAACCATAGAAGAAGTCAAAACCATGATTCAAAGGCAGGCTTTCAGTACCCGGAGCACCCAATCCCCACTTTCCTACTATCCCTGTACGATATCCTCCTTCCTTCAAAATTGACACAAATGTTTTCGTACCGGATGGCAATCCGCGTTGACCTTCTAAGGTTGAATCGCGCTCAGCCGCAAGAAAATCCCATACTCTACCACGTTCCGGAGCTTCATCATTCCCCCTGATGCCACAATGACCACTGTGTTTTCCTGTCAAAAGAACACAACGGGCAGCAGCCGAAACCGGAGATCCGGTATAATAATTACTGAATACCATTCCTTCGGCAGCCAAACGGTCTATATGAGGAGTTTCGATCCGCTTCTGTCCGAAACATCCCAGATCTCCATAACCCAAATCATCCGCAAGCACAAAAATAATATTGGGACGGACAGAATCGGTAACCTTATCCCCCGCATACACCATCTGGAGTCCTGCTGTTTGTACCAACAATGCAGAACATACAAATCTAATATTCATAAAAATTCAATATATGATAACCCGGCACTACTTTTCCAACGATGACACTTTAAAAGTAGTCAATACAAAACCGTGATCGGAAGGATAAAAGAATTTTTCTCCCATAAACTCCAGAGGTTTAGTCAGCTTCTGGTTATAAGATTCAGACGTCACCGCACGAATAGTCTTACCTTGATAATAGATAAAATCAATACGGTCGGACCGGGCAGGCTTATCTTCATTATCGTAGATCCAGGTAGCTCCTATATTCTTTTCGGGTTGGGGATGAATTTCACGAAAGCTATCCTTGAAACCTGCGTTTTGCATCTCTTTAGAAACAGTCCATTCCACAACGGCACCACCATGGCTATACATATCTTTCGTGGTATCTGTCCAGTCAAGATGGGAATGTACATTGAAATCTCCCCCCATAATCATGGGAATGCTGTCAGTCTGACGAATCATCGGTTGCAAAACAGAAAGTATGCGGCGTATTTCATCATCTCGTGTTCCGGCATCGTCCCAAGCCAAAATATCGGCTTCTGATTGCTCTGTAGACACTAATCGCATATCGGGTAAATAATGCAACCAGGTATCGAATAAACGGACTGGCGTACCATCCATATCTATTTCGACTCCTCCGAAATTGAATGTAGAAATGGAATCAGGAAAAAGATACGTTTTCTTTATCGGATAGCGACTATAAATGCACAGATTGTCTGATAACAATACGTAATCATATCCCAAAGAGTCTGCCACCATTGGAGCCGCACCATAAGTCTCAATCATCAAAATAACATCCGCCTGACTCTTTTTCAGAATCCCTATAGTTCCTTCACAGCCCTTTTCGGGATAGTTTTTAGCATGTCCTGCATGCCATACATTCCATGACAAAACTTTTAATTCCTTCTCCTTAGCACGTTCCACAGGTGTGCAAGAGACAAAGCTAATTGCCAAAGACGCAATTAGCATATATATAAATCTTTTCATATCAATCTTTTATACAGGTATCATCCAATGGGGCTATTTCCCCCCATTGGATAAGTACATTTCAATTATTTAGTAAAGAATGCTGTCGTTACCGGATTGCCCAACCAGGCTTCGTGAGGCTCAACCCCCAGCAGCCAAGCTTCCGTTGCAGCCACATCAATCACCATTGTACTCTCAGTTATCTTATAGTTCTTTTTCACACCCTTTCCATAAAATACAAGCGGGGTCTCCATTTCATTGAGAGTTTTTCCGCCATGATTAGTACCGATTCCGCCATGATCCGCAGTCAGTATAATTACAGTATCATCCATCATACCGGCTTCTTCAATGGCTGCTACTATTTCACCTAAATAACCGTCCAATTCATCGAGCTTTTCATAATACTCTTTGGATTCCCACTTGTAGCTGTGTCCGGTGTGATCAGGATATTCAAATATAACGGCACAATACATAGGCTTTTTCTCTTTCAGATAATTCACGGCGAATTGTGTCGCTCCCTTAGGATGTTCCTTTGTTTGCGGAGCATGTACGAAGTAGTTGATAGCGAGCGAATCAACCAGATATCTCATTCCATCCCATTCATAAATATAGCCTACTTCTGCTTTAGGATATGTATCGCGTATCAATCCGTAAAGTCCCGGAAAACGACCGTATTGATTGGTTATAAAAGGAGGAATCTCGGGTGTCTTGCTTCCCCAGGTCGTATATCCATGAAGTTCCGGTCCGGCTCCGGAAAACATAGAGGCCCAGTTTGGAGCACTCGATGATGGCAGAATCGAACGGTTGTTCAGTGTATAAGCCCCTTCTTCCATCAACCGGTTGAAATTGGGCATGGGATGATTGCGGATAGCAACGGCACTTAAACCGTCAAAAGCAATTAATACTACATGCTTCGGATGTTTCTTCAAACGGGGACCAGCTGCATTTACTTCACTGGCAAATAAACTAAGAATCACAGAAAATATGAATAATATCGAAATCTTTTTCATTTTGTATATACAATTAATCATGTAACCTAAAATTATAAATATTACCTCCAAAATCGGTAACGAACAGACAGTTACCGCTTACTGCCACACTCGAGAATACCGGAGCTCCCAAAGCACGTTTCCCACGATAGGCGCCTGTGTCCAAGTCAACGGCATGCAAATGCCCGTCACTGGCCCCAAAGAAAACGGTTGCTCCCACAAGTACAGGCGAAACTTCGACTGTGCATTCATGGCTATGAGAATAAGGGACAGTATAGAAAAGGCTTGTTCCGGTACGATAGTTCCAGACCTCTTTAAAAGTGAGACGGTCAAATGCAACCACTCCTTTATTGGAAGTGGAAACAACCAGATATTTATCCGTCACAAGCGGAGCGCAGGCCGAATTAAACTCATAAGAAGTTTCCGCCATTTTCAGAATATCTCCGGAACGTGGGTTGATCACATATAAATTCTCACATGAGGCCAGATAGAAATTACCATCGTAAAAAGTTGCCGATCCGTCACGGAAACGAATTTTACTGTCACGCTTCTTCCACAATAAAGTACCGTCATTGATGTCATGTCCGAAGAGTCCGTTCCAATGTGCAGACGCCACTAATACTCCTGCACCTACAGTCAAAGTAGAAGTGGTTCCCTCACCTCCATCCCAGGCTTTGTTCTGCCACAGGATCCTTCCATCGGCAGTCCGTACGGCACAAGTTCCTTTTGCATGTCCGGCATACACCACACCATCGACAACCGCCAAGCCTTCATCAAGAAGTGGCAATAGAGAAACCGGCAACTGTGTTTGCCAACAAGCCGTTCCTTTTTCTGCATCTATGGCGTAAAGCATCCCCGAAGCATCCGAAGCAAACACGCGCCCGTCTTCATAAGCAATGGTATTCTTTATCGAATTAGAAGCACTGAAAGTCCAGCAAAGACCTCCTGTTGCAGCATCATAGGCTTTTATAAAGCATTTCTCTGCCCTATCATCGTCAATGGTTCCTATAAACACTTTATTCTGTGCCACTATGGGCGAACACATATAAATATTGCTGCCTGCATTTCGGACCCAGTTGGTTTGCAGGGGCAAAGACACTGTGTCATTCACCAGTTGATTGTGGGCAGCATTTCCACGAAGTCCCGCCCAAATGGCGGATGTCACAGCCGAAGCAGCCGGCTGCCCGGTTACGGTGTAATCCACCCTTTTCGTCAAACGGGTTCCATCCTCAAACTCGGCAGTCACCAACAAGCGCTGCTTGCCATCGGACACACGGACTGCTCCGCTCCATTCCCAGTCTGTTTCGGGTAACAATGTGACAGACGACATGATTTTCCCGTTCCGTTCAACAGAAGCCGTTACTTTTTTTGCGTACGACACCGTACGATAAGCATTAATCCGAACTGTCATTTTACCATCAGAGACAGAAACAATTTCACCTTCTGCCGGATAAGCAGAAGTCAAGATTCCATCGATATAAGTATAACGGGTTTCCGAACTGAGTTTACCTTTGGTATCAGCATGATAAATCCTGAAACAGGACGTTCCGTGATCGATTCCTCCTTTATCCGGAGTAGATGAGCAGTAGGTATGAAGTCCCGACTTCAACTGCTTATAATAATGATTGTGCCAGTGTCCGTAAATCATGGCGTCCAGATTATAATCCGCAAAGTCTATCTGTTCGCCGTTTTTATCCTTGAAGAGCAAATCGTCTCCCCAAAACCATAAGTCGTGATTAAATAAAACGACCCTTTTATCTCTATTTATTTGTGCAAGGTCATTCTTCAGCCAACGGATGATATCAGCACGCCTGTACGAGGGTGCATGATCACCACCCAGCATCGGAGTAACCACATAATGCACATTACCAACGTCGAACGAATACCATGAAGGACCGAAATGACTCTGCCATAACTCTTCACCATACCTTCCGGCACGCAAATCATGATTACCCACACAATAATAAGTCGGAACCCCCAAATCCTCAGAACGAAGATAACGTCCGTGAAAATCCTGATGGGCTTCATAACAAACATCACCTGTATGGATGATGAAAGCAGTCGGATTTGTTTTCACATACTCTTTCAGATTGTCTATCCAGTCACCATACAGAGATGTCTCTGTATCTGTGATTTGCACAAACGAATATCCATTTCCTGTCCTTACCGGACTCTTGCAAATTCCCAGTTCATACTTTTTCCCGGTCCCGTCGAAAGGTAAATAATGGGAAGCAGATGCCTGAAATCCATCGGGCACGGTCAAAGTGATAAACCGGGTGTCTTTATGTCCCGGAAGTGTAAAGCTACCATCTTCCGCCGTTTGCACCACATGGAGCCCATCTTGCACACAGATCCCCTTGATCCCTTTCTCTCCGGCATCACGAATGCCGTTTCTGTTTGTGTCGATATAAACCCCGCCTTCTATCTGTGCGAAAGCAGAACTGCCAACTCCCAGGAATAAAGCCACTATACCTGCAAATAATTTCAACATATTTATTGTTTTACTATATTAATCAGTTTTGTCTCTTAACGAAAACAGCAGGCTTCTCCCGCTACTGCCGGAGCAGCCTTTCTGTTTTCGATATGATAAACCTATTCCCAGAATGGATTCTGATAGAGGTTTTCGTTAACAGTAATATCTTTGGTAGCAACCGGATAATAATAATATTTCGGAGATACAAAAGTATACTTACCATGTTGCGCTATCAGGTAGATATGGCCTTTTGTCCCTTCGGTGAGCCCAATCGTATTACCTTCCAAAGCATAAACCGTCAATTTATACTTTTGCTTGTCCTCCTCAGGTATCTTATCTACATCCGCTTTCTTTTCCACTACTGCAATGTCCGGTGTACCATCACCTGTTACATCATAATAGCCCATTCCCGGAATATACGCCCCTTCCGGAGCAGCCTCAAACAACTTTCCACATCCCCAACGCATTAAATCACCATATCTGAACCCTTCGCATGCCAATTCGATTCTGCGTTCACGGCGCACTTCCAGCACAGCACCTTTTTGTGAAGACTGTACATTGGAATAACGTTCTTCCTGTACCGGATCAATATTAGCCAGCCAGTCGTCCAACGAAGCATCCGGCATACCGGCACGCTGCCTGATCAGATTGATTGTATTGTTGATGTCATCTTGTGTAAGCGTACCCAATTCGGCCTTTGCCTCAGCATATATCAGCAAAATTTCAGCGTAACGGATAATAGGTAAATCAGTATAAGATTTTCCCCAATCCATCTGATCGAATGTCAACGGACGGAATTTGATCTGCGGATATCCACCCAGATTCAGTTTAGCCCGGTGAGGCTCGGTAGTACCCACGTTCAGGACACCCGGTTTCATAAAAGTCTGCTCCAGACGAGGGTCCCGATTCTCAAAGATCTCCAGTACCGTCTTGGTCCGGTAACCTTCCACTTCATGAAAATATTTGGTTTGTCCGTCCTCAACGACTAAATAATCTTCCATCAGACTACGAGAAAGTCCCGTATTATAGTCAAACTGAGCCTGGGCATTGTGCAGGCGTCCTAATGCCTTATCGTAATCAGCCACCAGAATCATTTCCGGGTTTTGCGTAAGATCCGCACTACAGAAAAGTGACTGATAGGCAGGCAGCCCACTCTCTTTGGAAGTCGACAGGCTGTAATGTTTTGTGTCCATAATCTTCCGGCAGGCCTCTACCGCTATTTTCAGGAACCGGTCGCCATCATTCAGTTTCAACTCGGGATGATATTTACGGAATGTCCCTTCATGCAAAGCAATCCGCGCCTGTATAGCCAAAGCAGCATTCCGGTAAATACGGGTCGTACTATTGTTTGTTTTCATGTGGGTCACGGCAAAATCAAGATCGGCCATTATGGAATCTACGACCAGGGAACGAGGATCCTGTGACTTATATAGTAACTCGGTGTCCGTCGTTTGCAGGTCATGGCTATACCATGGCACATCCGAATAGTCTTTCACCTTTGAATAATAGATTAATGCACGAAACATGCGCGCCAGCCCGATGTAGTGATTAATCTCACCACGGTCGCCCTCCACACGGTCTGTCCTTGCTAACATAAAATTGACCGTACGGATATTCGTCCAACTCCATTTACCTATGTTATCGGGTCTATATTCACCACGCATCATTTTATAAATATCAGTATCTTCCGTGTAAAGCATATTGTCGGAAGGAGTATCCGAATAACTTGCACCAATATAGCCATACATGCCATTAGTATAGGTCTCCAAATCGGCGGGAGAAGAGAAAAATACCTTCTCCGTGATACTGGTCTCAGGAAAACGATCCATGAATCCGTCATTACAACTTGTCATCAGAGCTGCGCCTGTCAGACAGCACGCAGTCAGTAATATATGTTTTATTTTTGAACACATAACTTATCTTAATTAGAATGTGAGATTTAAACCAAATGAATAAGAACGCTGAAGAGGATAAACAATATTACCTAAACTTTCCGGATCTACCTTATAATGTTTGTATAAGCCTGAAAACTCACACAGATTATCACCGGAAAAGAAAATACGCAAACGTTCAATTCCTATCTTATTCAACAGTACTTTAGGAAGAGTATAACCTACGGTGAGGTTTTTCAAACGGACATAAGCTGCATTTTGCAGGTATCTGGTCTGAACAACTCCACACTCCTTGTCTGTATTTTCCGCCACATAAGCTTTCATACGCGGGAAATACGCGTCCGGATTTTCCTCTGTCCAATGGTCGTACATATTACCCACGGTAATATTAGTCCAGGGCTGTGCATAAATACCCCAGAAATAAAGGTCGCCTGTGCCCGGATAATAATCTTTCTTACCTACCCCCTGGGCAAACAGGCTAAGATCGAATCCATTCCACTGTGCATTGGCCGATAGACCAAATGTATAGCGTGCACGGCTGTTACCAATGACTTTATAATCACCATGGTCTTCCAGTGTCCATGCTCCATCGGTTATTTTACCGTCTTTATTTTCATCTTTAAATTTCAGATCACCGGGAGCCAGCGGACGGGTACCCGGATAGGAAGTACACCATGACTGGTCTGCATGATTTTTTATATCTTCCTCGGAAGTGAAAAAGCCTAAAGTCTCTACACCCCATATCTCACCAATCTCTTTTCCTACATAGTAATCACCCAACAATCCTTTCGGATTTTCGTACTTCGTAATATAGGCACGGCTATCTGCCAGATTAAAGTTCACATCATAATAAAATGGTTTTCCGGCCAATTTGAACTGATCTTTCCAACCTACGGTCAATTCCCAGCCCTCTGTCTTCAAGTCGGCTGCATTTTGCTTGGGGACATCCGTTCCCAAAACACTTGGCAGTGTCACTCCTGCCGTCAACATATCTTTTGTTCGGCGTACATATACTTCACCCGTTATGCTTAAACGGTTATTGAAAAAATTAGCGTCTAAAGCAATATTGGTGGTAGTTACCTTTTCCCAGGTCAGGTTACCGGCTACCAATCCGGGAGCTCCCACATATACCGGCTGTTGTTTCTCCAGGATCTGGCTGATTTTTCCCGATCCCATCGTGGCAAGATATGCATACGCATCCACATCCTGATTTCCCAGACTACCATAAGAACCTCTCAACTTCAAGAAACTAATCACATCACTCAAAGGCTCAAAGAACTTTTCACGCGAGATGACCCAGCCCAATGATACGGAAGGATTAAATACAAAACGGTCATTCTTCGGGAAACGCGAAGTACCGTCATAACGTCCGTTAAATTCGAAGATATATTTATCGTCGTAGATATAGCCCAAACGCGCGAACGCACCTCTTAAAGCCCAAGTCGTTATACTTTGAGACATATTCATATCTCCTGTGGCCAGGTTAATGGTGGGAAGTGAACTTGAAATCAGCTCTTTACGATTCGCTTTCACATAATCATATTTATACTCTTCCTGATTGAAACCTGCAACAGCAGTAATGGCGTGTTTCTTCGCAAATGTTTTCTGGAAAGTACCATAAACATCAAACAAAATGTGCTTTGTATCGGAATTACTGCTCGAAGCATCCGATACGGTAGAAATAGGATTAAACGTCAGGACAGGCAACTCGGGTCCATTGCGATAAGTGACAGGCAGATTATACCAGTTACTTCTGGTCTTGGTATTTGCAAAAGCAAAGGTTCCTTGTACCCAAAAGACATCTTTGACTATATCCATCTTAGTAGACAGATTGATATTTGTATTTGTTTTCCAGTCTGTAGCACGTCCGCCTTCGGCCAATGCCCCCAATGTACCCACACTGGAGTCTGTCCAGGTTCCATCTGGATTCTTAACCATATCCATCGGATTCTTACGGTACATCTGTCTATAGGTGTTGGTCATAGCATTCGCATAGTCATAATCGGAAGTAGTCAGGCTCACATTACTGCTCAGGTTCCACCAATCCGTCAGTTTAAACTGCAATTTAGTACGCAGGTTATATCGGTTATAAATGTCATTGCCATATTTCAGCATACCATTCTGACGATTGTATCCTCCCGAAAAGTAATAAGAGATACGGTCTGTTTTCCCGGAAATATCAATATTATGGATCGTAGAGAAACCTACATCATTGTAAGCCTCGTCCACCCAGTTTGTACGTCCAAAATAAGTATAAGAACCATCCGGATTCAGGAAGTAGGGAGAAGTGGAAGGATCTTCGGAACATTTTTTCGCATAGGCCAGTTGTTCCTCGTTATAAAGGTTATACCACGGATATGCCATTGTATTTCTCGTAGTTGCCACCAGATAAGGGTCTGTTATAATTTCCGGCATACGAGTGTTGGTACGCAATACAAAATTGTTGTTATAGTTAACAGTAAGTTTTTCATTGCTACCATTTTTAGTTGTAACCAAAATAACACCGAACGCAGCACGCGACCCATATATAGCAGAGGATGCGGCATCTTTCAGTACAGAAATATTGGCTATATCAACAGGATTCATGCGATTCAACTGATCACTGGTGGAAACAACCCCGTCAATGACCACCAACGGAGAACCTCCATTCAGAGAAGTAGTACCACGAATGTTATAGGAAGGGGAGTCATCTGCCTCACCATCACCGACAGATACATTAAGGTTGGCAACGGCACCTTGCAAAGCCTGCCCCATGTTCAGTACCGGACGGTCTTCGATTGTTTTAGTAGATACGGTCGCTACCGAACCCGAAAGATTGACTTTCTTCTGGACAGCATACCCCACTACCACAACTTCGTCCAGTGCTTTACTGTTTTCCTGCATTACAATGTCCATCACTGTTTTATCACCTACCTTCACCGTTTGGGTGACATAGCCGACATACGAATACTGAAGCGACTTGCCTACCGGAACTTTCAATGAGTATTTGCCGTCGATATTGGTTATGACACCGGTAGTTGTTCCCAATATCGTTACATTTACCCCGATCAAGGTTTCGCCTTTTGCGTCTGTAACGGTACCGGTTATCTCTTTCATTTTTGCAACGTGGTCATTCCGGACATTTTGTTTCTCCGCACCGGGAATCAGAATAATCTTTCTATTCTCCACTACGCATTTACAGTCCGGCAGAATTTGGGATAAAATTACATCAATACGTTCATTATCGGCCTGAACCGTTACTTTACGGTTCATGTCAATTTCTGCATCATTGTAGAAGAAAGTGTACTCACTCTTCGATTCAATCGATTTAAGAACCTGCTTCAGGGGAACTTGTTTCACATGGAGATTAATACGTGTCTGCTGAGCATAAACTCCCTGAAAAACAAACAGGAACATAATAAAAGACATAAGTCTTGCTAAACGAATGTTTCTTTCTGTTAAGAAAAAGCTCAAAAAGCTCCTCCATTTAAATTTATTCATATCTTTGTAAAAGATTTAAAGTAAATAATTGCGTCTCCTGCAAGAGACGTGATTAAAAGAAATCTGAGATAGGTAAGTGCTGCAACATTTACCTATTTTTTTGTCTGGTTGTGTGTTTCTACATATTTTCATTCAATTTTTAAGGTTAATACTTGTGTTTTCTATCGCTTTCGGGGAAGAATGTGTAAAACACCGTTTTCCCAATAATATCTTATAGGAGCGACCAAAGTCATCGCTTTCAGGATTTCTTCCAACTCCTCCCCGCTTCGAACAGAGAATGACATAAAAACTTTCTCAGCAAAGTCTGACGGACATTCAATATCCACCCCATACCATTTATTCAAATTAATGATAATATCGGCCAATTTATCATTGTCGAAAGTCAGCTCATTCTGAATCCAACTGATATAATCATCCGTATTGACCATCTGTACCTTGGTCCGCTCACTCTTCTTATCATAATTTATCAACTGCCCCGGAGTCAGTACCACCGAATGGTTCATCTTGCAACCGGCAATCTTCACACTACCTTCCACCAATACTGCCTCGACTCCGGATTTCCGCTGATAATTGTCGACAATAAAGCGGGTGCCCAACACTTCCACTTTCATTTCTCCGGCTTGCACCCGGAATGGAAGTTGCTCATTTCTCCGCACTTCAAAATAAGCTTCACCGGACAAACTGACTTCACGGGCTGATGCACTGAACGTTTCCGGATACTCCAACAAACTATTTGAATTGAGCCATACAACCGTACTATCCGGTAATACAAAACGGCCTTTACTTCCATTGGCAGTCAGCAAACGGTTCATGACTTCCTTCTGCCCCGGAACCGAACTACTACCCCAATAATAAGAAACAGAACCGACAGCAAACAGTATCAGAAAGACGGCTGCCACCCGCAGGAACAGACTGAAATGTTCCGGAAAAACAAATCTGCTTTTACGAGAACCGGATTCCGGTATTTGTATCCGTGACCTAAACCGATCGAGTGCTACCTCCGTTTCAACATCATCAGTAGCCAGCGTATTGCCTAAAAGCCATAAATCACGAACTTCGGAAAACTCGTTCCGGTTCTTTTCCGATTGTTTCAGCCAGTTCAAAAGAAAAACTTTCTCTTCACAGGTAGCCGTACCATCCAGAAAACGTATAATCACTTCGTTTATGTCTCCTATTTCATTCTTCATTTTTAGCTCCTCTATAAGTAATACAAGTGAAATTTAAAAACCCCTCCTCCAAAACATACTTTTTTTTAAAATATTATTTTGAGCAGAGACAGAGTAGGAATAAAAGGCTCATTAAACCTTTATTTTTAAGATGAGTACGTAACTCCAACAGAGCACGGGTCAAATACTTTTCTACAGTCTTGGGTGACAGATCGAGCTGAACGGCAATCTCCTTTACCTTCAGGCCGTAGCTTCTGCTTAGTATAAATACCTTCTTTACCTGTACAGGCAGTGTTTCGACAAAAGCTTCGATTTCACCCCGAAGTTCCTTCATGAATAATGAGTTCTCCTGATTATCTTCCTGAATCTGCAACGCATCGATCTGATCTGAAAAACATTCCATGGACTCTTCTTCAGTATACTTCTTACTGGTGAGAAAGTTGAGAGATTTATTATAGACGGCCTTAAAAAGATAGGCCTTTACTGCTCCATCGAATTCAATATCTGTACGCTTATTCCATAAAGCAACAAAAACATCCTGAACGATGTCTTCTGCAACATCCCAATCATTCACAAAGCGAAACGCATACACCCGCAACACTTTATAATATTGCCGAAACAATTGCTCAACCGACTCAAGGTTCGAATACATTGCGTTTTTCTTCATTTAAAGAATTAGTTAATAAAAAGACACTGGCAAAGTAACAAATAATAATAATAATCTCAAAATTTTAAGAATCCGTTTCAGTACCAATTTTAACCCGCAAATGAACCTGCAAGCTAATAATTCCTTTAATGCCCAAAACAAATTACTTCATGTGATTTACTTCTATATAAAATAGTAAAGCAACAGGAATAAACTTATCCTTAACAGCAAATCTTCTTCATCTTAGCAGCTAAGATGTACATCTTGGGCGCTAAGATCTATATCTTGGCGGCCAAGATGCACATCTTTCGGCGCAAGATGAAGTAAATGATATGAATAAAAACATTTCTTTCGGGCACCGGAGCCACTTTATACGGGTACTTATGGAAATTCTCTTCTTAAGTTCGTCAGGCAACCATGCAATTATCTAATAATTGATATACCGGGATTACGCATTACGAGAAACCGGGCTGTAAACAGATGTGAAGTCTATCTGTCTACAACCCGGTTCTATTTATATCGGATACCTATTGTACGTGCGTTTCCTTACCAGCCGGGGTTCTGCACCAATTTCTTCGACTTTTGTATCTCTGCCAACGGAATGGGGTACAAATACATACGCTTCTCAAAAATACGGGTCTCAAAAGCAGTGCGTTTCATAAAGCCCTCAAGATCGGTGGCATTCATATCCATACCATGAACAGGGCCACCTTGTTTATATCCTTCTTCTTCGGCACACATCCAACGACGTACATCAAAATAACGCTGTCCTTCGGCAAACAATTCAATGCGGCGCTCGTGACGTATGGCTTTCTCCTGCAACTCCCGGTTGCCGATAATTTCCGGTTTAATGTCTTTCAGTAAGGGAATACCGGCTCTATAACGAATGCTGTCCACATACTGGATGATACGCGCATCACCCGGATTCACATGATTCAGGGCCTCTGCATACAACAAATAAAAATCGGCCAGACGGAACAACATACTTGCACGATATTTGGATTTCGGATTATTGCCCTGATTCAGCAAATCACGGTTCATACCTTTATAAAGTAAATATCCCGAATAACTCATATCTGCCTTCGAATTGTCATCCGGCATTCCTTTATAAAAATAAATCTTCTTATCGGTCTTTTGCCATATTTTGCCGGAATAAGTAATGTCCTGGTAGAAACGCGGTTCACGATTCTTATACATATTGGGTATACCGTCTTCACCGATGCCCTCTTCTTTATACAAACCCGATTCTTCAATGCTTTTACCATCACTCATCAAGAAGTCATCAATAACTTCCTGAAGAACTCCGACACAACTGAATCCACTGAAAATAGCACGCGGAGTACATCTACGTTCACGGCCTTCACCGTTTACTCCCCCCCAGGCGTTCTTACTGCTCTGCCAAACCGCCTCCGAATTGTTAACGCTTACCTGAAACAACTGATAAAGCGATTCTGCCGGATCGATCTCACCGTCCTTCATCACCTGGTATAACGAGTAGCACCCCTTTGAATAATCAATAAAGCGTTGCAGAGCGTCCAGAGCAGTTTTCCATTTCGTGTCATCCTTTGCCGGAAAGAGTTGTTTGCCCTGATTATCCTTCAAAGCAACAGCTTCGGGATAACCACCATTGAACAACGGACTTGCCGCATACACATGCAATTTGGCCAAAATGGCCAACGCTGCCCCTTTGGTCGGTGCCGCCGCACGTTCATTGTTAATAGTACCGTCCGGATTCAGTTCTTTCTCTGGTAGCAAGTCATAGCATTCATTAAGTTCTTTATCAATAAAGGCAACTACTTCATCTACCGAATTTCTGTAATAATCCAAGTCAGCGGCCGAAGGATCAGCTATTTCGGTCATAATAGGAATAGGACCATATAACTCGAACAACAGATAATGATAATAAGCACGTAAAAAACGTGCTTCGTTCTTCAGAAGAGCCAGTTCTTTTTCATCAATGAAGTCGGCTACATCTCCGTTCTGCGGAATGACATGGGCGTATACGATGAATTCGTTTGCCTGCCGGATTTGCTTGTAAAGGCTCCAACGTGACAAATCGGCCGATCCGGCATGATAGCCTATCGTTGGAATCGTTTTCACATTGTTCTGTGCTGACTTCAATTCGTCTGAAACAGCCGGCCAGGGATTATCCAAACCGGTCAGGCTGGCATAGGCATCCGTTATGATGATGTTCGACATATCGGGGATACCGGTATAGATGTAGCGATGAAACCTGCGTGCGTAACTTGTGTTATTAAATACTTCTTCCATAGTCATTTCGGCAGCCAGATCATCTGATACATTTAGATAATCTTTACAGCCGGAAAGGAGAGTCGCACTCAATCCAAGTGCCAGTATAAAGGTCGGTAAATTCTTAAAAACTTTCATATATATACTATTAATTAATTAAGTTAGAATGTAAAGTCAAGACCAAAAGTAAACGTACGGTTCAGCGGATAAGGGAAACCTCCATTGTTGTTTCCCTGCTCGGGATCCCACATCTTGATACGATCCCACACATACAGATTGTTTCCCTGTACATAAAAGCGCAATGCTTCTATATTCAACTTCTTCAATAACTTCTTATCGAAATTATAACCTAATTCGATATTTTTCAGCCTCAGGAAACCGGCGTCACGCAGCCACCACGTACTGGCTGCCGTATTGTTCTGGAAGTTATTACTATGCATACGGGGAAACATCACATTCTGACTTGGATTCTGTTCTGTCCAACGATCGGCTACCACCGAACGCACCGCAGATTCTTCGATTCCCCACTGGAAAGGAAAGAAGGTCGCATCAGCTCCGGTTCCCAATACAGTTGACGTATTACCGGCTCCCTGAAAAAAGATACCGGCATAAAAACCTTTCCATTCGGCATTAAATCCGAAACCATAGACAATTTCGGGAACAGTGGGATTTCCTACATCTTCCATTTGGTCATTGCTATCAATCTTGCCGTCACCGTTCAGGTCTTTGTATTTGATATCACCCGGACGAACACCGCTCGAAAGACCGGAAACGACTCCGGGTTTTAATTCATAAGTGCGGTTGAGCCCTTCACCGTTGATGATAAAGTCATCATAGGTATACAAACCGTCGGCGATATAGAGCTTGTTCGAGTTGAGACGGGTACCTTTCTTTTCCAGCCAGGGATACACCTGCGGCACCTGATCGTATTCGATAATTTCATTACGGGCAAACGTGAAGTTTCCGCGTGCACTCAGGTTGACTTGCCCTATTTTTTGGTTAAGGGTGAGGCTGGCATCTACTCCATGATTCTTCACAATACCAAAGTTCTGCCAAGGCATCTGTTGGAAACCGGTTACGTTGGACACCGTGTTGCGTTGCAACAAAATGCTCTTACGCTTATTGTTGAAATAGTCTACCTGCAAATCGATGCGGTTGTCGAATAAGCCGAGATCAATACCGTAATTCGTCTTTTCCTCAATTTCCCATGAAAGATAGGGAGCCTCAAACCGGGCCTCGGTAATTCCATTACCGATACCGCCCATGCCTCCCGTATCACTGAAGCCGAGATTATACCCTCCATTATCCTGTTTCATCGTACCACGGTACAAGAAACGGTCACCACCGGTGTCATCATTTCCCGTACGTCCGATAGAAAACCTGAATTTCAACTTATTAACCACCTTCTTCAGCACCTCCGGATAATAAGGTTCGTTGCTGACATACCATGCCAATCCCATTGCCGGAAAAAAGCCGAAACGAAATCCTTTTGCAAAGGTCTCGGAACCTGTATAACCGAAGTTGCCCTCTACGAAATAACGTCCGTCATAACCGTAAGTGGCACGTCCCACAAGACCCTGCTTTCTGTAAGGCAAAGCATTGTCGTGATATTGGGTCTCTTTTTGCATATAAAGAACCATAGCGGTCACATCATGCTTCTGCGCAAAAGTCCGATTGTAGTTAAACGAAGTTTCGAAATAGATTTTTTTATTCGAAGAGTTTTCCAGTTTCTCGGTCAATACGTCGCTGCCCTCCACAACTTTCTTAAATTGCAGTGCCCCGTTTTCATCACGTCCGGTTGCCAGATACTGAGTAGGTGTCTTGGTTCGTTTTGCTGTATATTTCATATCAGCATCAAAACTGATCAGACCTTTCCAATTCAGCCCCTTGGTGATAAAGTCCAACTTCTGGTTTACTTCCAGTTTCGACTGGATAGACGTTCTCCACTCTTTGGCATATCCGGAATTTACTAATAAGTTATATGGATTCACGCGGTTACCCGAAGGACGCGGATGTCCGGCAATCGTTCCGTCCGAGTATTCAGCAGGCATCAGGTAAGAGGGAGTGCGACACATCGAATTGAAAATTGTATTTGTGCCTGTACCCGGATAATTCGTTTGCAGGTATTGTCCGCTAATATCTACTTTCACCAATGTTGTTTTCGTCGCGTCGAAATCGATATTACTACGTAAATTATAACGTTTCAGCCCGATGTTATTGTCATACTCGTTTTTCTTGCCCTCTTTAAAAATACCGTTCTCCTGATAAAAGGCTCCGGAAACAAAGTAACGTGCACGCTCGGATCCGCCTCTTACATTGAGGGTATAGCGCATATTATAGGTATGCTCTCTCAGCATCTCCTTCAACCAGTCGGTGTCGGGATAAAGGTCGCGATCGGCTCCCGGACCGTATTTGGCAATTTCTTCCGCTGTACGTATACTGGCTGTTCCTTCATTGTTCAAAGCTTCATTATACAGTTCCAGCGTCTCTACCGAATTCATAAATTCAGGCAGGCGAGTCGGAGTAAGCAAGGTAGATTCGGCACGAAGGGATATTTTGGGTTTCTGCGAATTACCACGTTTAGATGTGATCAAGATCACTCCGTTAGCACCCTCGGCACCATACACAGCAGTTGCCGCGGCATCTTTCAGCAAAGTAAACGATTCGATTTCATCGGGTTCTATATCCTGCATATTACGGGGCACACCGTCGACCAAAACTAACGGATTTGTACCTCCTTTGAAGGAACTTACACCTCTGATCCAGAACTCGGAATTATCATATCCCGGTTCACCCGAACGCTGAACGGCAATCAAACCAGGCACTTGTCCGGCCAGGGTATTAGTCAGATTTCTATTGGACGATACAGCCAGTTCCTTAGGTCCGATAGCATTAATAGAACTTACGACACTGTTTTTTTTCTGTTTACCGTAACCAATAACCACTACTTCATCCAGCAATTCGGTATTGGGAAGCATCTTTATGGCCAGAATCTTTTCACCTTTGTAGGTGATCCGTTGTGATTCGTAGCCCACATACGAGAAAAGAAGTATATCTCCTTTCTTGGCACTTATCGAGAAGTTACCATTTACGTCAGTAATAACTCCTGTAGTGGTCCCTTCCAGTTTAATCTGTACTCCGATCAAAGGCTGACCGTTCTCATCCACCACAAGTCCGGTGGCATTATGAACCTGAGCGAAGACTGAATTCAGCCCGAAAGACAATAAAAACAGGATAAAGCAGATCGATCTCAATACTTTATTCTTAAACGCATATTCTTCTGGCATCCTCCCGGTACGATCACCGGCAGTATCAGCATCATTACTAATATGAGCAGTCATCGGCAAAACTGGTATTAGCATAAAAGGTTTTTTCATAAGCTTAAATCTTTTTTGTTGTGTAGGTTTTAAATTAATTTTCAGGAAAAAGTGATACTATCCATCTATCGATGCATAGTCCTGTTTGAAATCCAGTCTTTCTTATGTTTTCATAGGCGTAATAAATATGGTTAACACGTCATCTATACTGAACCATGCTGATATTGATTTACGCAAAACGCCTGATTTTATCAGAGTTCCTGTAGAACTTAAGAAAGAAGAAAGACAACTGAACTTAAAGGTAAATGATGTAAACGAAAAGGAGTATTTGTAAAATGTAGTCTAAAACGAGAAAGAGATATACCTATTTTCCACCTCTGTATACTTTGATATATATCACAAGAAAAAACACATAATGGAGAGAGAAAAGATCAAATCATTGATATTAAATAGTATAGAAAACCATCTTATAAAGAAGAATTTTCAGAGTTGCAATTACGATATTTTAAAAAAATACATGCTTAAATAAGCGTTTTATTAAAGTTATTGCTATATTTGCCACGAAAATGGACCATTTATTACGTATTTTTAAAACTGTTAACTTGATAATCTAAAAGGTAGCATCTGTATGTATTGCGCATAAAACTTTCCAAGTTCTACAGGAACTTTTCTCAAGTACTTTTGAATTTATTTATTTCCAAGCAGAACCGCATATCAATAACATTTTTATAGAAAAGCATTGTAAAATAATTACTTAATCAAAGAACGTCAACGGTACATCTTTGGTAGCATAAAAACAGCCCGACAGCATATTAATATCATCACATCAAGATCTTTACCCATTCTTTTTATCTTTATCAGGCTATTATTCTCTTGAATGCGAATCAATAATTGGATGAATTCTCCCAACTATTGATTCGCATGATTACTTATTTATATCAGTTGATTACCGTACCTCTTACGTCCAACTCACGGATAGCAGCCACCGTACCGTTGCCTACCCCATCAGGAATGACAAGTTTGATATAGCGTGCCGTTGATGATTTTACATAATATTTCAATGCGGCATCCTGATTGGTGAAGCCAAACTGACCAATCGACTCCCAGTTGTTTCCATCCTCACTGGCTTCAAAACGTACCACTTTAATCGGATTATTACTTCCCCGCCCACGTGGCAAGAGTTCCACTTGAGCTATCTTAACGCGGTGATTCATATCAATGATTATCTCGTAGGGGAGAGGATCGGAACCTCCTTGCCAGCGAGAATGCCAGAAGGTCTCGGCGTTTCCGTCGATCAGGTGTTTGGCATGTCCGTTATTGCTACCTTCACCCGAAGGTTCCTCAGTAGTGAACGACACGATTTTCCAGTCCGTTTTAGAAAGTTTATCTCCTTCTTTTATGATGCTATAAGCAGCATAAGTATCCTTATCCGCCCGTATAGTGGCGTCAGAAGTTACCTCTGCTATCTGTACGGGCAACATATAATTTCCCGGCAAAATGTCATCCTTCAGTTTATAAGTTGCTGTTACCTGATTTACTCCGTTCTGAAGAACCGGGGTCTCGGGTGCTACATAAGCATCGGACGGAAGCATACTGAAATAAGTGCCGTTGGCTGTGTTATAAGCATCTATCACCGACTGGCGGTTTTCCAGACGGCAGGTTATTTCCCATTTATTGGTAAACGGAACGCCGATCTGTACAGGCAACTCTTTTACGTCTGCCAGATTAATTTCTTCGACTCCGGCATTCATAATGGTTACAATCGGTTCTGAGACCTTAAATCCCAACAACAAAGCAGAACGTCCCGGAACCAAAGACATCCCGTTGGATGTGGCACGCAAAGGCAACACATATTTCAAGTGATCGTATCCGGAAAGCTGTTGTATCTTAGCCGGATCGTAAGTAAGTTCACCTTTCAGCAGTCTTTCGTCTGCCGGAATATCGACTGTCCCTTTTGTCAGTTGATAACAATCGGCCGGTAGAAGTTCGTACGACGTTCCATCAGCTGCATTCATCGAATCGAGCAGAGCTTTGTCCACCGAGAAACTCACCACACTGGCGGTTGATTTCAATCCTCCCTGTTGTATCCATAAATCTGCCGTATACTTTTCACCTACATTATAGGATTGCAGTGTGTTGAATCCTTCCTGAGATACAGCCAAAACTCCATCGGCTTTGGAACTTACATCAAAACTGTCATCGCAACTGCTTACCGACAGTGCAACGCAAGCTGACAGTGCTATATAATTAAATCTATTCATAAGTTAGTCTTTTTATTCGTTCAAAATCACCATCCCGGATTCTGTACCAGATTCTTGGTCTTCCGCATTTCCGAGTCAGGCATCGGATATAAATACATTTTCCGGTTAAATACAATCTGACTTGCTTCCACTACACGATTGAAATCGTCAATATCATTCGGTTCACCACGCACATTCATTCCATGTGCATAACCGTTCTGACGACCTTCTCCGTTTTTATCGGCAATCATCCATCTTCTTACATCAAAATAACGTTGCCCTTCTGTGGCCAGTTCCACCTGACGTTCGCGCTGAATAGCAGCCCGCTGCAATTCCTGATTACCACGAATGGCAGGATTCAAGGTCTCTACACCGGGCAATCCTGCACGCTCACGCACGAGATTGAGGTATTTCAAAACTCTCACATCGTTAGGATTGACTTCATTGGCTGCCTCGGCATACATCAAATAAAAATCTGCCAAACGGAATATAATAGAAGGACGGAACTGAGAGGCTACCCCCGGATTGGTCAAACTGACTGAACGGTTGAAACGTTTGAAAAGCATATAACCGGTCAGCGTGGCCTGTCCTTCTTGCACACCGGAGTTTCCACCATTGTAAAACAACACTTGATTACAGCTCACAGGCCATTGACGTCCATTGAAGAAAACGGTGTTATAAAAACGAGGTTCACGATTGAGGTAACGGTTGCTGACAGACACGTTGGTATACTTCTTGGAGAAGTTATCATTCTGATCTTTGTAAGTCCCGTATCCCTCTTCCTGATAAAGTGTGGATTGCGGCAAATAAGCCGTAGCCGAAATGGGAAGCCCGTCTTTCATATAAAAAGCATCTACCAATTCCTGCGTAACTCCGGTGGAACCCAAACCATTTTTTTCACAGCGCGGAGCGATACGACGATCAAAAGCATCGCCATTCATTCCTCCCCAATCATTATTTGCCGTGGCCCAAATAATTTCGTGTGTATACTTCTGAAACAGATTATATACAGACTTGTCCGGATCAATGACAGCACCGTTGTCGTCTTTATATTCTTTATACAATTCATATCTTCCGGCCTCGGCATAATCGATAAAGTCTTTGCAAGCAGCAAGAGCTTTCTCCCACTTACCGGCATCATAATCGGGAAACAGGCGGGTACCATCCGGATTCGTCACCGCCAAAGCTTCTCTGTATCCTCCGTTTAAAAGAGGACTTGCAGCATACAGCCACAACTTGGCACGAACGGCCAGAGCAACTCCTTTGGTCGGCCAAGCACGATAATCCTTATCTTCAAAAATGGGCTCCTGAGTCAATTCTGAAGCAACTGCTGTCAGTTCGGAATCAATATACGCTACCACTTCGTCCACCGTGTTCCGGGGTACGTCCTGATCTTCAGTTGCATCGTATATCTTGTCCTTCACCAAAATGATCGGACCGTACTGTTCAAACAACAAATAATGATAAAATGCCCGCATAAAACGTACGTTGGCTTTCATCTGCGTCAGCTCGTCTTCCAGCAACTGATCACCCTGAGTACCTGTAGTCATTATCGGATGGGCCTTCTGCAAAAAGATATTGGCCTGACGGATGTATTTGTAGCAGTCGCCATAACGATGAAATCCCATGTTGGAAGCATTTCTATCCGAATTATTGTATTTGGAAGAGTTTCCATATCCTACGACCAGTTCATCACACATACCTGTCCAAGGATTCTTGAAAGCTCCCACATTCACGCTGTTGATTCCCGAATAGTCGGGGATACCGGCAAAAACATTGGCATACCATCTTTTTGTATACGATACGTTATCAAATACCTGTTCGGTATTCTGCAAACCTCCCGCAAGTTGGTCGGAAACTCCCAGATAGTCGCAAGAACTAACAAAGCACAATAGCGCTATCAGCAAAGTATATATAGAATTTTGCTTTTTCATCTTTCTATTTATTAATCTGTTTTTTCTTTTTAGAATGTAAAGTCTAAACCGAGTGTGAAAGTACGTGGCAGAGGATAATTCAAACCTGCGTTGGCATTACCGGCTTCCGGATCGAAATACTTAATCTTGTCCCACACAGCAAGATTATATCCCATAATATAAATACGGGCAGCCTCAAAACCAATCTTATCCATAAATTTCTTAGGAAGCTGATAACCGAACTCTATGTTTTTCAGTCGTAAGAAGGAACCATCACGCAACCACCAGGTGCTTGCCACCCTGTTGTTGGCATTATTGGCATTGTTTTTATGCAAACGCGGAATAATGACATCCTGGCTGGGATTGCTCTCGGTCCAACGGTCTAAAGCAAACGTACGGTAATTGGACTGGTCGACACCCCAGGAGAACGGGTACCATCCTTCTGAAGTAGCCCCTCCCAGAAGAACAGATGTATTGCCTGCCCCTTGAAAAAAGATACTTGCATAGAAACCCTTGTACTCGGCATTAAGGCCAAATCCATAAATAATTTCAGGGGTACTCGGGTTCCCTACTCCTCTTACCTGGTCGTAAGAGTCAATCACACCATCACCATTTACATCGACGTATTTGATATCACCCGGACCAACTAATCCTCCCAAAGTAGGACGCGGAAGTTCCGAACGAAGTTTATAGGTTTTCAATCCGTTGGCATTGGTACTGACTATAAAATCGTCCTCGGTATAAAGCCGGTCGGCAATATAAAGAGTATTTTCGCTAACACGGGTACCGGTAACTGCTTGATAATCGTACTTCTGCGGTAGCTCATCATATTCAAGAATTTTGTTGCGCGTAAAGGTAAATGTCCCGCGGGCGCTGAGTTTCAGTTTACCTATCTGCTGATTGAGGTTCATTGACATATCCACACCCTGATTACGTACCTTACCAAAGTTCTGCCATGGGTCTTGACGAAGTCCGCCCAACTGGGGAACAGTACGGCGTTGCAGCAAGATATCTCTACGTTCGGAACGGAAATAATCGA
Organism: Bacteroides sp. 11BF; assembly: GCF_019633765.1. Lineage (NCBI taxonomy): Bacteria > Pseudomonadati > Bacteroidota > Bacteroidia > Bacteroidales > Bacteroidaceae > Bacteroides > Bacteroides sp. 11BF. The sequence continues at coordinate 26,458 of NZ_JAFKPJ010000013.1, forward strand.
AAATAATATCAATACGGTTATCAAACAATCCAAGATCAAAACCATAATTCTGCTTATCTTCAATTTCCCAAGCCAGATAGGGGGCTGCAAAACGTCCTTCAACAATACCGTTACCTATTCCGTTGGTTCCGCCAGTATCTCCGATACCCTGTGTAAATCCACCGGCATTGGTCGTGAAAGTAGGACGATACAAAAAGCGTTCCTGTCCCGTTTTATCATTACCCGTACGTCCGACAGATGCTCTCAGCTTTAGTTTATTAACTATCTTTTTTACCGCTTCCGGATAGAATGATTCATTAGAAAGATAGTAAGCGGCACCGACTGCCGGGAAAAAGCCGAAACGATTACCTTCGGCAAATGCTTCGGAACCGGTATAACCAAAGTTGCCTTCGACAAAATAGCGTCCGTCATAGCCATAAGTGGCACGGCCCACAAACCCCTGCTTACGGAAAGGAAGAGGAACATTGTGCTGTTGTGTCTCTTTCTGCATATACAGCAACATGGCCCCCACGTCATGTTTTCCAAACGTACGTTTGTAGTTGACAGACGCATCAATATAAATTTTCTTGGTGGCAGACGTTGCACTGTTTTTGGGATCCTGAATATCCGGGTTACCCGATACAACCGTAGAGAAAATCAGTTGTCCCAATTCATCACGACCAGTAGCATGATATCGTGTCGGATTATATTCACGACGGATAATCATCTCGCTGTCATAGTCATAACTTATATTCAGGTTGGCAGACAAACCTTTGGTAATGAAATCGAGTTTTTGATTGACATTTACTTTTGACTGGATACCGGTTCTGTATTCTTTTGCATAACCGGAGTTCATCAATAAGTTATAAGGGTTACGCATATTGGCATCTCTTTCCTGAGCATAAGTAGCTACTGTTCCGTCACTGTACACAGCCGGGAAAGCATAGGGAGGAGTGATCAACATGGAACGGAAAATGGTGGAAGTACCTGTTCCCGGATAATTATTAATGAGATATTGCATGGCAAGATCTACTCCTACTGTAGTAGTAGAAGATACAGCCATATCAATATTAGAACGCAGATTAAACCGGTCAATACCGATATTGGTATCATAAATCCCATTCGGTCTGTTCTTGAACAATCCGCTTTCATTAAAATAGGCACCTGATACGAAATACTTGGCCTTTTCCGTACCACCGCGTACATTGAGTGTATAACGGTGGCTGAAGGTATTCTTACGAAGAAGTTCGTCAATCCAATTGGTATTAGGGTACAGATCCGGATCATCGTTGTTACGGTAATGGGCTATCAGTTCATCAGAAAATTGAGGTCCCTCTCCATCATTGCGCAATGCTTCGTTATACAGGCTCAGATAATCGGCAGAACCAACAAATTCCGGAAGACGAGTAGGTGACGAAATCGTATGTTCTGTCTTAAAAGATATTTTAGCTTTCTCAACCCGTCCGCGCTTAGTAGTCACCAGTACTACACCGTTAGCTCCTTCCGCACCATAAATGGCAGTAGCGGCCGCATCTTTCAGTACAGAAAATGTTTCTATTTCATCCGGTTCAATATCACTCATATTTCTGGGAACTCCGTCGACAAGTACAAGCGGAGAAGTTCCTCCGGCAAAAGTACTGACTCCGCGAATCCAGAATTCGGCATTATCATAACCGGGCTCTCCGGAACGCTGGACCGCAATCAGACCTGCCACCTGACCGGCAAGGCTGTTATTCAGGCTTCGGGAAGGAACGACAATGTCTTTGGGTTTTATCGAACTCATGGATACCACCACACTCTCTTTTTTCTGTTTACCGTAACCGACTATCACTACCTCATCAAGCGCTTTTGAGTCTTCGTGCAATACGACATTGATGTTACGACGTCCTTTCACCTTGATTTCTTCGGTATTATATCCCAGGTATGAGACCAGTAAAATCACATCATCCGACGGAAGCATGACTTCATAACGTCCTTCCATATTGGTTATGGCACCGATAGTAGGATTTCCTTTTACCACTACGTTTGCACCGATGACTGACTCTCCTTTTGCATCGGTAACGACTCCGGTAACTTTGATTTTAGCCTTCTGCTGAGGGGCAGAGGCGGATTCGGAAGTTTCTTTTTTATAAATAATGATCTGACGGTCTTTAATGGTAAATCCATTATCGGTATGTGCCAATAATTGCTCTAATATTTTTTCGACCGACTGATTAACCACATTTACACTGACTTTCCGGTTCAAGTCAATAACATCATCCCTGTAAAAGATGATAAACTCACTATTCTTCTCTATCTCCTTAAAAACCTGTAGTACGGTTTTTCCGGCAGATTGCATAGTAAAGACTTTGGTTTGCGAGTAAACACTTGAAGCATAAGCTATTTCGAATGCAAAAGTGAATAACAAAAATAAAAAAATACTTTTTATTGATAATAAAGTTCCTACTTTAGTCCTATTGGGACTAAATATTCCATGATTATTCATACATTTGTACGATTTGATTAACAAATTTGTTTTTACGTAGTTTAATCTAATCAGGGGTTGGATGATATGAGGGTATTATCCAACCCTTTCTTAAAAAATTTAAGGTCCTTGTTTCATACTATTAGAAATTACTTGGTTAATAAAAAATGATTCTCTCTGATCTCTACTTTCGCAGGTATGGTTTTACTTAACATTTCCAAAACATCCCATAAATCTTCCCGTAAATCAAGCTTACCACTACAGGTCAACCCGATCAGCCCCGAATCAGCTGTGATGTGTTTTCCATAATATTGAGATAACTTTTCGATGATTACTTCAATCTTTTCACGTTCAAAGCAATAATAGCCTTCTACCCAACTGATATATTCAGACACATCCACTGTATTTATCCGCAACTCGTTCCCTTGGTCATCATAAGTTAACATATCATTGGGGTTAAGAACTTTCTCGGGATGCTTATGTGTATCCACTTTCACTTTACCGGATACCAAAACCACCGATTGTTCCTCTGCAGAATCATAAGCACTCACATTAAATTTCGTGCCCAGCACCTCTACTTCCATCCGATTGGTCTTTACGATGAAAGGCCGGGTTTTATCAGGAGATACCTGAAGGTAGACTTCTCCATTCACATAAATCTCCCGCCTATGTGCCGCAAATTCTGTCGGATATACCACACGGGTATTAGCATTCACGGCTATTCGTGTCCCGTCGGAAAATGTTATAAAAGAACGTTTTCCGGAAGGAACTATTAACTGATTATAACCTGCGCCCCCTTCTTCATCTGCCTGAGCCGTTCCGGAATTGATGGCTATTTTACCACCCTTCTTATAGTGTAATTTACTTTCTTTCCCATCCATAACCACCTTCTGCCCTTTCGACAAGACTAACTGTATGTCATCGCTATGATCCGGTTGGGAGATACTGGCCAAACTGTAAAATGAACTTTCTTCATAAAAAGCAATAAGGGAAAAAACAAAATAACTGCTCAAGACCAACATTGATATACAGGCAGCAATACTCGCTACACGCAGGAAAATTAATCGTTTTTTTCCTCTTCTCGCTTTTTTCTCAACCGCTACCTGATAGCTGATTCGTTCCCAAAGTATTCCCACTTCATCGTCTGTCATCTGCTTTTGAGGACTTACGGCTACAATCTTTAAAAAACTTCGAGCCATATGTAACTCTTTGGCAAAATCGCTGTCTTCTTTCTCCAATCTTGCCCAAAAATCTTCACTTTGTTCCGTAGGATGCTGCATTGAGTCCAGAAAAGGTCCGTCGTCCAACAAATCAGCTGCGGTATAGTGTATATAGTGATTTCGCTCCATTTTCTTCTTTTTATAAAAAGACAGACAGAGCTCTGAAATCTACTCAGTGAAAAGCGGATTTTTTTATTGAATTTCTATTACCAGCTGAAAAACAAGGAATTAGAATAGAAAGAAAAATGGCAATATACCATACATTTCACGCAATCGGGTGAGAGATCGCTGAAGTAAATTATAGGCTGACTGATAATTAAGCCCCATCAGCTCACAAATAGAACTGTAATCCAGCCCTTCAAAAAAACGATAATAGATGATTTCACGCTGTCGGGGAGAAAGCGTATTCAACAAATGGGCAACAGTATGTTTCTGAGATGTTTCATCTTCGGTCTCAATAATTTTTTCTTCTACCGACAAATCGAACTCATAATTTATATTAGAGATATAAGTGTCATGTAAACTCCCTTTATTAAAGACATTAAAGATAGAATTCCTTAACGAAGACATTAAGTAGATTTTAATATTGGCAGGAGGAGAAGAGTATTTACCTTTCTGTCTGTAGATATTCACAAAAACATCCTGGACACAGTCTTTCACCATCTCTGTATCTGTAGTAAAGCGACACCCATATTGATAGAGTTGCTGAACATATTGAGAATACAGCCATGCATAAGCATTGTCATCTCCTTCCAGAAATGACTGCCACTTCGCATTACTACTCTCAACGGGATCATTATTATACATATCGCATGACTTCTGACAACATCAGTTGCGCAAAATAAGCAAAAATTCATTAAAGGTAGTCAAGAAACCTCTCTTTTTAACTATAAAATTCCTTTATAATTGCTAATCTTCTTTCTTGTACTAATTAGAGGACAAACAAAAGGCGGCATCTATTACAGCGAAATTCAATCTCCCCTTATGAAGGAAAACCGAAGAGAACAACTCTTTCCTGAAATTTATTGTTATATTTGCATATACTAAACTTTAAAGCCTTATTCAATATGTTCAATTCATTTGGCAATATTTTCAGACTAACCAGCTTTGGCGAATCTCATGGTAAAGGAATCGGAGGAGTGATTGATGGATTTCCAGCAGGTATCACTATCGACGAGGAGTTCGTTCAGCAAGAACTGAACCGCCGTCGCCCGGGGCAGTCGGTCATTACCACTGCACGCAAAGAAGCTGATAAGGTAGAATTTCTTTCGGGCATTTTCGAAGGAAAATCTACAGGATGCCCCATCGGGTTTATCGTATGGAACGAGAACCAACATTCAAACGACTATAATAACCTGGAAAAAGTATATCGTCCGTCACATGCCGATTATACATACACTGTAAAGTATGGAATCCGTGATCACCGTGGTGGAGGACGTTCTTCTGCACGTGAAACCATTTCAAGGGTAGTGGGTGGTGCTTTGGCAAAACTCGCATTGCGTCAATTGGGAATTCACATCACAGCTTATACTTCACAGGTAGGTCCAATTAAATTGGAGGGTAATTATACGGATTACGACCTTGACTTGATTGAAAGCAATCCGGTGCGTTGTCCGGACCCCGAAAAAGCAAAAGAAATGCAGGATTTGATTTATAAAATCAAGGGTGAAGGAGATACCATTGGAGGCGTATTGACTTGTGTCATCAAAGGATGTCCTATCGGACTTGGACAGCCTGTATACGGTAAGCTACATGCCGCATTGGGAAATGCCATGCTGAGTATCAATGCTGCAAAGGCTTTTGAGTATGGAGACGGTTTCAAAGGACTCAAACAAAAAGGATCAGAGCAAAACGATGTGTTCTACAACAATAATGGGCGGATAGAAACACGAACCAACCACTCCGGAGGAATACAAGGGGGGATCAGTAACGGGCAAGATATTTTCTTCCGGGTAGCATTCAAACCGGTAGCCACGGTACTGATGGAACAGGAAACTGTTAATATCGACGGCATCGATACCACATTGAAAGCCAGGGGACGTCACGACCCATGTGTATTGCCACGTGCAGTACCTATTGTAGAAGCCATGGCAGCAATGACCATACTCGACTATTATTTATTGGATAGAATGACGCAACTTTAATAATTATTCAACGTGAACGAAATTCAGAAATATATTGCAGAGAACGAACCGATGATGATGGAGGATTTATTCAGCCTCATCCGTATTCCCAGTATCAGCGCATTACCGGAACATCATGACGATATGCTGGCATGTGCACAACGCTGGACACAATTATTACTCGAAGCCGGAGCAGATGAAGCCATCGTTATGCCTTCAAAAGGAAATCCTATCGTATTCGGACAAAAGATAGTAGACCCTAACGCTAAAACGGTATTGATATATGCGCATTATGACGTGATGCCTGCCGAACCTCTCGATTTGTGGAAAAGCCAACCTTTTGAACCGGAAATACGTGACGGACATATTTGGGCGCGAGGTGCCGATGACGACAAAGGACAAGCATTTATTCAAGTAAAAGCTTTTGAGTATCTCGTAAAATACAATCTGCTGAAAAACAATGTGAAATTTATTTTCGAAGGAGAAGAAGAAATCGGTTCACCAAGTCTGGAGGCCTTCTGTGAAGAGCATAAGGAACTACTAAAGGCCGATATCATACTGGTATCAGATACCAGTATGTTGGGTGCCGATCTTCCTTCATTAACTACCGGGCTGCGTGGTTTGGCCTATTGGGAAATCGAAATAACAGGTCCAAATCGCGACTTGCATTCAGGGCACTTCGGTGGGGCTGTAGCTAATCCGATTAATGTGCTTTGCGGCATGTTGAGTAAAGTAATTGACGCTGACGGACGCATCACGATCCCAGGATTTTATGATGCCGTGGAAGAAGTTCCACAAGCAGAACGGGAAATGATCGCCCATATTCCTTTTAATGAGGAAAAATACAAGGCAGCCATCGGTGTAAAAGAGCTTTTTGGTGAAAAGGGATACAGTACCCTGGAAAGAAACAGTTGCCGCCCCTCATTCGATATTTGTGGCATTTGGGGTGGCTATACCGGTGAAGGCTCTAAAACCGTACTCCCGTCAAAAGCCTATGCCAAGGTATCGTGTCGGCTGGTTCCGCACCAAGACCATCATGTAATCTCAAAGCTTTTTGCAGACTACTTCCGCCGGATCGCTCCGGCTACAGTGGATGTAAAAGTGACACCGATGCATGGAGGACAAGGATATGTATGCCCTATATCACTACCAGCCTATCAGGCAGCAGAAAAAGGATTTGAAATAGCCTTCGGTAAAAAACCATTGGCCGTACGTCGCGGAGGGAGTATCCCTATTATATCAACCTTCGAACAGGTGTTAGGAATAAAAACCGTACTTATGGGATTCGGACTGGAATCGGATGCTATCCATTCGCCTAATGAAAACTTCTCTCTGGATATATTCAGAAAAGGGATCGAGGCAGTTGTAGAATTTCATCTGACATACAGTAAAAAGTAAGCTTCTTATCACAAATAATAACACGGATTAAAACAGATATCAATCAGGTTCCGTTGCGACCTAAAATTGAATGCTGTTTTAATCCGTGTTATTTGTGGTAAGACTTATCATGGCAACTCAAACATAAATGTGAACGATTTACTGTCTTTGAAATCTTTCACTGCGTCTCCTGTATAAATTTCCCCGTGTGTCAAAGATAATTTCCTGATATTTGCACTCGGACTAAAATCAACCTTATTCAAATCTACCCAGAACAGGTTAGGAGTCAAAGTCGACTCAAAGTAGTATACCCGATTTTTCTGATCAGAAACCGAACGCCAACGTGTGGAAGAAATATACGGCTTGTCCGGAGTTGTGATTCCGAAAGGAACAGATACATTCCGCATCACGCTCAATACACTCGGTACAGCAATATTCGCATCCGATGTCTGCGGAATAGCATGAATATAGAAAGAAGCACGCACAAAACGGTCACTTGAACGGTTGGTTCCCGGCAACATATTCAAACCGCCTACCTCTTTCCAATAATCATTCACAGCCAATTGAAGATCGTAACGGGGAGAGTTTGTCATTACTTGATATTCTTTACCTTCATGGATGATCAAGTCTCCATTGATATACTCCAGAATAGCGGAATTACCCGTTTCATCAGTGATAGCCATATGCAATGTAGATGCAGAGCCATTAGGCATGTTCGGAGCATCAATGCGGAAGGTTTGTTTACTTAGCTCTTCAACAGCTTCACGTACTGTTGCAAAGTTATCAAGCACATACTGTGTCCAAATACTGATCCCCATTACAGGGCGGGTGTCATTGGGACGGGTATAGACAGACTCCGGTAGAAACAGGAGACTGGCAACCAACCCTTTTTCATTCATGCCGTCGCAAGTACCGATATCATACCCGGTAGCCACAATGCTACCATACTTCGAAGTCCATTCTACCGTATTTCCTTTATCGTATCCTGCACGTTTGATACCACGGGGGAAAAGATATAAATTAGACTGAATATCCTCTTTCCAATCCATCGTACGTCCGGTAATCACCATATTATCCGGTCCAATGTAAACTGCACGTGTACATGCTTTCGCAAGCTGTCCACCCCAGATCAAATTGACAGCTATAGTAACCAAAGCTGCCATCATAATTTTCTTTCTCATACTCTTTTTATTAATTAAAATGGTTTTGTTATCTGCATTTAGATAACAAAACCATGGAGTATTAGTTTTATTCACAGGCAGGTACTTCCGAAATACTTCCGTACCGATGGTACTCAAAAGCAATGCTTTGCTCTTTAATATAATGTATCAACTCTACCCTTCCGTCTTTCACCGGAGGTGCTGTAGCAATATACTTGTCAGTCTGTACAGCTGCTTCGTATATTTTCACGGGTATTTCCGGTGAGCAGGTACGGATACGTTCGTATTCGGAAATACTACTGATAAATGAATCCATTGTCTCCTTCCTCAACCGACAACCTGTGTCTGCCAAAGCTTCGGTACGATCGTCCGATGGGTCATAACTAATGGTAAGTGGAGTTCCACACAACCGGGCAGCATATACTATCATCTCTGCTGTTTCATTCCTGTCATCCGGGAAAAGCCTCAATACCATACTCTTCAGTGGCAAATAACGGAACAAATTCTGTTCACCATAAAGATTATTTATATCCCTCGGCTTTGAAAATTCCTCCTGAAAGGCTTTAGTATAGCTTTGACGATAGTCGGTTTTACTATCAGGTTTATCGGCTATTTTTACAAAGCAACTGCAATAGTTCGGGCCACCTGCTTTCACTCCTCCACCGAAAGCCGAAAGTTTCATCCCGCCAAATGGCTGCCGGTTGACAATAGCTCCTGTTATACCCCGATTGATATACAGATTTCCGGCCATTAACGAATTTTTCCAGATCTTTTGTTCGGTTTCATCCAGACTCTGAAGACCGGATGTCAAGCCATAATCCAATCCATTCACCAAATCAATTCCTTCCTGCAAATCTTCAATACAAGCCACACTCAACAACGGACCGAACAACTCGGTGCGAAAAGAGTAACTACCCGGCTTCACTCCCCACTTTACAGTAGGAGCCAGTATATATTGCTTCTTATCAATGAATCTTGGCGGCACTAACCAAGTCTCCCCAGGTTCCAGCACTAATGCTTGCAGTAATTTTTCATTTTTATTTGTTATCATAGGCCCCACTACATTGCCCGGATCCCAGACACTCCCTACTTTCAGACTGGTAGCCGCATCAATCAGTTTCTCACGGAAACTCTTATCTTCATAGACCGAACGTTCCACTAACAGCAACGAACAGGCAGAACATTTCTGTCCTGCATTGCCAAAAGCAGAAGAAACAATATTCATAATAGCATGGTCACGATCACCGGAAGCGGTAAGTATAATGGCATTCTTTCCTCCGGTCTCTGCCGAAAGTGGAGTAACCGGAGCTGATTTTGCTATACTACGGGCTGTATCTGTACCACCGGTCAAAATAATATGTTTCACTATCGGAGAAGTGGTAAGCAGCTTCAAAGCCTCCCGATCAGTTATGATCACTTGCAATGCTTCTTTGGGCACTCCCGCATCCCAAAAAGCTTTGGCAAACAACCAAGCCACCGGAGCTGCCACCGTAGCAGGTTTCAGTATAACAGTATTTCCCCCGGCCAGGCCGGCAACAATGCCACCTATGGGAATGGCACAAGGAAAATTCCATGGAGAAATAACCAGTACAGTCCCCTTTGCTGTTAAACTAACATCACCCAACTCCGAAAAAGTTCTCATCGTTGTAGTATAAAAACGTGCATAGTCGATTCCTTCAGATACTTCTACATCCCCTTCAACAACTGTTTTTCCGGTTACTGCACACATACAGCCTATCAAATCTCCCCTCATCTCCGCCAGATTATTGGCAGCAGCATACATCATCTTATGCCGGTCTTCCAATTTGGTTTTTCTCCATCCGGCAGGATCGGCTTCGGCTATAGAAAGTATCCGTTCCACCTGCTCCGCATTGGCCTGTGACATCTCACATATACAAACATCCTCTTCCTGGCAACGATCCAGATATTTATAACGTTTCTCCGTAATTATATTTTCAGTTCCAATTTGCAATGGAATAATTTCGGGCACATCCTCTTTCGACTTTTTCCATTTGGCAAATATCTTCTCCATCCACTCCTGGTTTTGCTTCAGGTCGAAATCTGTATCCGGCTCATTTTCCATTCGGTCTGAAGGCATAGCCGGCGTATAAGATTTATTCCGATCCTGTACTCGTGGCGAAGTATGAGTCAGATGATCTTTCATCGCATAAGCATCTTCAAACTGTTGAACCAGAAAGTTCCAGGTATCGGTATTCGGCTTCAAATTGAACGAATGGGTCAGAAAATTATCAGGAGCCGTATTTTCATCCATACGCCGCACCAGATAAGACACTGCATTGAGGAAATGTTCGTCTTTCACAACCGGAGTATAGAGAATCACCCGGTTACCTAACATAGACTGTGCACGCCACAAATGATTGGCCATTCCTTCAAGCATCTCAAACGTCATATAGTCTGATGTACCCAATTTCCGGCTCAACAAATAGGCATATGCTATAGAGAACAGATTATGCGAAGCAACTCCCAAATGAAGCACTTCAGCATTTTCGGGTTGTAAGCCACGCTCCAACAAATGCAAATAATTGGCATCTACTTCCGTCTTTGACGGGCGTACCGGATTAGGCCATCCACGAAGTGAAGAAATAACGGTTTCCATTTCCAGATTACAGCCTTTCACCAGACGCATCTTGATAGGTGTCCCCCCGGATTCTACCCGTGCTTTGGCAAACTCAAGCAACTCAGTCTGAAAATCATAAGCGTCGGGCAAGTATGCCTGAACGACAATACCGGCCGAATAATTTTTAAACTCGGGTTTGCTCAGCACCTCTTTAAACAGACGCATAGTGAAATGTGCATCTTTATACTCCTCCATATCAAGGTTGATAAACTTAGCACGTTTCAGCCCGTCTTCGTCAACATATGGATTATCGATCGCCTTTTGATAAAGAGCAGACATGCGTCTGACCAATTCAGGAAAACTCTCCCGATAATTCAATGCATGTGTCTGAGCATAGATGCCGGAGATTTTAACCGATATATAATTTATATCCGGAGATTCCAAAGCTTCCAGATAATGATGATACCGATGATCAGCCTCTCCATTACCCAAAACCACTTCCCCCAACAAATTGACGTTTTGTCCGATCTTCTCTTTAAAACGGGTCGCTAAATGTTCTGTCAGGTTCGGACGCGATTCATCAATAATCACTTTAGAGGTATCCGTACGCAATCGCTTCTTGATAATAGGGATAGCAATAAAATCAAAATGATGTCCGAAAGCCTGATACATTTTAAAAAGAAAAGTATCCCTTTTATTTAGAAATTCAGGAACTCCATATTCATCTATCAGCGTTTTGATTCGTTTGGCAAGTTTCTTCCGGTCACGTATCTGGGAAGATTCGTCCAGCATTTTCACCAGGAATTTTTTATCTTGAGGACGTTGCACCATTACGGCATATTTATGTTGCTCACGACGCTCTTCACTTGTAATGGTTGCTTCACAGGTATTGTAGAGTTTCAGTACCCATTCGTTTACTTCAGCAATAGTTGGTCTGTCCATAAGAAATCAATGTTAAAGTAATGTATTGAATCAGAAAATAATCTCAACTTACAATTACAGAAACATGGTAGGGCTGAACATAACGGCACGATAGCGATGCAAAGTCTGCAACGCTTGCTGTGAAAACCGGTCAAAAAGCAGATATCGGTCCATAATAGTATAATTTAAGGAGGTGTGTATCTGCAAATATATAGATATTTTCTAAGAATCAATGCTCTTTGGGCCATTTTTCCCGAATCAGAAAATTACATTCCTTTTTTGATACCCGCTTTGATTAACAATGCGTTCACCGGATAGGATAAGATAAAACCAAAAAGCATGGCAATCTGCATCATAAACCAAAATGTCCAGGATGTTTTCTCAAGAGGTGCATCTGTAAAAAGTACAAAAGTAACAACAGCCATCCAACCATACATACCCACCTGCCAGGCTAACAATGAAAAGAAATCGGCCTTAAAGGCACGCGAAACAGCTTTACTAAAAGAGATTTTCTCCATTTCACGGATTGCGGCAAATTGAAAAAAAACGCCTATAACCAATGCTAAAACAAAATCAAGTACCCAGCTGCCTGCTATCAGACTCCCCCCTATCCGTAGAGGTACCCAGTAAGTAAACCATTCTCCAATAAGATCTGCCAGCGTACAACCCGCCCCGCAATGAAAAGCAGACAAAGTGATGGACTGCCATTTGGGACGCATATCAGGCATGTCCATCTCCATCGGCATTTTCATATCCATCTTCATACTTTCTACGGGAGCCACTTCTACCATGCTATCTTTCCGGATACCAAAAGTATAATAGGCAAACAATGCAAAATAATGTCCCCACAGCCCGGTAAGCACCCAGACTATATTCATTATCTTCATGGATTGTTTGTGAAATATTACGTTAATTGCCAGAATAAGGGCTATGATAAGACCGGCACATACAAAAAAGCAAGATACTGCATTGAAAAACATTGTATTCATAAGGCTCATTATTAATTGATAAGTGGTATTAATAACGAGCCTTTTGCAAAATAGTTCAGTTAAAATTATGTATTAACAAAACAACAAGACTACTCGAAGGCTTTCCGATAAGTGCATCCATTTCTCCATTCGGAACAACCATAAGCAGTTTTACCTTTAATAATCGTTCCTTTTCCGCAAAGCGGACAAAGTTGTCCCACCAAAGAGTCTGCCCCTGTCAGCACATCCGGTTGAGCCGATCCGGTAGCAGGAGACGCATTCTCAGTTGCAGAAATGACTTTCATCTTTTTCTCTTTCGGAGTAGTGGGTTTACGTTCTCGTTTCTTCGGTTCTTTCTTCTTCTTTTCTTCTTCTGCCGTTGCCGCTTCCTGAATAGTGATACGGCGGTTCGTATTATCAGACAGAACACTGTTGACTATTTCGGCTACCATCAACTTTAACTCTTCAAGAAACTGCCGTGCATCATAAGTCTTCTTCTCTATCTCACGTAACTTTTTCTCCCAAATACCCGTCAACTCAGCTGATTTCAACAACTCTTCATGAATCAACTGGATCAATTCCACTCCTGTAGGGGTAGCTATCAGGTTCTTTTTCTCCTTACGGATATAATTACGCTTAAAAAGGGTCTCGATAATAGCTGCACGGGTAGACGGCCGACCAATACCATTTTCTTTTAACGCATCTCGAAGTTCATCGTTGTCAACCAATTTACCGGCAGTTTCCATCGCACGAAGCAGAGTGGCTTCGGTATAAGGTTTAGGTGGCTGAGTCCATTTCTCATTCAAGTCGGGTAGATGCGGGCCACTTTCTCCTTTCACGAAAACAGGAAGTACATTCTCCTCTTCACCTTCTTTTTCTTCATTCGGATCTTTCACATCTTTGGAAAAGACCACACGCCATCCCGGTTCCAGAATCTGCTTTCCAGTCACCTTGAATTCAATGCCATCTACCTCCCCCATTACAGTCGTGGTAGAGACTTTACAATCAGGATAAAAAACGGCTATAAACCGACGGGCTATCAGATCGAAAACCTTACGTTCCATATCCGTCAGATTTTGCGGATGAACCCCTGTGGGAATAATGGCATGATGATCGGTTACTTTCGAACTATCAAAAACTTTTTTTGACTTAGGCAATGAAGTTCCGGACAACGGTGCAGTCAGTACTTCGTAATCTTTCAGCCCTTTTAAGATATTCGGACATTTGGGATAAATATCATCACTGAGGAAAGTAGTATCTACACGCGGATAAGTAGTCACTTTCTTTTCATAAAGCGACTGAATCAGTTTCAGGGTCTCGTCAGCAGAATAGGCAAATTTCTTATTGCACTCCACCTGAAGAGAGGTCAAGTCGAACAGACGGGGAGCATACTCTTTCCCATCTTTCTTAACCACAGAAGTTACCACGAAAGGCAGGTTTTTAATACGTTCTACCAATGCCATCCCCTCGTCACGGTTAGCTATCGGGTCAATGCCCCGGTTCTCTGTTCTCTTAGTCTTGCCACCGGCTTTTTCTTCTTCAGCAGCCAACTCTTCATCACTCTTACGAATAAGGGCAGAAAAAGTCGTATCACGGTACATTGTTTTCAGTTCCCAATATTGTTTTGGCTGAAAATTTTCAATATCAAGCTGCCGATTGACAATAAGGGCAAGAGTAGGTGTCTGAACACGTCCGATAGAAAGCACTTGTCGGTTCTGTCCATATTTTACGGTATAAAGCCGCGTAGCATTCATCCCAAGCAGCCAGTCGCCAATGGCTCTGGACATACCTGCCTCGTAAAGCGGTTGAAAATCATCCTGATCTTTTAACTTTGCAAAACCCTCTTTAATAGCCTCTTCGGTCAGCGAAGAAATCCACAAACGTTTTACCGGACACCGCGCTCCGGCTTTCTGCATCACCCACCGCTGAATCAGCTCTCCTTCTTGGCCGGCATCACCACAATTGATAATCTCATCGGCCTGTTGCATCAACCTTTCAATAATACGGAATTGCTTTTCGTAAGTAGGGTTCTCTATCAGTTTGATGCCAAAACGAGGAGGAATCATAGGCAGACTGCCCAAACTCCATGATTTCCATCCGGGAGTATATTCATGGGGTTCTTTCAGGGTACAAAGATGGCCGAACGTCCAGGTTACCTGGTATCCGTTCCCCTCAATATACCCCTCTTTCCGTTCGCGGGCTCCTAATATATCAGCAATATCACGTGCCACAGAGGGCTTTTCGGCAATGCAAACTATCATTTGTTTTTTATTATAATGAGAATTGAGCAGACAAAGATACAAAAAAATAGAAAGGGGGAAGTAGTAATCCATCGCCATTTATTTTGTAGCTTTGCTCTGTACAATCTTTAAAATTTAAAAAGACATGAAAAGCTACAAATTATTATTTGCACTTACCTTACTCTTTGTATTTGCTTTCAATGCGAAAGCACAATATGTCCATGAACGCTCTGACCAATATACACCTCCCGAAGATTCTCTGGTGGTCAGGAAACTCCATCACTGGCAGGACCAGAAGTTCGGAATGCTGATTCACTGGGGATTATATTCCGTTGCCGGAATTGTAGAATCATGGTCCATCTGTTCGGAAGAAGCGGATTGGATACCGCGTGATAGTACCATTGCCTATGAAGATTATAAAAAATGGTATTGGGGATTGAAAGATTCATTCAATCCTACCCGTTTCAACCCGGAACAGTGGGCACAGGCTGCCAAAGCGGCAGGTATGCGTTATGCCATCTTCACCACCAAACATCACGATGGATTCAATATGTTCAACACGGCTTACTCCGATTTTTCAATTTCAAAGGGTCCTTTCAAAACAAATCCCCGGGCAGATGTAGCCCAATATGTGTTTGAAGCTTTTCGCAACAACGACTTAATGGTAGGAGCCTATTTTTCTAAACCGGACTGGCACTCGGAATATTATTGGTGGCCCCGCTACGCTACTCCCCGCCGTACACAGAATTACAATATAGAAAAGAACCCCTGGCGCTGGAATCAATTCAAAGAGTTCACTTACAACCAAATCAGCGAGTTGATGCACAACTACGGTTCTATCGACATTTTATGGTTAGACGGAGGATGGGTAAATAACCCCGGAACCAAATCGGTATTGGACATGGACCGTATATCGCAAATGGCACGAAAAGCACAACCGGGTATTTTATTCGTAGACCGCACCATTCATGGTAAATACGAAAATTATCAGACCCCTGAACAACAAATCCCGGACAAACAACTTCCCTACCCATGGGAGACTTGCATGACACTGGGAGTAGACTGGGGATACACTCCACATGCGGTATTCAAATCACCCACTACAGTAATAGCAAAGTTAATGGAAATCGTAGCTAAAGGCGGAAGTTTGCTACTCGGTGTCGGCCCTACCCCTGAAGGAATATTACAAGAAGAAATTGTCAGCCGGTTAGACACTATAGGAGAATGGATGACGAAAAACGGCCCGGCTATCTACAATACCGTTACGACTCCTGACTATCATAGTGAAGGCATCTGGTTTACCATGAACAAAAACAAAAAAACAATGTATGCATTATACAGTGATCCGAAAGCCCGGACTCTTCCTAACTACATAGAATGGGAAAATAATATTCCTGCTAAAGGAAGTGCTGTTTACTGCCTTCAAAACGGTAAAAAAGTAAGATGGGAAATAAAGAACAATCGGGTACGTGTCTATTTACCTCAGAATCTGAAAACAGAGGTGAACGCGCTTGCATTCTCCTTCACCCCCCAATAATAGTCATGCAACCATTTATTCCATAAATAATCCGTAGATGATATTGACCGGAATAGAACTAAAATCATAAAGAGGCGGAGTATTGCAATACTCCGCCTCTTCGTTTATCATTTCTCAAAGACTGTTTTTTTTATTCTTCATCCATCAGGATTTCCAGAATCTGACAAGCAGCCTTAGCCACCGGAGTACCCGGACCAAAGATCGCAGCTACACCGGCCTTATACAAGAAGTCATAATCCTGGGCAGGAATTACACCACCGGCTATTACTACGATATCTTCACGTCCCAACTTCTTCAATTCTTCAATAATCTGCGGAACCAATGTCTTGTGCCCTGCAGCCAACGAAGAAACTCCGACTACGTGAACATCATTCTCTACTGCTTCACGAGCTGCTTCCGCAGGAGTCTGGAACAACGGTCCCATATCCACGTCGAAACCACAGTCGGCATAACCGGTAGCTACTACCTTGGCACCACGATCGTGACCGTCCTGGCCCATCTTTGCAACCATAATACGAGGTTGACGTCCCTCTTTCTTTGCAAACTTCTCAGTGAGTTCGCAAGCACGCTTAAAGTCAGCGTCGCCTTTGCTTTCTGATGAATACACGCCTGATATAGTTCTAATTATTGCTTTATAACGTCCTACTACTTGTTCGCAAGCATATGAGATTTCACCCAATGTTGCACGAACATGAGCAGCTTCTACAGCTAACTCAAGTAAATTGCCCTTACCGGTTTTGACACATTCGGTAATGGCAGCCAATGCTTTGTCCACCTCAGCTTGGTTACGGCCTTCTTTCAAACGCTTCAGGTTCTCGATCTGCTCTTTACGAACAGCGGTATTGTCAACTTCAAGAATATCAATCGGGTCTTCTTTCTCAAGACGATACTTATTTACACCGACGATAGTCTGTGAACCACTGTCGATACGAGCTTGTGCCCGGGCAGCAGCCTCTTCAATACGCATCTTCGGAATACCGGTTTCGATAGCTTTCGCCATACCACCCAACTTCTCAATTTCCTGAATATGTTCCCAAGCACTGTGAGCCAGTTCATTAGTTAATGACTCTACATAGTAAGAACCACCCCATGGATCTACGTTCTTGCAAATATAAGTTTCTTCCTGAATATAAATCTGAGTATTACGGGCAATACGGGCAGAAAAGTCTGTCGGCAAAGCAATAGCTTCATCAAGCGCATTGGTGTGCAACGACTGAGTATGTCCCAGCGCAGCAGCCATAGCCTCGATACAAGTACGTCCTACATTGTTAAACGGATCTTGCTCAGTCAATGACCAACCGGAAGTCTGCGAGTGAGTACGCAATGCAAGCGACTTCGGATTCTTCGGATTAAACTGTTTCACAATCTTTGCCCATAACATACGTGCAGCACGCATTTTGGCAATTTCCATAAAATGGTTTGTTCCGATAGCCCAGAAGAAAGAGAGGCGCGGAGCAAAAGCATCGATATCGATACCTGCAGCAACACCGGCACGAAGATACTCCAGACCATCAGCCAACGTATAAGCCAACTCAATATCAGCTGTGGCACCTGCTTCCTGCATGTGATAACCAGAAATGGAGATAGAGTTGAACTTCGGCATCTTCTGTGAAGTATATTCAAAAATATCAGAGATGATCTTCATAGAGAATGCAGGCGGATAAATATAGGTATTACGCACCATAAATTCTTTCAGAATATCATTCTGGATCGTTCCGGCCATCTCTTCAAGTTTGGCTCCCTGTTCTAATCCGGCATTGATATAAAATGCCATAATCGGAAGTACGGCACCATTCATTGTCATAGATACAGACATCTTGTTCAAAGGAATGCCATCAAACAAGACTTTCATATTTTCAAGCGAACAGATAGACACGCCGGCCTTACCAACGTCACCTACCACACGTTCATGGTCAGGGTCATAACCGCGGTGTGTAGCCAAGTCAAAAGCAACCGACAGGCCTTTCTGTCCGGAAGCTAAGTTACGACGATAGAAAGCATTCGACTCTTCAGCTGTAGAGAACCCTGCATACTGGCGGATAGTCCATGGACGAAGGGTATACATCACCGAATACGGACCACGCAAATAAGGAGGAAGACCGGCAGCATAGTCCAGATGTTCCATTCCTTCAAGGTCTTCTTTTGTGTAAACAGGCTTTACGCAGATGTGTTCCGGAGTCTTCCAGTTGGCCTCGATTCCGTTAGCCTTTTGCCATTCTGCACCATTAGCGGGCTGGAATGCTGCGTAGATATCTAAGTTTTTAAAATCTTTTCTCATCTTACTTCAATAATTTAGCGTTGAACTCTTTAAGTGTCTCCAGTACATTTACACGTACATGGATGAAGTTCTCAATACCGGCTGCTTTCAGTTCTTCGGCGCATTCCGGATTTCCGGCAACGATGAACATGGCGCGGCCATTCAAAGCCTGGAAAGCCGGAACAGCATATTGTGCATACTCTTCATCGCTTGAACAGAGCACCACAATATCGGCTTTTGCAGCCATCGCAGCTTCTACGCCTGCTTCAACCGTTTCAAAACCAAGATTATCAACCACCTCATATCCGGCACAAGCCAGGAAATTACAAGAGTATTGTGCGCGTGCCTGGCGCATAGCCAGATTACCAATCGTCAGCATAAATGCTTTCGGACGTTTCCCACTGGCTTCGGTTTCAAGACGCAACGCCTCAAATTGACTTGCCGCACGATCGAAGTTCAATGTAGTAACATCTTTTTCACAAGTATCGTGTCCACCACAACAGCATGTGGCTTCTACCGGCTTCTTATCACCCGCTTTTTCATTGAAATTTGGGAACTGGTTAGTACCCAGCAGAATCTCGCGACGCTGAGCCACAGCTTTATGGCGTGCTTTATTGCTTTCATTCACAGCAGCCTGAACAGTACCGGCTTTCAATGCTGCATAGAAGCCTCCTTCTTCTTCAATGGCAAGGAAGATTTCCCATGCCTGCTTAGCAATAGAGACTGTCAGATTTTCAATGTAGTAAGAACCGGCAGCCGGGTCAATTACTTTATCGAAATGTGATTCTTCTTTCAACAGCAGCTGCTGGTTACGGGCCAGACGTTCGGAAAACTCATCCGGAGTTTCATAGGTCTTGTCAAAAGGAACCACCGTCATTGAATCTACACCACCCAGAGCAGCCGACATTGCCTCAGTTTGTGTACGAAGCAAGTTTACATGAGCATCAAACAGAGTCAGATTAAAAGTAGATGTTTCAGCATGTACCTTCATTTTAGCAGCGCAACGGCATTCTCCGTTAGGTCCTTTATTTTCGCAATCACGCAGACATTCCGGGTTGTAAGAAGCCACTATGTTAGCCCATAACATACGGGCAGCACGGAACTTTGCAATTTCAAGGAAGTAATTAGAACTGATACCGAAATTAAACTTAATCTTTTTGGCTACGATGGCAGCAGGAAGTTCAGCTTCGGTCAACTGACTCATATATTCATTACCCCATGCCAATGCGTATCCCAATTCCTGAGAAATATAAGCACCTGCATTGTTCAGTGTCAGGGCATTCACATTCAGTACACGGTATTTAGGCAATTGGGCAGTAGCTTCGATCAGCGCTTTGGCTGTTTGTACCATATCCCCTTTCTCTTTGCCTTTTGTCAGCATTTTATTGAAGAAATCGTAATTGATAGAGCCTTGTAGCTTTGTCAAATCATAGTCTTTCTTCTGAAAATAAGCTACCAGCAAATCAGCCAGTTCTACCACGTGCCCCTGACAAGTAGAAAAATTCAACTCAACACATTCTGCACAAATATCGTTCAACAAAGTCTCAATGTATTCCGCATTGAGTTCTTTAGCCTTCACATGGAAAGAAAGAGAATCGATACCTTTATTCAGAATATCCAGAGCCTTGGCGTTGGCTTCCTTCGGACATTCCACCTTAATCTCCTGGCGAACCAACCACTCATTACTGTTCTTCTTTGTACCTCTTAAATAAGGAAATTCTCCGGGAAGCGCATCGGTTGTTTTCAGTCCTTCCAGGTCTTCCATCCGGTAGAAAGGTTTTACCTTGAATCCTTCGTTTGTCTTCCAAACGAGTTTCTTCTCAAAATCAGCTCCTTTCAGGTCGGCTGTGACCTTCTCCATCCACTTCTCGGTGGAAACAGGAGAAAAATCTGAGAAGAGTTTTTCTTTACTGTCTGCCATAGTTTATTTATTTAAAATTAAAATAAGATTGTTATCTCAATTTATTTCTCTGAATCCTTTATCAAAATGTAAGATTGCGACTTGCAAATATACTGAAATAGTCTAAACCCTACGCTTTTTTTAGGGAAAATTCGCACTACCCACCGCCTCCGTACCACGGCTCTTTCATTTAACCTGCCTTGCTCTCATACAAAAAACGCATTCCGATCTTCCATCTTCCATCTTTCAGAACACATGTTATTGATTGTGAGATGTATAACTTGGTGGAAGATGCGATTTTTATGCCATTTATCTTCCACCCCTATCTTCCATCTTCCACCCACTGTTTTAGGGGATATTTCAGTGATAACGGACTGTAAAGCAAATGGATACATCCAATTTCTTATCCGTTTATCTCTCTAAAAGCATTTCATTTTCCTTACTATCTTTAGTACAAATGGCCGGATCTTTATCTCAGCCCGGGCATGCGGGCTCATCAGCCCGGGTGTGCGGGCCCATCGGCCCGGGTATGCGGGCTCACCGGCCCAGGTATGCAGGATGGACTAAAGAGTTTTATGACAATGGTTAATCTACTACACTTCTCCGGTAATAGCCGCCCGAATTCTTTCTTAAAAAAGAAATAACGAGAGGCTGTCAAAACTCACCACAGAGGACACAGAGTGACACAGAGGCGATTTTAAATTGTTGATTATTAACAAAAAGACTCTGTGCTACTCCGTAGTGAAAAAAGTTTCGACACAGCCTCGTGTGCGAATGGAAGGCTTTTTTTAGGGGGAGGGAAGACAAGGGAGGAAGACGGTTGTAAAATGAAAGAGCCGTACCCCCGTGCTTCCCTTAAAATAAAAGGCAGGCAAATATTTGATTACCTCCGAGGTTATAGCTAATTTTGCACCCGTTTACAAAAAATTATAAACTACTATATTATGGATTGGTTACAAGATTTATTATGGAACCCCAACTCCGTAGCTCACATTGTTTTCCTCTACGCCTTCGTAGTGGCAGCAGGTGTCTATTTGGGAAAAATCAAAATCTTCGGAGTTTCGTTAGGGGTTACTTTTGTTTTGTTTGCCGGCATCCTGATGGGACATTTTGGCTTCACAGGCGATACCCATATCCTACATTTCATCCGTGAATTCGGATTGATATTGTTCGTATTCTGTATCGGTCTCCAAGTGGGGCCTTCTTTCTTTTCTTCATTCAAGAAAGGCGGAATGACCCTGAACATGCTGGCCGTAGGAATTGTGGTCTTAAACATCGCCGTAGCAATGGCACTTTATTTCATTCTGGGAGGCAGAATCGAGCTCCCTATGATGGTGGGTATCCTATACGGCGCAGTCACAAACACCCCGGGGCTCGGTGCCGCACAAGAAGCACTGAATCAATTGAGCTACTCCGGGCCACAGATCGCATTAGGCTATGCCTGTGCTTATCCGTTAGGAGTAGTGGGTATTATAGGCTCCATCATTGCTGTCCGCTACATCTTCCGTATCAATTTCGCCAAAGAAGAAGAAAACTGGAATCAAGAAACTGACGGTACACACCACAAACCACACCTGATGAGCCTGGAAGTGCATAATGAAGCCATCTACGGAAAAACTCTGGGCACAATCAGCAGCTTCCTCGGACGTCCGTTTGTTTGTTCACGCATCCGTAAAGACGGACATGTCAGCATTCCGAATCACAGTACTATTCTGGAACAGAACGACCAATTATTTGTGGTCTGTTCAGAAGAAGACTCAGATGCTATTGTAGCCTTTATCGGACGTGAAGTGCAAGTAGACTGGGAAAAGCAAGATATGCCGATGGTATCACGTCGTATTCTGGTAACCAAACCGGAAATTAATGGAAAGAAACTTGGTATGTTGAACTTCCGCAGCATGTACAATGTCAACATCACGCGTGTGAACCGTTCGGGTGTCGATCTTTTTGCCAACCCGAATCTGGTACTTCAGGTAGGTGACCGTGTCATGGTGGTAGGCTCCGAAGATGCTGTAGAACGAGTAGCGAGTGTACTGGGTAATTCACTGAAGCGCCTTAACGAACCGAACATTGTCACATTGTTCGTAGGTATTTTCCTGGGTATCCTTTGCGGCAGCCTTCCCATTGCATTCCCGGGTATGCCGACTCCGGTAAAACTCGGTCTTGCCGGCGGACCATTGGTGGTGGCTATCCTGATAGGACGTTTCGGACACAAATTACATCTGGTAACCTACACAACTCAAAGTGCCAACCTGATGATACGTGAAATCGGCATTGTTCTTTTCCTTGCCAGTGTGGGCATCGAAGCCGGAGCTAATTTTGTGGATACTGTGATCCATGGAGACGGTCTGCTTTATGTAGGTTGTGGTTTCCTGATTACGATTATCCCTTTGCTGATTATCGGAATTATAGCACGATCATACTATAAAATTAATTATTTCATGCTGATGGGATTGATTGCGGGTAGTAATACAGACCCTCCCGCATTGGCATATTCCAACCAGGCAACCGGTAGCGATGCTCCGGCAGTAGGCTATTCTACAGTATATCCGCTGTCTATGTTCCTCCGTATCCTTGCGGGACAAATGATTTTGTTGTTAATGATGTAACAAATCAAAAATAGCAATGGCCAATTACTGTGTTTTCATGTACACCGTAGTTGGCCATTAACATATTATAGCATGCCCGATTCTGATTTATAAATTTAGTTTTTTAACTATAAACTCTTCTATAAACCTTACCGTTTCATCGATTCCCAATACCGAAGAGTCAATACAAAGATGATAGGTTGCAGCCGCTCCCCAAGTTTTATAACTGTAATAATTATAATATTCGGAGCGTTTCTTATCTGCCTTATTCATTTTTTCCTCAGCAGCTTCTTCGGAAATGCCATGAATACGGCACAAACGCGCCACGCGGTCTTCGTGCGAAGCAGAAATGAAAATATTGGCGCAACGGGGATGTTCGCGCAAAATGTAATCGGCACAGCGCCCCACGAATACACAAGATTTCTCTGCTGCAAGATGCCGGATGACATCACTCTGAATTTTAAAGAGAGCATCATTACTCAGACAATTGGTACAGGGCATAGCACCATCACTGATAAAAGGAAAACGCATCCCAAACAATCCACCTATAATACCTTGGGAAGCTTTTTCATCCGCTTTCTCAAAAAATTCCCGACAAAGTCCACTCTCCTCTGAAGCCAGATTAATCAGCTCTTTATCATAAAAATCAATGCCTAACCTGGCTGCCAGTTTTTCCCCGATCTCTTTTCCGCCACTGCCCAATTGACGGCCGATATTGATGACATAATTACCGTTCATAGTACATTTGTATATTGGTTCAATAGCAAACATACACATTATTTCCGAAAGAAGGAAATAAATAATGTACCAATATCCGGCACATCGCATTTCTTATCAATTGGTAACTTTTCTTCTTTTCCATAGACGTATCTTTGCATCCGCTAAAAAAAAACATAGATTTTATGAAAGACAGTATTGATTTCGGAAACATGGAAATCCCGAGACTGTTCAGGAAATTGTTGATCCCAACAGTACTCGGAATGGTTTTTTCCGCCATTTTTGTAATTACCGATGGTATCTTTGTCGGTAAAGGAATTGGTAGCGACGCCTTGGCGGCAGTCAATATCACGGCCCCGCTATTTATGATCACCACCGGCATCGGATTGATGTTCGGAGTGGGTGCATCTGTCGTGGCGTCCATCCATTTATCACAAGGCAAACGAAAAGTGGCAAGTATCAATATCACACAGGCACTTGCCTTTTCATCCCTCCTGATCCTGGTATTATCAGCACTTTGCTGCTACTTTGCAGAACCGATAGGACGATTACTCGGCAGTTCGGAACGATTGCTGCCGTTGGTCGTGGAATACATGAACTGGTATGTTCCTTTTCTCGTTTTCTATCTGCTTTTGAGTGCCGGCATGTTTTATATCCGTCTGGACGGATCGCCCAACTATGCTATGATGTGCAATGCCGTGTCAGCCATTATCAATATCGTACTCGATTATATTTTCATCTTCCAATTAGGTTGGGGGATGATGGGAGCTGCCTTTGCCACCAGTTTGGGAACTATGGTCGGCGGATTGATGACTCTTATTTATCTACTCCGTTTTTCCCGCAACGTGGGCATTTATCGTATCAAACTCAGCCGGAAAAGTATGCAGCTTACCTTCCGCAATATCGGCTATATGGTGAGGCTCGGCTCTTCGGCATTCATCAGCGAAGCATCTATAGCCAGTATGATGTTTTTGGGGAATTACGTATTTATCAGCCATTTGGGAGAAAGTGGTGTAGCAGCATTCAGTATCGTGTGTTACTTCTTTCCTATTATCTTTATGGTATACAACGCCATCGCCCAATCGGCACAACCCATCATCAGTTACAATTTCGGGCAACAGAATCCGGGCAGAGTGGCACGTACCATCCGACTGGCATTGAAAACAGCTTTGGGATGTGGTATTTTATTCTTTACCGCAACTCTTGTATTCAATCACGAAATAGTAGGACTATTCATCGACAAAAGTTACAAAGCGTATGACATTGCAGTAGATGGAATTCCGTATTTTGCAGTCGGTTATCTGTTCTTTGCACTCAACATAGTTGGTATCGGTTATTATCAAAGTATCGAACGTGCCCGGCGAGCCACTGTCATCACCCTTTTCCGGGGAACATTGTTTATGTTGACAGGCTTCCTGCTCCTGCCTCCGATACTGGGAATAAAAGGTATTTGGCTTGCCGTCCCTCTTGCCGAACTGCTGACTTTGCTGCTGATTATTGGAATTTACCTGAAAGACTCTTTCGCCATTCGCCGATGATGCGTATCTTTGCATCGTTCAAACAGATGTAAAAGAGCCTTATGGAAACATTTATTGAAAAATTCAGGAATAGCTATCGTCTTTCGGAAACCGATACGCAGACTCTTCTCAATTATATGGAGGAGGTGCGTTTCAAAAAGAAAGAAGTCATTGTTCATGAAGGTTCCAGAAACGGAAATTTATATCTGATAAAGCAAGGCATCTGGCGCGCTCATTATCTGAAAGACGGGGTTGATACCACCATTTGGTTTGCCGGGGAGGGCGAAGCCGCTTTTTCGGTATGGGGATACGTGGAAAATACAGCATCGCACATCACCATCGAGGTGATGTGCGACAGCATAGCTTATTGTATATCCGGACAAACATTGAACGATCTTTATACCTCATCACTCGGTCTTGCCAATCTGGGACGCCGCCTGATGGAGCAACAATTACTCAGCACTGAAAATTGGTTGATCAGTGCCGGAAGTCCAAAAGCCAAAGAGCGTTACCTGACACTTATCAAAGAACATCCCGAACTGCTACAAAACGTACCTTTGAAACACATAGCTTCCTATCTGTGGATAACGCCACAGTCACTGAGCAGAATCCGGGGAGAAATAAAGATGTGATCGGCCTCCCCCCCAAAAATGTAATCGTCTTTTGAGAAAGAAATGTCAAACCTGATACAGGATCAACTCCTGTTTACAGAAAGTATATATGCAAGCCAGTCGGTGGGAATTGAAATATATGACGCAATGGCATTTCACTAATCTATTATAATATAGCAGGTTCTTTATTCGCACGAAGGTGGCCGGCTGCCTGTCCATGTCCTGATGAATGTTTAAAATGGGTCGGCATATATTTTTTCCTTATTCTGCATTGAATTTACATAACGCAAGCGGGTAAACACAGATCCGCTCTCTTTTCGTTAAATCTCCCTATACTAACGGCGTTCAGTAAACAATCCTCCTGATAAAAGTGTTTCATTGAACATTTTTCGTCCGTTTGCTATGCTATTTCAGAAATAATCACCATCTTTGTGGTGAACTATTTGATATTTATAAGGCAGAAACAAAGGAAATAAATAACCTTTGTTTTTACACTAGCTGTAGGTGTATAATTTTATATACCTACAGTTTCTGGATAAAGACGGCTCTGCCCCCGTGTCTAACTTCGTAATGGGTTAGCATATTTCTTTCCTTGTTTCGGCATCGAATGTCAAATAGTTCAAACGGGTCAGCAGGGCCGTTCATTCTTCCCTGCCCGATATACGTTTGAGCTATGGGCAAACAATCTATTATCAAAATCTTGTATTTCCACCGGCGAAGAACCAACGCAAACGGTTGGTATCGGTTGGATTTTATTTTTCAGCGAGGTAAAAAGATTCTGCATTATACCCTCTCTACCCGGGATTACGAATATGCAGAGTGTTTCTGTTCACCCTCCCATATCGAACGTGCAGACATGATTGTCTTTGTGGCCGAACTTTTTTTAGAAATTCACAAAGTGAAATATTCATGCTTGAAACGTACACCAAGCCAGGCGTATGCCACTTCCAAATATATATCCCGGATCAATCAAATGTGCAAAAAGAACCATTATCACAAAACGCCTGTCATTATAGACGGACTATAGTACTTTGATCTTTCATAATAAATTCTCTTTTATAATTGACTTTAAATCTAAATCCGACTCACCAAACCAGTTAACTCGTCGAACCGCTGCCACTCTACCCCCCGGAGGACAGCGGTTCTTTTTCTTTCATTTAACCAGTTCACATGAATCGTTTCTTTATTCTATTACATATTTAATTCCTTAATTATCAACATTTAATCATTCGTATAGGTGTCTTTATCCGGTCCCGTGTACCCGAGCTCATGGGCACGCCTGCGCGAGACCGGATGTAGATTGCACCATTTCCGGTTGAACAAGAAGGAAAAACAAAATGCTTTAAGAGGTGATTTTGCTTAAGAAATGCATAGTTTATGGTTGATAATTAATGGCCTGTACAGTATTCTCGCCTTAAAACAGCAAGTGGAAGATGGAAGATCAAAATGCATTTTTCGCATGAGAAGGCTTTGCATTAATTTATTTTCCGGAGTTCCATCACAAGCAATGGCTTTGAACACCCGGAGGATGTACTGCTTCACGAAGTACGGGTGTCGAAAGTATATTTCATCGTCGACCGTAAGTTTACACACCGCGTCAGCCAAATGACGTTTTACCGTTACCCACTATCCAAATACTTCCCCGGGCATTTACTACGGGCAGGAACGGCCGAGGAGGAAGAATCTCAAGAACAGGAAGATAACTCCGGTATCAACGGCAAAGGATGAAAACTCTAAAAGACATATCCCAGATTCACATAGAATCCTACATCGTGTGCCCTGCTTGAATAGCCGAAAGAGGCCTCTAACGGACCGAACAAGCTATCGTAACCATATCCCAGGCTGCCTCCCCAAACCGGCTTACCACTTAGGATATCAAAAAAGTTATCTTCCCGCAACGCCACATTCCCGGTGAGAGTGACATAATTCTTACCCCCAATACGCTGACGTACCTTCAAACCGGCTATGATAACAGAATTATCGACTATCTCCAGATTGGTGATCCCGGCAAAAGGAAGTTGCTGAGGCAAGTAATGACCGAAATTATCTCCACCGATGGCATTCAGATAGGGATAAGGGATATCTTTGCCTATAAGAATACGTCCATACAAAGAAGGAATCAAAGCAAAACGGTCGGTAACCGAAAAGACACTGGCCCACGAGGCGGTCAAAGCAGAAAAGGGAGCATGACCTTTATACTGTGTCAGGTTATCGGTATAAAGTGAATAATTCCCCTGGAGATCGATCCCTTTCGAGGGAAAATATCCCTTATCGTATGTATTATAATGCAGTTGGGCATAATAGCTGAAGAAGTGTTGGGGTTTCACCTTCAACTGTTGCCCGCCCGCATTATATAGAAAGTCCTTATACTTGAAGAACTCAAAACGCAGTCCGGCTCCAAAACGAAGGTTACGATACCACACATCCGAAAACCCCAACTCACCGGAATGGTATTTATAAGTAGTGTTATAAGCACGTTTCCCGTGATCGTAAATATTAATATCGTTATACTCAAACTGATAAGCGAGATTGAAATTTCGCATCTGCATCGGAGCCAATGTATAGTCCACCCGGGCCAGGTAGCGTTTTCCAAGACGTCCGGTCAGTGAAAGCCACGATGGAATACGTGTATTGAGGCGGGTGCTCACATTCAACAGCAATGAAGCGATCTCTTCCGAGTCGAAACGGATCCCCAGATTGAGATTACGCTCGTACTTCTCTTCCAAAATAAAGTGTAGCAGATATCCCTGGTCGGTATCGGTCAGTTTGTAACTGACATTGGAATAAGCCTGGCTTCCGCGCAACGTAGCAAGTGCTTCATAAAGTTGCTCCATACGCATCCGGCTGTTCTCCTTCAGGTGACAGCGGTGCATAATCCATTTCTTGTCACTGTCTTCGATACCGTCAAAGGTGATCTCTTTCACAAATATATCTTTCTCGGACCATAAAGAAGTAAACGGACCGTGTCGGGGAGCAACGTAATCTTCGGGAAGACCGATCTCTTTCTTCAGTCTGCGCAAAGCAGTCCACTGCGCGCGGGCTGCCTCTTCGCCACGGTGCATCAATGTGTCGAGTGCGGGAATGTTGAAACTTGCGGCAGAATAGCCTTTTACGTCCACTTTAATATACACCGTTGCCAATTTAATATTCTCTTCATATCGGGTTTGGCCGGTCAGATTGATGATCTGGTTGAATATCTCACCAAGATTATTCAGTTCATCCGCAGTCCGGAGATCATTCTGTACATCGACACCAATAATCACATCGGCTCCCATAGCCCGGGCTATGTTCGTGGGGAAGTTGTTTTTCATCCCTCCGTCAACCAGTATCTCGTCGCCCATACGAACGGGCGTGAATACGCCGGGAATAGCCATACTGGCACGCATAGCGGTAGCCAATACACCATTGTGAAACACGACTTCTTCACCGTTCACAATGTTCTCGGAGACACAAGCAAACGGAATAGGCAGCTTATTGAAGTTAATGGAATCGTGATAGCCTACAGTCAGTTCGGAGAAAAGATTACCCAGGTTCTGCCCTTTAATGACCCCTCCGAACACATTCGCCTTCAAATCCTTTTTCAAAGGAACAGAAAGAATATAAGTTTCAGAATTCTTCCGTTCAGTCATCGTTTGATCTTCCCAACTGATACGGTCACTCAACAGAAAAGACCAATTCTGGTGATTGACCATACTATCAAGCTGACAGGGGGTATATCCGATGGAATAAAGTCCGCCGATGATAGACCCCATACTGGTACCTACGATATAGTCGATAGGAATACCTGCTTCCTCAATCACTTTGAGGGCACCGATATGGGCTACCCCCTTCGCTCCTCCCCCACTTAGCACCACAGCTACTGATTTGCGCTGCTGCGCATGCGCGGGCAGAAAAAGAAACAGACTGACAAATAAAACCAACAAGAAACTTACATACTTTTTCATGGCTGTTACATTGCTTTCAGATCGTTACAGATAAAAGACAAATGCAGGCAATGATTTGTTTAGCACAAGCTGAAGAATCCTATGTCCGGGCAGCCGCTTTACGGAACTGACGGAACTGCCACCACAACATGGCAGCCGATATCAGGCTGGCTATCAGGTCAGAAGTCGGCATACTGATCCAGACACCTGTCTGCCCCCAAAAACGCGGTAGAATCAACAGACAAGGAATCAGGATGAGTACCTGACGGGTAATGGAAAGGAAAATAGCTTTACTTGCCATCCCGATACTCTGGAAGAAATTGGAAGTGACCATCTGAAAGCCGACAATCGGGAAAAAGAGTACCACAATGCGGAGACCTTCGGCAGATTGGCGAATCAGCTCTTCGTGCGATGTGAAGACGGACACAGCCAGGTCGGGAATAAACATCCCCATCAGAAAACCGGTAGTGGTGACAATGGTCGCACCATAGATGGTCAGTTTCAACACACGGGTGACACGGGGATATAGTTTTGCCCCATAATTGTATCCGGCAATCGGCTGCATACCCTGGTTCAGTCCCATCACAATCATAAGGAATAGAAATACCAGACGGTTGACAATGCCAAATGCCCCGATGGCAAGATCACCCCCATACCGTTTCAAACCCTGATTTATCAGAATCACAATGAAACACGATGCAAGGTTCATCAGGAAAGGAGACATACCTATAGCCAGCGAATCGAAAACTATTTTTCGCTTCAACCGGAAAATTCCTCGATGGAAATGGAGTAATTCCTCCTTATTGCTAAAGAGCCTGAACTGCCAGGCAAGGGCAATCACTTGTGCCGTAATCGTAGCAATGGCCGCTCCCTGGATGCCCCAACCAAAACCATAAATAAACAAAGGATCGAGAATGGTATTGATAACCACTGTAGCAATGGTGGCAACCATCGCCTTCTGCGGATGCCCGGCTGAACGAAGTACCGCATTCAGCCCCAGATAAATATGGGTGATGACATTCCCATAAAGAATCACTTTCATATAGTCACGGGCATAGCCCACCGTTTCGTCACTGCCTCCAAAGAAGTAAAGAATAGGATCAAGAAAAATAAGGGTTAATATGGTGAAAGCAAGCCCGATGATGATATTCAATACCAGCACATTGCCCAATACCCGTTGTGCCGTATCATAATCTTTCTGCCCCAGTTTAACCGAAATCAGCGTAGCGGCTCCCACTCCAACCAAGGAGCCGAAAGCAGCGGCAAGATTCATAAGGGGAAAAGTCAGAGCAAGTCCGGAAATAGCCATCGGACCCACTCCGTGACCTATAAAAATGCTGTCCACCATGTTGTAAAGAGAAGATGCAGTCATGGCGATAATAGCCGGAATGGCATACT
The DNA here is from genome assembly GCF_019633765.1 of Bacteroides sp. 11BF. Lineage (NCBI taxonomy): Bacteria > Pseudomonadati > Bacteroidota > Bacteroidia > Bacteroidales > Bacteroidaceae > Bacteroides > Bacteroides sp. 11BF. Next base: position 57,936 of record NZ_JAFKPJ010000013.1, read on the forward strand.
GCATCAGAAGTTTTCCAATCTTTTCAGTACCCAGCGCAGTGGGTGTCTTTTGTCCTGTCATACCTATTGTTTTGAGGGTGCAAAGATACAAATCTATTTAGAATTAAAGGTGAAGAATAAAGAATAAGAGTTACAATGCCGTATTTCTAAGAAAAGTTTCGTATTTTTGCCTCCAAAATTGAGTTAATATCTAACGAAATGAACATATTAGAACTAAGTGAACAGGAAATCATCCGACGTAACAGTCTGAATGAACTTCGCGCGATGGGCATCGAACCCTATCCCGCAGCAGAGTATGTAACCAACGCTTTCTCAACCGATATTAAAGCCGAATTCAAAGACGACGAAGCACCTCGCCAGGTATCTGTAGCTGGCCGTATGATGAGCCGCCGCGTGATGGGCAAAGCCTCTTTTATCGAACTACAGGATTCTAAAGGCCGTATTCAGGTGTATATCACTCGCGATGACATCTGTCCGGGAGAGGACAAAGAGATGTACAATACTGTGTTTAAACGCCTGCTCGACTTAGGCGACTTTATCGGAATTGAAGGTTTCGTGTTCCGCACTCAGATGGGCGAAATCAGTATTCATGCACAGAAACTGACTGTACTTGCCAAATCGATCAAACCACTGCCTATCGTAAAATACAAAGACGGCGTGGCTTACGACTCTTTCGAAGATCCTGAACTCCGTTACCGTCAGCGTTATGTCGACCTGGCCGTAAACGAAGGTATCAAAGATATATTCATGAAACGCAGTAAGGTGTACAGTTCTATGCGCGAATATTTCAATTCGAAAGGCTACATGGAAGTAGAAACTCCTATTCTCCAGGCCATCGCCGGAGGAGCTGCCGCACGCCCGTTCATGACCCATCACAATGCTTTGGACATCCCACTCTATATGCGTATTGCCAGCGAGTTGTATCTGAAACGTCTGATTGTCGGTGGCTTTGAGGGAGTATATGAAATCGGTAAAAACTTCCGTAACGAGGGTATGGACCGTACGCACAATCCAGAATTTACTTGCATGGAGATATATGTAGCCTACAAAGACTATAACTGGATGATGGAATTTACCGAAAAGATGATTGAAAAGATCTGTCTGGACGTAAATGGTACTACTGAAGTAAAAGTAGGAGACAATATCATCAACTTCAAGGCTCCGTACAGACGCGTCACCATGCTGGATGCCATTAAGGAACATACCGGTTACGACTTGACAGGTATGAACGAAGCGCAAATCCGCGAAGTATGCCAGAAACTGAATATGGAAATCGACGAAACGATGGGTAAAGGTAAACTGATCGATGAAATATTCGGTGAGTTCTGTGAAGGAACTTATATCCAGCCGACTTTCATCACTGACTATCCGATCGAAATGTCTCCGCTGACCAAAAAGCACCGTACCAACCCTGAACTGACAGAACGTTTCGAATTGATGGTAAACGGTAAAGAATTGTGTAATGCATATTCTGAGTTAAACGATCCGATCGACCAGTTGGAACGCTTTGAAGATCAGATGAAGCTAAGTGAAAAAGGAGATGACGAAGCAATGATTATCGACAAAGACTTTGTCCGTGCATTGGAATACGGCATGCCTCCTACTTCGGGTATGGGTATCGGCATGGACCGCCTTACTATGTTGATGACCGGACAATCAACTATCCAGGAAGTATTGTTCTTCCCGCAGATGCGTCCGGAAAAAGTCGTACCGAAAGATAGTGCCGCCAAATTCATGGAGTTAGGCATTGCCGAAGACTGGGTGCCTGCAATTCAAAAAGCCGGATACAACCTGGTAGCCGATATGAAAGATGTAAATCCGCAGAAATTACATCAGGATATTTGTGGCATCAATAAGAAATACAAATTGGAACTGACTAATCCGTCAGTAAACGATGTAGCCGAGTGGATACAGAAAATTAAATAAATCAAGAATGAAGAATGGTGATGAAGAACCGGAACATTTGTCTCCCTATCTTTCATGCACCATTCTTCATTCTTCATTTTTAATTCTTAATTTATAGAAATGAAATTACCCGGTAAGATAGCGATAATGGGCGGAGGAAGCTGGGCTACAGCCATCGCAAAGATGTGTCTGGCTCAAGAAGAGTCTATCAATTGGTACATGAGGCGCGACGACCGCATTGCCGATTTTAAACGACTCGGACATAATCCAGCCTATCTGACAGGCGTAAAATTCGACATGAAGCGCATCAATTTCAGCTCTAACATCAACGATGTAGTGAAAGAATCTGATACGCTTATTTTCGTCACTCCTTCTCCATATCTGAAAGCTCACCTGAAAAAGCTGAAAACACGGATCAGAGACAAGTTCATTATTACCGCTATCAAAGGTATTGTTCCCGATGACAATCTGATTGTTTCGGAATACTTTAATAAAGAATATGGTGTTCCTCCCGAAAACATCGCTGTATTGGCTGGTCCCTGTCATGCCGAGGAAGTGGCACTGGAACGTCTCTCCTATCTCACCATCGCTTGCCCGGACAAGGATAAGGCACGTGTTTTTGCCCGTAGACTGGGCAGCAGCTTCATCAAAACGTCTGTCAGCGACGATGTGATAGGGATTGAATACAGTTCCGTACTGAAAAACGTATATGCCATCGCAGCAGGTATTTGCAGCGGTCTGAAATACGGAGATAATTTCCAGGCTGTATTGATATCAAATGCCATTCAAGAAATGAACCGTTTCTTAAATACGGTGCATCCCATAAACAGAAACGTGGACGAATCTGTTTATTTGGGTGATTTATTGGTAACAGGCTATTCTAACTTCAGCCGTAACCGCACGTTCGGTACCATGATCGGGAAGGGATACTCCGTAAAGAGTGCCCAGATAGAAATGGAAATGATAGCGGAAGGATATTACGGAACAAAATGTATTAAGGAAATCAATAAACATCATCATGTAAATATGCCGATACTCGATGCTGTATACAACATCTTATACGAACGCATATCTCCGATGATTGAAATTAAACTGTTGACTGACTCGTTTAGATAGTTAATAACGTAAAAATAAAAAAGATATGATTAGTTTGAACATTGAAAAGACTTTTGGATTCATCTCCAAAGAATCGGTTTCTGCCTATGAAGCTCAGGTTAAAGCCGCACAGGAAGCGCTGGAAAACGGCACAGGTAAAGGTAATGACTTTCTGGGGTGGTTGCATTTACCCTCTTCTATCAGCAAAGAGCATCTGGCTGACCTGAAGGCTACTGCACAAGTATTGAGAGACAACTGTGAAGTAGTGATCGTAGCCGGTATCGGCGGAAGTTACCTGGGCGCCCGTGCGGTGATCGAGGCATTGTCAAACAGCTTCACCTGGTTGCAGGAAAAGAAAACAGCTCCGGTCATCATCTATGCCGGCCATAATATCGGTGAAGATTATCTGTATGAACTGACAGAATTCCTGAAAGACAAGAAATTCGGTGTGATCAATATCTCCAAATCCGGTACGACTACAGAGACAGCTTTGGCATTCCGTTTGCTGAAGAAGCAATGCGAAGACCAACGCGGCAAAGAGATGGCCAAAAAAGTAATCGTTGCCGTTACAGATGCAAAGAAAGGCGCAGCCCGCGTCACCGCAGATAAAGAAGGATACAAATCATTCATTATCCCTGACAATGTCGGAGGACGTTTTTCTGTACTGACTCCGGTAGGTTTGCTGCCTATTGCAGTAGCCGGATTCGACATTGAAAAACTGGTAGCAGGTGCCGCCGATATGGAAAAAACTTGTGGAGCCGAGGTTCCTTTTGCGGAAAATCCCGCAGCAATCTATGCCGCTACCCGCAATGAACTGTATAAAAGTGGAAAGAAGATAGAAATTCTTGTAAACTTCTGTCCGAAACTGCACTACGTGAGTGAATGGTGGAAGCAGCTTTACGGAGAATCTGAAGGAAAAGACAACAAAGGTATCTTCCCGGCAGCAGTAGACTTCTCTACAGACCTGCACTCGATGGGTCAGTGGATTCAGGAAGGTGAACGAACCATCTTTGAAACAGTGATCTCGGTAGATAAAGTGAATCATAAGCTGGAAGTTCCTTCGGACGAAGCTAATCTGGACGGTTTAAACTTCCTGGCAGGCAAACGTGTAGACGAAGTGAATAAGATGGCCGAACTGGGAACTCAATTGGCTCATGTAGACGGCGGTGTTCCTAACATGCGTATCGTCATTCCTGAACTGAGTGAATACAGCATCGGACAGTTACTCTATTTCTTCGAAAAAGCATGTGGTATCAGTGGTTATCTGCTGGGCGTAAACCCATTCAATCAGCCGGGTGTGGAAGCATACAAAAAGAATATGTTTGCTTTGCTGAACAAGCCGGGATATGAAGAAGAATCAAAAGCAATCCGGGCGAAACTGTAAAAAGCTATAAGATTACCGATATATAAAAAGAGCGATGCTTCCAACAGCATCGCTCTTTTTATATATCGGGCCATCCAATTAATCTGTTTGATTCTCGGAAGTTTTAATTTCCAGTTCATACTTAGCTCCCTCGCAATTGACGGGCTTGGAAAAAAGGTAAAACTTAAGTTTCACTCCGTCCTCGGTGACTTGCTGCACCTTTGCCCGCAGCCCCACTTTAGTCTGAGAGACTCCATCTTTAAAACCTAATTTACCATTATCCTTATCCGTAAACTCCTTATCATCACTGAGAGCTTCTTCCGGCAATTCATTAAAATCAATCGCCACAGCGTTTACCTCACTGCCCAAAGTCTCTTCCTTCACCAGAAACGTATTTAGTTCTTCTCCGTTTCCATCCAGTTTCAGCGAAATTTCAAGTTCATCATCTACTTTTAGAGGGGGTAATGCCTCCATTTGCCGGGCATAATCCATCTCTCCGTCATTGATATAAAGCCCTTCCATTTCGATTGTAGGACTGGGAACAGAATCTTTGCAAGCAGTAGTCAGCAAGCATAACGACAGTAAAGGAAAAAATAGTTTTCTCATGCAATCATATCACTTTATAGATTTTGCAAAAATACATATTCTGTTCGATTCACCAAAATAATCGTATCTTTGCACTCCAAATCAATAGGTATATATCATGTTTCAGGAAGCAATTACGCAATATCTCAAACAAAATCATTATCAATCCATTCAGTTGAAATCCGCACTTTTCGATATGGACGGCGTACTTTTCAACTCCATGCCTTATCACGCCGAAGCATGGCACAAAACGATGGAAGCTCACGGACTTCATTTGAGCAAAGAAGAAGCTTATTTGCACGAAGGCCGCACCGGAGCGGGAACCATCAACATCGTATGTCAGCGTCAACTGGGACGCGACGCCACGCCGGAAGAGATAGAGAGTATTTATCATGAAAAGAGCATTGAGTTCAACAAGCATCCCCAAGCCGAACGTATGCCGGGTGCCTGGGAATTACTACAAAAAATTAAATCTGAAGGTATCATTCCAACTGTAGTCACCGGATCCGGACAAGCTTCATTATTAGACAGACTTGAACACAATTTTCCGGGAATGTTCCGACAAGAACTGATGGTAACTGCTTTCGACGTCAAATACGGAAAACCGAATCCGGAACCCTATCTGATGGCACTGGAAAAGGGAGGATTAAAGCCTTATGAAGCCATTGTTATTGAAAATGCCCCTTTGGGAGTAGAGGCCGGACACAAAGCCGGAATATTCACCATTGCTGTTAATACCGGTCCATTGGATGGGCAGGTACTGTTAAACTCCGGAGCCGATTTACTCTTTCCTTCCATGCAAGCTCTATGTGAGTCATGGGAAGCGTTAGCCCGGTTCTTACATTAACCGCCCCTTAAAACAACAATAGCTGATAATTAAATAATTATCAGCTATATCTTTGTACTCCCGAAGGGAATCAAACCCTTATCTTAGGTACCGGAAACCTACATTCTATTCGTTGAACTACAGGAGCATTGTTTTATGCGACGACAAAAGTATAAAAAAACTTCGCATTTTCCTAATGATTCACCATTTTTTGTAGTATCTATCTACCGAACGCCATATCCTCAAATATTATTTTGCAACTCTTATGCTATATAAAACGATCAATTTGATAACATTTTAGCCAATTATTCGTACAGATATAGATATTATTCATATCTTTGCCGACAAATAACAATCAATAAACCTATGAGTTACCTAATAAAACCTCAGAATTATAAACCTTTGCTTGACCTGAAACAGACAGAATTGGGCATCAAACAAATTAAAGAGTTCTTCCAGTTGAATCTTTCATCGGAATTACGTCTGCGACGTGTGACAGCTCCACTCTTTGTGCTCAAAGGAATGGGTATCAATGATGATTTGAATGGCATAGAACGTCCGGTCTCATTTCCTATTAAAGACTTGGGTGATGCACAAGCTGAAGTAGTCCACTCACTTGCTAAATGGAAACGACTTACTTTGGCAGATTATCACATTGAACCGGGTTATGGTATCTATACGGATATGAACGCAATTCGTTCGGACGAAGAACTGGGTAACCTGCATTCACTTTATGTAGACCAGTGGGACTGGGAACGAGTGATTACTGCCGAGGACCGCAATGCAGACTTCCTTAAGGAGATTGTCAACCGTATCTATGCCGCCATGATCCGTACGGAATATATGGTATACGAAATGTATCCGCAGATCAAACCTTGCCTGCCACAAAAGTTACACTTCATCCACTCTGAAGAATTACGCCAGTTATATCCGGATATGGAACCTAAATGCCGTGAACATGCCATCTGTAAAAAGTATGGAGCCGTATTTATCATTGGTATCGGTTGCAAACTGAGTGATGGTAAAAAACATGACGGACGTGCTCCGGACTATGACGACTATACCAGCAAAGGGCTGAACGACTTACCCGGCCTGAACGGTGACCTGTTATTATGGGACGATGTACTACAACGTTCCATTGAATTGTCTTCCATGGGTATCCGTGTGGATAAAGAAGCTCTTTTGCGCCAAGTAAAACAAGAAAATCAAGAACAAAGACTGGAACTCTATTTCCATAAGAGATTATTGGATGATACCCTTCCACTCTCTATCGGTGGAGGTATCGGTCAGTCACGCTTATGCATGTTCTATTTGCGCAAAGCGCATATCGGTGAGATTCAAGCAAGTATCTGGCCTGAAGAAATGCGTCGTGAATGTACAGCCCTTAATATACACCTTATTTAATAGCCTATGAACGTACAAATAGAAGAGAGCTGGAAAGCTCATTTACAACCAGAATTTGAGAAAGACTACTTCCGCACACTGACCGAATTTGTCAGAAGCGAATATAGCCAGTACCAGATCTTTCCTCCTGGAAAGTTGATATTCAACGCATTCAATTTATGTCCCTTTGACAAAGTAAAAGTAGTCATTATCGGACAAGACCCTTACCACGGTCCCGGACAGGCACATGGTCTTTGTTTCTCGGTAAATGATGGAGTAGCCTTTCCACCTTCTTTGGTGAATATATTCAAAGAAATAAAAGAAGATATTGGTACGGCAACTCCTTCCACTGGTAATCTGACACGGTGGGCTGAACAAGGTGTCCTGTTGCTCAACGCTACTTTGACAGTACGTGCCCATCAGGCCGGTTCGCACCAACGCCACGGATGGGAAGAATTTACAGATGCTGCTATCCGTGTTCTGGCGGAAGAAAGAGAAAATCTGGTATTCATCCTATGGGGAAGTTATGCACAGAAGAAAGGTGCCTTTATTGATCGTAACAAGCATTTGGTACTTAGTTCGGCACACCCTTCTCCCCTCTCTGCCTACAACGGCTTCTTTGGGAATAAGCATTTCAGCAAAACGAATGAATACTTGAAAATCCACGGAAAAACAGAGATAAACTGGTAGTGAAGACAGCCATCTATGAACGATAAACGGTGAACAATTTACGCCTTCGTGCTACAAATTGTTCACCGTTTATCATTCATAGATATTTATTAATACCACTGGATGTTGCTTTGAGTCTGGCTTCTCTTATCCCACTTCAAATCACGCAGGATACTGGCCGTTGCACGGATCGTAAAGTTATAATAGCGATAACGTCCGAAAGGAGAAATACTGGCAGACATATTGAAACAGTGCAAATCACGAGTAATCGTACAAGAGGTCTGAGTGATCTCCTTCGCTTCGAAATCATATCCGGAATTGAATGTAAACGACCAGTTATTGGAAATCTTCAGATTACCCGACATATTGATATTTTGCGTATACTTAAACGGATAACGCATGGTATTACGGTTGATCGGCTTACTACGGTCCTCACTAATACGGAACGAATAGTTAACATTCAGTGACCATGGCATCTTGAAAACCTGATATCCGTCACTGTCTGCCTGGGCTTTCTCAACTTTCTTTTCAGTAACCACTTCGTCACCGGTTGACTCTCCTCCCTCATCGTCAGCACTATCCTTTTTCTTTTTTTGATCGTTATCTTTATCTTTTCCGAACAACTTCTTCCAAGTATCATTGTTAAAAGTATAGTTGATAGAAGATCCCCATCCCTGGAATCGTCCGAAACGTCCGTAAGACCATTCTGTACGATCACCGACTATTACATTACCCGACTTATCGAATGTATAAGCATAAGTGGCAAACACCGCATTCATGTTTAGCGTATAGTTATTAAACTTTTTAAACTTCATACGCAAACGCATATTCAGGTTACTCCACGGCTGTTTCTTTGCCGCCATATTATAAGAAAGATTAAAGCCTATCTCATCGATCAGACTTATTTTCATAAGAGAATCCTTCTTGTTACGGTATTTCATTTCCAGGTTGTTCGATACATCGAAACTAACCGTTCCAGACTTTTCACGCGGAGCCGTACCAAACTGCTGGCTGGAATAAGGAGAGTAATATTGGTCATTACCGTCTGCATCACGGTAGTATTCCCAAAACTGTCCGAAGCTTGGAGAACCATTCAACGAAATCTGCGGTGTAAAGACGTGACGAATCTGTATTTCCTTTTTCTTCATAAACAGAGGTTGATACATACCATACATCTTTGTGCTCAACGACAAACTGGCCGAATAATTAAATACCCGGTAGAACCCATGAATCGTATCGCCGGGGTGTGTATCCCATTTCTGAGTAGTTTCATCATAGCTCTTCATCACCTTACGGGTATACCAACGCTCTGTATAATTGAATGAAGGCACTACCTGCAAATACTTAAAAAGAGTGAAAGTAGCCTGCACTGGAATGTTATGCTGCATCGCATTCTCCCACTCTCTAAAACCTGCTTTAAACAAGCGGTCATCTTTAGTTTTCAGGCTGTTGGTCAGACGCCCCGAGTAACGCAAGGAAATCTTTTCGTACCAACGCTCTTCACCTACCGCACGTTTGCGTTTAAAAGGAAAAATAGTACTAAGAGTGATATTCAAGTCAGGCAAAGTGACAGCTATTGAAGAATCACGCATGGTCTGGGCTATGTTGAAAGTACCTGCAAGCGTCAGCTTCTGATCCGGAAAACTACGGGAGTAACTCACACTCGAAGTTTTCGTATTCTGAGTCATCAGCTGAGAATTATAAAGGTTATTGATATTGGTACGCTCATAACTACTGGTCGCGAAATTCACACTTGCCGAGAAAGTACTGTTCGGACTGGCCTTCTGGTCTTGCCGATGATTCCATACAATCTTAAAGTCTTTGGCAACCGAATAGTCAGCCAATCCCTTATCTCCCAATTTAGTAACCTGATAGCCGGCCTGTAACGAACCGGAATATTTATAACGTTTATTGTAATTAGTCTCCAGATTACCGGCCCATGACCCCTTAGTAAATATATCTCCGGTCAACTTAAGATCCATTATATCGCTGATGGCAAAATAATAACCACCTCCCGTCAATCCGAAACCACGACTGGAATCGTCCATGTAGCTTGGCATCACAAAACCTGAAGAGTAACTGCTGGAAAAAGGAAAGAAAAAGAAAGGTACAGCCAATGGCAACGGTACATCTTCTACCACCAAATAGGCAGGCCCAGTCACCACATTCTTCTTGGGACGAACTTTGGCCTTGGTCAACTGCATGTAGAAGTGTGGATGATCGTGATGATCACAGGTCGTATAACGTCCGTTTTCCATAAACAGTTCATCATTAGCTCCTTTCTTGGCATTATTACCCACAACATATCCTTCACCCTGCTGAGTTACAACGTTATTGATAAATCCTTTTTTACTTTTGAAATTATACCGGATTGCTTTGGTTTCATAAGGCGTATCGCCATCCTTAAACACAGGTTTGCCTTGTTCAACCCCTAACGAATCAGTCACACCACGAGCATACACCGTACTACTATCCATATTCATGGTGATGATCTGTGCTCCCAATTCTATTTTTTCATAATTCACTTTACCATCGCCATACAGATGTGCAAAGCCACCTTCGGTAAAAACAATGGAATCGTTAGCCGAATAAACCACAGGGGCATCCAGAGGTTGTTTCTTCTTCCTGGCAGATTGCAACGACAAGGTATCAGCCTTCAACGTGTCTGCTTTTAATGAATCAGTTTGCTGGGGCGAATAAGTGATAGGCCCCTTCACCTCTCTGACACGGCGACGTTGAGCCATCGCTTCATCCGGAAGCATCAAGAGGATCAATAATAGTATAAATGATAGTATTGTATTTGCTTTCAATGGCGTCATTAACTAATAGTTTACGCTTGAAGGGGCAAAAGTACACAATCTTCACCAAATATACTTGAGAATCTTGATTTTTAATTCTTTTTTAGGCACTAAAGAAACAGCTCACACCAATTGTTAAAGCGTCGAAGTCCTTCGTCACCGTACCGGGCAATACTTTTACGGGCATCTTGCACCGATTTTTCACGATCAAGATGTGTTTTCGAAAAGAATTTATCAGCAAAGCAAATCACTTGTTCTTCTATACTGACCGGCAACATTTCACGATGCGGAATAGGAAGCTGCTGTTTAATAATCTCTTCCAGTGAAAGTCCCGCACCGGTATGACGCTCACAAACCCAAGCATGTCGCGGAAAACCTTCTTTGCGCACCAGCTCGGCTCCCAGATATCCATGACAAATATATGGCTCCTTACCCAAACACTTAATGCCCGGAGCATGTGTCAGAAAAATTCCAAGATCATGCAACATGGCAGCTTCGTTCAGAAAAGTGGTATCAAGGTTCAACTCCGGGTGCTTATCGGCTATCCATAATGCCTTATCGGCAACCGAACGACTGTGAACCAACAATATATTTCTTAACTCATTATCCTGAGGATAATATTTATCAATTAAATCAAGCGCTCCCATATTTTATTCACTTTTTATAATTTCCGGCTTGCTCATTCCTTATTCAGTAAGCAAATTCACACTGTTTATCTTATCGATTTCACGCCTTTATCAACAGTTTTTAGTTTGTTATTCAGTTCAATCTGCAACTGTGGTTCCATCAGTTCACAATTGTGATCTCTTTGAATCACAGCCGTGGTCTCAAGAAGGCACGTACATAAATCGAAAGAAACAATACGTCAAAAGCATTAGCCACCCCATGACACACACTGACAAACAGGCAAAAAGCAACTTAATAAACCGATTTCTTCTGAAGAAGAAACATACAGCCGACTGCGAAAGTTTACGTAAAAGCAAAGATAGCAACAGTTTTTCAATCAGGAATGAAGATTATCAAAAGAATTGATTGTATATTTGTGCTTTCCATACAGTAAAAGTAAGCAGACTAAAACTAATTTTGAAAAACAATCCAATAATTATCCTTATGACAAAACCGTCTTACAAACAATGGTTAGCAACCTGTGCTTTCACCGGCGCATTACTGCTGACGGGCTGTAGCCCCACTCCCGCTACCAGAGATGTTTCTATTGTACCGTTGCCAAACAAAGTGCAACAGAACCATGGTGCGTTTGTATTAACCCCAAACACCATCATCGGTACCACCAATCCGGAACTGCTTCCAGCGGCAGAGTACCTGAAAGGCATTCTGTCAGTAGCCACCGGATATAACATCCAGGTGAAAGAAGGCAAAGGAAACATCACTCTTTCTACCACTGCTATAGAAGGCAAGGAGGGGGCATATACGCTCACCGCAAAACCCGATCAAATAGAGATTACGGGAAATTCTTATAACGGTGTGATAGCCGGTATCGAATCACTCCGCCAGTTATTTCCACCTCAGATTGAATCGAAGCAGGTGGTGGACAGCGTGACATGGGCCATACCCGCCGTACAGATTGAAGATGCCCCGCGCTTCGAATGGCGTGGTATTATGCTCGACGTATCCCGCCACTTCTATACCAAAGAAGAAGTAAAAGAACTGCTTGACGTAATGGCACTTTATAAAATGAATAAGTTCCACTGGCACCTGACAGATGACCAGGGATGGCGCATTGAAATCAAAAAATATCCGTTACTCACCGAAAAAGGAGCTTGGCGTACGTTCAATTCACACGACCGATCATGCATGGAACTGGCTAAATCGGAAGATAACCCCGATTATCAGATTCCGGTAAACAAGCTTCGCATCGTGGAAGGTGACACGCTGTATGGCGGATATTATACACAAGAGGATATAAAAGAAGTGATAGAATATGCCAAAGTACGCGGCATCGACATTGTTCCCGAAATTGACATGCCGGGTCACATGCTGGCAGCCGTCAGCAATTATTCCGGAGTAGCCTGTACCGACAAAGTAGGTTGGGGAAGCACATTCTCTTCTCCCGTTTGTCCCGGAAAAGAGTCCGCAATAGAGTTTTGTAAAAACGTATATAGCGAACTGATTGACCTGTTCCCTTATAAATACGTGCACATCGGCGGCGATGAAGTGGAAAAGACAAACTGGAAAAAATGTCCCGACTGCCAGAAACGTATGCGAGACAACCAATTGAAGACAGAAGAAGAACTGCAAGCCTGGTTTATCCATAACATGGAAAAGTTTTTCAACTCAAAAGGCAAAGAGATGATCGGCTGGGACGAAATCATCGAAGGTGGATTAAGCCCGACTGCTACCGTCATGTGGTGGAGAAGTTGGGTCAAGGATGCTCCGCAAAAGACTACCAAACAGGGCAACCCAATCATCTTCTCCCCCAACAGCCAGTTCTACCTGGATTATCAGCAAGACAAGAATTCTGTACGCAACATTTACGATCTCGACCTGACGATCGAGGGAGTGACTCCTGAACAACAAGGACTGATCAAAGGCGTACAAGGAAACATCTGGTGCGAATGGATTCCCTCACGCGAACGGATGCAATACATGGCTATTCCACGTCTGCTGGCTATTGCCGAATTGGGATGGAGCCGAGCTTCGCAGAAAGACTGGGATGCCTTTGCACAACGGTTGGCCAATCAGTTCGAACGCCTCAACATCATGGGTATCAATTATCGTATCCCCGATCTGGAAGGTTTCCACCGCAACAACGCTTTCATTGGTGAGGGAAGTGTTAGTGTGACTTGCCTGGATCCGAGTGCAGATATTCGTTATACTACCGACGGAAGCATTCCGACACTGCAATCATCCAGATACGAAGGTCCTATCCCAGTGAAAGAAACAACCGATTTTACCTTCCGTACGTTCCGTCCTAACGGGAAAGCCGGCGATATCGCACGTACACGTTTCATTAAGAGCGAATATGCTCCAGCCACAACTACCACTCCTTCAAGCAAAGGTTTGGAAGCTGAATGGTATGAATTTAAAGGCAGCAAATGCGATGACATCCCCAAAGCTCCACTGAACGGAACTTATGTCATTGAGAAAATAATGATCCCAGAAAAAGCAAAGGGAAACATCGGTTTGGTAATCAAGGGATTTATCAATGCACCGAAAGATGACATTTACACTTTTGCCCTGCTGTCTGATGACGGTAGCACCTTACTGATAGACGGTGAAGAAGTTATCAACAACGACGGACCTCACGGACCGCGCGAAGTGATTGGACAGAAAGCATTGGCCAAAGGATACCACCCAATAGAAGTACGATACTTTGATCAAAACGGTGGACAACTGAAAATGAATGTAACAGGTAGCGAAGGAAATGAAATTCCGACAAATGACTTGTTCGCATACTAAAGATTCGGGTCAACGAACAAAACTTCATTAATATGCCATAGATTACACTAAAAGTAGATAATCTGTCAGTTCTACCTTCAATGTAATCTATGGCTTATACGAAAAAGATGCCGGGCTCTGATATCGGCACCGATGACTTCGCGTTAAAAAACACATAAATTTACGCGAATTAATTGAATTAAAACATAATACATACTACCATGGCAAAACTAAAGCTCGGCATTCTTACTTGGACAATTTGTTTTTCAATGACTGCCTTTTCACAAACAACCACTTCTTTAAGGTCGAAAATATTAGCATTAGACTATTATCAGGATGCTCCACAACTGTGGAAATTGTATAACGATTCTTCTTCTGTGATGGATGAAGCAACCCGGTTACATGCAAAAGTATCATTGAATTATTATTTTAATCGCCCCGACGAAATGCTTCAATGCGTAGACTCTCTCCTCACTCTATATCCGAAAGAATGTACTCCGGAACAAAAGTTGGCCTATTGTTATGCCAAAACAGAGAAACTTCTGGAAAAAGGGAACTACAGACAACTCAATTCCTGGTGGCAGACCTTGCGCAAAGATAAAAAGCTCTACCAGACAATAGAAGGAAAAGGAAACTTCCTTTGTTCAGAAAAAACAATCCAAGGTTTATCGGAAAAAAATAATTTCCGGATAGATTTTCCAGGAACATCCTGTACACTTCCTACAAGTTATACATATCCGTTAATACTCTCAATGACAATAAATGAAACCGAATTGCCTAACACCATCTTCGATACAGGAGCACCCTATACTTTTCTCACTCAGGAGATGGCACGCAAATGTAACGTGACATGTATGGGAGATACCATATCCGTAAACAGCATGTTCGGTACTTCACAAGCTACCACCGGTTTCGTAGAGACTTTACAATTGGGTAATATCACTTTCCACAACACGGTAGTCCATGTTTCTCTTGTTGAAAAGGATCCTATCTTTTCCGGTCACGACGCCATCTTAGGAATAAAAGAACTCCGGAGAATCTCTAAAATAGAATTCGAATTTGGCAAATTAACTTTCAAGAAAGAGGAGCAAAGGCAGCCCATCGATCCCAATATATGTTTCGCAGAAACCGGTTGTGTTTTTCTATTCGCGAACAACCGGAGTTATCTATTAGACACAGGCGGAGAAGGAAGTTTCATACACACACCGGACACGGCTTCCGTCAAAGTGATGGACGTGAATGATTGTCCGGTACAATTCTTCAATACATATACAGCGGATTCCATAACCAGACAATCCGGATTATTAGGGTTCCCATTCTTCTACGGATTCGAAACCTGTACACTCAACTTCGACCGTATGAACTTCTCCGGCAAAAATTATCAGTTACGTAAAAGTTATTCGGAATATATCAATAGCGGAGACATTATGGGCTTGGATGCCCAATATGAACGGATAGAGAAAACTACCGACGAAATAGGCAGATGGCTCACCAATGCATTTATCGGGTTTATGAAAAATAATCCGGAAAGCTGTATCCACTACACAGACAGTTTGTTAGGCAAATACCAACAGGAGCTTGGGGGAGGTATACTTTCTATACTCAACCTGCGCGCTGCTTCATTAGCCTATCTGGGAATGTATAAAGAGGCAAGCGAATTAATGAAAATCTGTGTACAAGCTGTCCCTGACATAATAAACGGATACAATAAATGCGTAGCTTTAGAGCCTTTCGGGGCACAGCGGCTCATATGGACAAAACCGGAAGTATCTATCAGTAGTACTCTTGACGAAAAAGGACTTTTAGTAAGGGGAAAGATAAATGAAATAAAAAGTAAACTCTACTTTGCTCCAGACCACAGTTTTTCAAGCATATCGGAAGCCGATGCCCAGAAACTTAAAATGAAAATCATTGAATTTGAAGACAGTACTGGTAAAGGTGGCAAGAAGCGCATGGCAATAGCCGATGAATTGAGGTTAGGTGACCTATTGATAAACAATGTACAGTTCGACATCGCAGAGGAAACAGAAATTGTATTAGGGAACACTTTCATACGCCTGCTTCCTCAGTTTTCTATTGAGAATCAAAGGATCGTATTGGTACAACACCCTCAGACCTATCCCAATGCCAAACAATACCCGCTACTGTTGATAAACTATACATTCTGTTTCCGTGATCCGGACGACAATACAAAACGGTATTCGATAGGTAATCCCACTCCCAATGCCCAACAGATTTCTTTGCAGGAATTAAGCAGAGCAAACAAAAAAGTAGTATTCGATGTAGAGCACATGAAACTATCAGAACTTAACTAAATTCAGAAAGTGAGAGTGTGTTCTATAACTGATAAAAAATAAAATACATCATGAAGCAATTGAAACCGGCATGTGCAAACACGGCTCCCCAAATGGAATTACAAAACTGCTTACATCTGAAAAAAATCTGGCTGACTACGAACATGGATAAAACCCAAAGAATAGCCGGGAAAGGAAGAAATTGCCAAATACCAGAAACATAAACAATACCAAAATGGGCAACATGGGTAACAGCGAAGGCCAATGAATCTAAAACAGAGGCCTTCGACTCACCAAACCTTTGAACAAAACTGCCATGTATCACCCCACGGTATAGAAACTCTTCCCCTATCGGGCTAAATATCATACTTGGAATAACAGCTATCCAAAAATAAAGCTGCTTATCAGGTCCTGAAATGAATGCCCCGGGATTATTCCCTCCTATATATACAAACGCGTTATCTATTGTTTTATCATATAATAAAAAGAAAAGGGCAAATATAACAGCACAAGACATCCCTCCCGCAATAAAAGACAAAAACAAACGTCCACAGTGATCAGGCTTCCTTATGCCAATACATTTTCGTCCGTATCCGGTAAGGAAAATAAAGGGTACAAACCACATGGCTAAAAAAACAAACATCACTATACCATAACTTCTTGTCACGTAAGATTGCAGGACAATAACAAACCGGGGAACACCGAATAATAAAATCAGGAACAGACCAAAAGCCCAATCATAATGAAAATAACGATTCCAGAAAGCTCGCAATATTTTATCCATAATCCAATATTTTATAGTTCCGTCCCACCGGATAGAGGGCACTTTAAATTCTTTATCTCCACTGTACATTATACCGGCTATAGATATACCAAACTAAATATACTCTTATAATTAATAACGGGGGAATAAGATAGTAAGAAAACAAAAATATTCACCGAATAATGGGCCTGATACACAAAGGTAACAAAAGGTTTAGTTTGCTATATAAACAAAGGAATATACTAAACTTGTGGCAAACGTGTAAATGCCAGAAGTATCTCTAAAGATCAGCTGAGAAAGTGATATGTTTTTGGTAAACTCGTGTATGCTCCCCCCACGGATGATAGCAATCTCCTATATAATTAAAACAGAAATGTTCGTAATAGCCTATATGTTTTGTACACAAATATAAATCCCCAAACCCCAATTGTCGGGTATCTTTTTCTACGGTTTCGATTAATAATCTTCCATAATTATGTCCTCTATATCGTTCCTCTATGAATAAGGCAACCAGCCACGGATACAAATCCATTCGTGAATTAAAATCATTTGTTGCAAGTCCGGCACAACCTATTATTTCTTCGTTATCCATCAGAAGATAGAACTGTGGTAAGGGAGATTCTGACACCACACAGGTTCTAAAACAGTTATCATAGACCATTTTACTGTTTTCGTCAGCCCATTTACTTTGGAAATAAGCAATCGCTTCCTCTAAATATTGAGGATTCTTTCGCAATGAAACAATATTCATAATTACATCCTTATTTATTTTCTGACAACATCGCCAGTATAGTAATCCAGTAATAAGTAGGAAAAAGGAAAAAACAAAGGGACAAACAAAGTCCAACAGCTTCAAATCGGTATCTTACATTCTCTATTTCATATCATTCTTTCTCTTTTTCCACAATTGCCAGCTATTAATAATGTTTTGCCACAAAACATAACTCCCCGGTCCCACAGCCGAAAGTGGATTCAGATAAGTATGAGCCATCCAAATGGCAAGAATCGTATTCTTCTGTCCCAAAGCTTGTCCTCCACTGATTCGGTCATTATAGACACTACCCAAGGTTTTCCCTAAAAAGAATTGCAAGCAACAAGTTATCAAAGCAACTACTGCAATCATGATTTCCGTCAGTCCGTCCGCCGGATCGTTAATCAGCGAATAAATAGTTTGTGCCGTTACGATGGCAAGAGAAATACCCCACAAATAAAATGCTAATTCGTGATAGCTTAACAATATCTGATGAACTTTAGGAATGAACTTCTGCAGAAACCAGGCCACCAGAAAAGGACAAATCAACAATGGAAAGACTTTACTCAAAATAACCAGAAATGCATCTATAAAACTAATATCCGGATTTGCTTCTATTAACGGAAAGAAAATAGGAACTGCAACAGCCGCCCCAATATTTGCAATCAACGTATAAGTAGTCAGACTGGCAGCACTTCCACCCAATTTAGAAGTAATGACCGCCGCTGCCGTAGCTGTAGGACAAATGACACAAACCATTGCTCCCTCCGCTACAATTTTATTAAAACGATAAAGAAGAAGATAAACCGCCAATGAACCGAATATCTGGATCAACAAAAGCCACAAATGTAAGGGTTTAGGCTTCAGGTCACAAGGAGATACTTTACAAAAAGTAAGCAGTAACATAGTGAAAATCAGTATCGGAGTCAAAAAAGAAAGGCTGATAAATACAGGATAACCAATGGCGCCTAACAACATCGCTACCGGAAGCGTCCAATTTTTCAAGAACTTCAGCATCGTTATATCATTTAAATTTCGAGTGCAAAGTAAGGTAAAAAACTCAAAACTTAACACTAAATAGTGAGTTTTCAACAAAATTCTGCTACATTTGCACATTATTTTTATATGGAACTACGTAGACCACACATATTATATATACTGATTTGCCTTTGGGTACTCGTTTCTCCACTAAACGTCGGTAGTGCCTGGGCAAAAGATTTTGTTGTCGTTATTGACGCCGGACACGGCGGTCATGATCCCGGAGCCATCGGAAAGATATCTAAAGAAAAAAACATCAATCTGAAGGTAGCATTGAAATTGGGCAATCAGATTAAGCAAAACTGCAACGACGTAAAAGTAGTATATACCCGTAGCAAAGATGTTTTTATACCACTGGATCGCCGTGCCGAAATTGCCAATAATGCCAAAGCCGATCTATTTATTTCAATCCACACCAATGCTTTAGCCAATAACCGGACAGCCAAAGGTGCTTCTACCTGGACATTAGGTCTGGCCAAATCGGATGCCAATCTGGAAGTTGCCAAACGGGAGAACTCTGTAATCTTATATGAAGATGATTATAAAACCCGTTACGCAGGTTTCAACCCTAATTCTGCAGAATCATATATCATCTTCGAATTCATGCAAGATAAATATATGGAGCAGAGTGTGCATCTGGCATCTTTGGTTCAAAAACAGTTTCGCCATCATTGCAAACGGATAGACCGTGGTGTACACCAAGCCGGGTTTCTGGTATTAAAGGCCAGTGCCATGCCAAGTATTCTCGTTGAGCTTGGTTTCATTTCCACTCCTGAAGAGGAACGCTATCTGAATACGGATGAAGGAACCACTACTTTGTCAAGAGGAATCTATCGGGCATTTCTGGCTTATAAAAGAGAACACGAAATCCGTTTGACCGGTGCCAGTCGTACCATTTTGCCAAATGATGACGAAGAAGCTACAGAAGCACCTGTGATTGCACAGACAGATAGTACACAAGAAAAAGCAGTAGAAAGACCTAAAAACTCTTCACGTCCCAAAGAGTTAATAGCAGAAACGAAAACTCAACGTCCAATTGTTGCAGAAAGCACAACAAACGACTCCGAAATTACGTTTAAGATACAAATACTTACTTCCTCACGTCCATTGGCCAAAAATGACAAACGACTGAAGGGATTGAAAGACGTAGATTACTATAAAGAAGGCGGAATATACAAATACACTTACGGGGCATCTCCTGATTATAACAAGGTGCTGCGGACGCGCCGTAATACGGTAACTCCATTATTTAAGGATGCTTTCATCATTGCATTCCGCAACGGAGAGAAAATGAATATCAATGAGGCTATAGCCGAATTTAAGAAAAGAAGAAATAAATAAAAAGACTAAATAACAAAACATGAAACTCATTACGAAAGAAGTCAGAATAGGAATAGCAGGTATTGCGGCCTTGTGCTTACTTGTCTTCGGGATTAACTATCTGAAGGGCATTAATATGTTTAAGCCTGCCAGCTATTTTTATGTAAAATTCCATAATGTAAACGGTCTGGCACAGTCCAGCCCGGTATTTGCCGACGGTGTCCGTGTAGGTATTGTCCGTGATATTGCCTATGATTATAACCAACCGGAAAATGTCATTGTGGAAGTAGAAGTAGACACTGATCTTCGCATACCGAAAGGAAGCTCTGCCGAATTGGTGCCCGAACTGATGGGAGGAGTAAGAATGAATATCTTATTGGCTAATAATCCGCGCGAACGTTATATGGTAGGTGATACAATTCCCGGAACTCTGAACAACGGAATGATGGAAAAGGTAGCAGCTATGATGCCCGCCGTAGAAAAGATGCTACCTAAATTAGATTCTATCCTTACTTCACTGAACACGATTATGGCGGATCAAAGTATCCCGGCAACTCTGCATTCTATTGAAAAGACGACGGCCAATCTGGAAGTTACCAGCCGCCAGCTGAAAGTATTGATGAATAATGATATTCCACAATTAACAGGGAAGCTGAATACCATCGGAGACAACTTTATCGTAATCAGTGGCAATCTGAAAGAAATTGATTATGCCACTACGTTCAAAAAAATAGACGCAACCCTTAGTAACGTAAAAATGCTTACAGAAAAGCTTAACAGCAAAGACAACACCGTTGGTTTGCTGCTAAACGATCCACAATTATACAATAACCTGAACCAAACTACCATCAATGCAGCAAGTTTGCTTGAAGACCTGAAGGAACATCCCAAACGATATGTCCACTTCTCCCTGTTTGGCAAAAAAGATAAGTAGGTGAAGCCTCTTAAATAGAATTTATCTAAATAAGCGCCTACGAAACAAGGACAGGATGAAATCCTTTAAAAGTCTATCCATAGACAGAAAGGATATCTGTACCGGCTATCAGGTTCAAGAATATTATGTGGAAATTTATCTGATAAACAATTAATCAACAAGTAGTTACAAAAAAGCAATAGCTTCCGGCAAGGGGTATTTTACTGGAAAATGATAAGTCATTGAAAGTAAACACATTATTCTTTCAGTGAGAAATACAAGAAAAAAGAGATTTGTTTTTCTCAAATAAGATTCCCAATTTTGCAATCGTAGAAGTTTTGCTTAATTAATAAATGTATTACAGCCGCTATGAGTGAATCGAGTCATGTCGGCCTATGGAACCGCTGTCTTGAAATTATAAGAGACAATGTTCCTGAGTCGACATACAAAACATGGTTTGTTCCCATTGTTCCTTTAAAATATGAGGACAAAACGTTAATCGTACAAGTTCCCAGCCAGTTTTTCTATGAATTTCTGGAAGATAAATTTGTGGACTTGCTACGTAAGACGTTATATAAGGTTATAGGAGACGGCACTAAGTTGATGTACAATGTGCTGGTAGACAAAAGTTCAGGGACAACCGTGAACCAGGAGTCTACTACCCGCTCTACGGCTATCCCTCAGTCCGGACTCCCCCGGGTTGACGAAAGGAAAGCTCCGGGGTTATTGCGTGCTCCGGCTGTCCAAGACCTTGACCCACATCTAAATCCGAACTATAATTTCGAAACCTTTATTGAAGGTTATAGTAATAAACTTTCAAGAAGTGTTGCCGAGGCCGTTGCCGAAAATCCGGCCAAGACGGTCTTTAATCCGTTGTTTCTTCATGGAGCATCGGGAGTAGGAAAAACCCATTTGGCCAACGCCATCGGAACTCGCATAAAAGAGTTGTATCCGGACAAAAGAGTGCTTTACGTTTCAGCACATTTATTTCAGGTACAGTACACCGATTCTGTGCGCAATAATACAACGAATGATTTTATCAACTTCTACCAGACAATCGATGTACTGATCATTGATGATATTCAAGAATTTGCCGGTGTCACCAAAACACAAAATACTTTCTTCCATATCTTCAATCACCTACACCAAAACGGCAAACAGTTGATATTGACTTCCGACCGTGCTCCCGTATTACTGCAAGGCATGGAAGAGCGTCTGTTAACCCGCTTCAAATGGGGTATGGTAGCCGAACTGGAAAAACCGACTGTAGAACTCAGAAAGAACATTTTAAGAAATAAGATTCATAGGGATGGGTTACAGTTCCCTTCTGAAGTAATAGACTACATTGCCGAGAATGTAAACGAAAGCGTGCGTGATTTGGAAGGCATTGTTATTTCTATCATGGCCCACTCGACTATTTACAATAAAGAAATCGATTTGGATCTGGCACAACGCATTGTCCGCAAAGTAGTCCGCAGTGAAACGAAAGCTGTGACCATCGATGATATCATTAATGTGGTCTGCAAACATTTCGACTTGGAATCATCAGCCATCCACACCAAATCAAGAAAAAGAGAAGTGGTACAGGCACGTCAGGTTGCCATGTATTTGGCCAAGACACATACAGACTTCTCTACTTCCAAAATCGGAAAATTCATAGGCAATAAAGATCATGCCACCGTATTGCATGCATGCAAAACAGTAAAAGGCCAGTGCGAAGTTGATAAGAGCTTCCGGTCCGATCTGGAAAACATAGAAACTTTACTAAAGAAAAGAAATATAAACAGTGAACGATAAACAGTGAACGATGAACATTTGCAACCAATCATGCAAGCTGTTCATCGTTCGCTGTTTATTAATCACCGCCAGTTATTGCCCATCATTCATAAAACCTTGTTGGCGAAGTACTTTCAACAGATTTTCAGACATAAATTCATTATCCTTCTTTGTATAACGAACATCTGTGAACACTTGAGCCAAAGTCTCCTTATGATTCTCCTCTATAAACTGCTTATTCTCTGGTAAGGACTCCTTATAAGCATACAGCCGGTTTATATCTTCGACTGTATAATCGTGATAACTCTCTTCATGTATGATACCTTCTATAGGCAGACGATCTACTTGTTTAGGAGATTCCGCCGGATATCCCACCGTTACAGTAGTAATGGGAAATACCAGTTCCGGCAAGTGTAAAGCATCGATTATCATTTGAGGATTGTAAGTAGTAGTACCCAAATAACAAATACCCAGTCCGGCCTCTTCGGCAAGCGTACAAAAGGTTTGTGCAACCAATAAAGTATCCATAGCCGCATTCAAAAAAGACATTAAATTATCATATCCCGGTTTCGCATTCCTTTCCTGACAATATTTGCAGAAACGACGGAAATCTGCGCAAAATGTCAACACCACCGGCGCAGACTTTATCATCGGCTGATTAAAATGTGCCGGAGAAAGTATTTCTTTTTTCTCGGCATCACGAGTGACAACTACACTATAAAGCTGCATTCCGCCCATCGTAGAAGCACGAAATGAAGTTTCAAGCAAATCATTTAACAAATCCGACGTAATATCTTTTTGCTGATATTTGCGGATAGTTCTTCTGTTCTTAACTGTATCCATCATATCTTTTTTCTGCAAAGATATAAAAAGAATAATCATTCTATCTCATTTCCAATTTAGATTAATTTTCTTTTTGGAAAACTTCAGGCACTGAACAAAACCATCATTCATTTGTTTATCAATTGCTTATCATTTATAAACGGATAACTTAGTACCGGTTAATAAATTATCTCGTTTTTATTTTGATATACCAAAAAACATTCATAGCTTTGCAGGCACGTTTGTTAATGATAAGTAAGCTTCTACATATTTACTTATTAATAAAGAAATCTAAGACACATTGCATCGTGGAAAAGCAAATTTACTCTTACGAGGAAGCCTACGAAGAATCTTTACGATATTTTCAGGGCGATGAACTTGCTGCGCGAGTTTGGGTAAACAAATACGCAGTAAAAGACTCTTTCGGAAATATTTACGAGAAATCACCGAAGGACATGCATTGGAGACTTGCTAACGAAGTGGCCCGCATCGAGGCAAAGTACCCAAATGCACTAAGCTCCGAACAATTGTTTGAGCTTTTTGACCATTTTAAGTATATCGTGCCGCAAGGCAGTCCGATGACAGGTATCGGTAACGATTATCAAGTTGCTTCACTTTCCAATTGCTTTGTGATTGGTATTGATGGTTCTGCCGATTCGTACGGAGCTATCATCAAAATAGATGAAGAGCAGGTGCAACTAATGAAAAGACGCGGAGGTGTAGGTCATGACCTCTCCCATATCCGTCCCAAAGGTTCTCCTGTGAAAAACTCAGCCCTGACTTCTACCGGGCTGGTCCCATTCATGGAACGTTATTCTAATTCTACACGTGAAGTTGCCCAAGACGGACGCCGCGGTGCGTTGATGCTCAGTGTATCGATCAAGCATCCGGATTCCGAAGCATTCATTGATGCAAAAATGACAGAAGGCAAGGTAACAGGTGCCAATGTTTCAGTAAAGCTGGATGATGCATTCATGGCAGCAGCTGTAGAAGGCAGAAAGTATACCCAACAATACCCCATTGACTCTGACCATCCCACTACGGTGAAAGAGATCGATGCTTCCAACTTGTGGAAGAAGATTGTGCATAATGCATGGAAATCGGCTGAACCGGGCGTATTGTTTTGGGATACCATTATCCGTGAATCAGTGCCCGACTGTTATGCAGATTTGGGATATAAAACGGTTTCGACAAACCCTTGTGGAGAAATTCCTTTGTGCCCTTATGATTCTTGCCGCCTGTTGGCCATCAATCTGTATTCATATGTAGTCAACCCATTCACTAAAGATGCCTACTTTGACTTTGAGCTCTTCCATAAACATGTAGCACTGGCTCAGCGCATCATGGATGATATCATCGATCTGGAATTGGAAAAGATAGAACGCATCATGGAGAAGATAGATCTGGATCCGGAAAACGAAGAAGTGAAACACACTGAACGCGGTTTGTGGGAAAAGATTTATAAGAAGAGCGGTCAGGGAAGACGTACCGGTGTCGGTATCACTGCCGAAGGCGATATGCTCGCCGCACTCGGAATGCGTTATGGAACAGAAGAAGCGACTGACTTCTCTGAGAAAGTACACAAAGCCGTTGCACTGGGTGCTTACCGTTCATCGGTGGATATGGCCAAAGAGCGTGGTGCATTCGATGTATACGATACGGAAAGAGAAAAGAACAACCCGTTCATCAACCGTTTGCGCGAAGCTGATCCGGCATTGTATGAAGACATGAAGAAATATGGTCGCCGTAACATTGCGTGTCTGACCATCGCTCCTACCGGAACAACCAGTCTGATGACTCAGACAACCTCAGGTATCGAGCCTGTATTCCTCCCGGTATATAAACGCAGAAGAAAAGTGAACCCGAATGACACCAACGTACGCGTTGACTTTGTAGACGAAACCGGAGACGCTTTTGAAGAATACATCGTGTTCCACCACAAATTCGTGACCTGGATGGAAGCGAACGGTTACGATCCCTCCAAACGATATACTCAGGAAGAGGTGGACGAACTGGTGGCCAAGTCACCTTATTATAAAGCAACTTCAAACGACGTAGACTGGTTGATGAAAGTCCGTATGCAAGGCAAAATCCAGAAATGGGTAGACCACTCCATCAGTGTGACCATTAACCTGCCGAACGATGTAGACGAAGAACTGGTGAACCGCCTGTATGTCGAAGCATGGAAGTCCGGTTGTAAAGGCTGTACGGTTTACCGTGACGGTTCCCGTTCAGGAGTGCTTATCTCTGCGAAGTCCGACAAAGACAAGAAAGAAGAGCTTCCTCCTTGCAAGCCGCCAACGGTAGTTGAAGTACGTCCGCCGGTACTTGAAGCTGATGTTGTGCGTTTCCAGAACAATAAAGAGAAATGGGTAGCTTTGGTCGGCCTGCTCGACGGCAGACCTTACGAAATATTCACCGGTCTGCAAGACGACGACGAAGGAATCATTATTCCGAAAAGTGTAAATACCGGACGCATCATCAAGAATGTCGATGAGAACGGAAACAAACGTTACGACTTCCAGTTTGAAAACAAACGCGGATACAAAATGACAATCGAAGGTCTGTCCGAGAAGTTCAACAAAGAATATTGGAACTATGCCAAACTGATCTCAGGTGTGCTACGCTGGAGAATGCCGATCGAACAAGTCATCAAACTGGTAGGTTCGCTACAATTGGACAGCGAAAACATCAATACCTGGAAGAATGGTGTAGAACGTGCGCTGAAGAAATATGTGCAGGACGGAACGGAAGCTAAAGGCAAAAAATGTCCGAACTGCGGAAATGAGACATTGGTTTATCAGGAAGGTTGCCTCATCTGTACCACTTGCGGTGCATCCAGATGCGGATAAAAGCACAGCCTTGTAAATGATTAATATGTAAGCAAAAACATTGAAAGGAGCCTCTTGGCTCCTTTCAATGTTTAATAACATAAACAACACAAACGTTTGCATACTATTTTAAAGTAGTTCGATGAAAGTAAAGATACGACATACGTAGAATATTTCTATACTTGCAAAATCATTAGTCAAAAATTAAATCTAATATATATGATAGTATCATTTCATATTGAGTATCGCACAAGTTGGGGAGAAGAAGTCAGAATATTAGGTTCTGTACCCGAACTTGGAAACAATGATCCGGATAAAGCTATCTCCCTCGCCACAGTAGACGGTATCCATTGGAGCAGTGAAATAGCTCTTCAATCACCGGCAGAAGGAGTTATAGAATACAGTTATCACATTTATCGCGACAACAAGAACATCCGTACTGAATGGCACTCTTTCCCCCGGCGTGTCTACCTGCCTGCGGATGACAAAAAAAGTCTGCGCATCAATGATTGCTGGAAGAACCTTCCGGAGCAGCAGTATTTCTACAGTTCGGCATTCACCGAATCGCTTCTGGCACACCGTGACCGGAGTGCAACCCCCAAAAGTTACAAAAAAGGATTGGTGATCAAGGCTTATGCTCCACGCATCAACGGCAACTACTGTTTGGCCATCTGTGGCAATCAGAAAGTCTTTGGCAACTGGAACCCGGACAAAGCATGGCCTATGAGCGACATCAACTTCCCGGAATGGCAAGCCGAATTGGATGCATCTAAACTGGAATTTCCATTAGAGTACAAATTTGTATTATATAATAAGGAAGAGAAGAAAGCTGAAGCTTGGGAAAACAATCCTAACCGTTACATGGCTGCCCCCGAGATTAAAGCAAACGAAACACTGGTTATTTCCGACCGATATGTCTACTTTGACGTTCCGGCCTGGAAAGGTGCAGGAGTGGCTGTCCCCGTATTTTCACTCAAATCGGAGAAAAGCTTCGGTGTAGGAGACTTCGGAGACCTGAAACGAATGGTGGACTGGGCAGTCAGTACCAACCAGAAAGTGGTACAGATTCTACCGATCAATGACACCACCATGACCCATACATGGACAGATTCCTACCCTTACAATAGTATTTCCATCTATGCTTTCCACCCGATGTATGCCGACCTTAAACAGATGGGTACCCTGAAAGATAAAGAAGTCGCTACCGCTTTCAACCAAAAACAGAAAGAGTTGAATTCACTTTCTGCCATCGACTACGAAGCAGTGAACCGGGGAAAATGGGAATATTTCCATCAGCTATTCAAGCAAGAAGGAGAAAAAGTATTGGCTTCGAAAGCCTTCCGTGATTTCTTTGAGGCCAACAAAGAATGGCTGCAACCCTATGCTGCCTTCAGTTATCTGCGTGACGTATACCGGACACCAAACTTCCGCGAATGGCCTAAATATTCGGAATATAATGCACAAGAGATTGAAGAGCTTTGCCGTCCCGGTACGGAAGTCTACCCCAATATCGCCATCTATTTCTATATACAGTTCAACCTCCACTTACAACTGCTGGAAGCAACCACTTATGCCCGCGAGCACGGAGTGGTACTAAAGGGAGATATCCCTATCGGCATCAGCCGCAACAGTGTGGAAGCCTGGACAGAGCCCTATTATTTCAATCTCAACGGACAGGCCGGTGCCCCACCCGATGATTTTTCTGTCAACGGGCAGAACTGGGGTTTCCCCACCTACAATTGGGACGTAATGGAAAAGGATGGCTATAAATGGTGGATGAAACGTTTCCAAAAGATGGCCGAGTATTTCGACGCTTACCGCATCGACCACATTCTGGGATTTTTCCGCATTTGGGAAATCCCGATGAATGCCGTGCATGGATTATTGGGGCAGTTTGTTCCCGCACTGCCCATGAGCCGTGAAGAAATAGAAAGCTACGGACTACCTTTCCGCGAAGAATTCCTGACGCCTTATATCCACGAGTACTTCCTCGGACAAGTGTTTGGTCCCCACACCGCCTACGTCAAACAAACCTTTATTGAGCCGACCGACACGTACGAAGTGTACCGCATGCGTCCGGAGTTCGACACTCAACGCAAAGTGGAAGCTTTCTTTGCCGGCAAGAACGATGAAGACAGCATATGGATCAGAGACGGATTGTACGCCTTGATAAGCGACGTACTGTTTGTGCCCGACCGTAAGGATACGAACCTCTTTCATCCGCGTATCGGAGTACAGCACGACTTCATCTACCGTGCCCTGAACGATTGGGAGAAAGCAGCATTCAACCGACTTTACGATCAGTATTATTATCATCGCCATAATGACTTCTGGCAACAACAAGCCATGAAGAAACTGCCACAACTGACTCAGTCGACCCGCATGCTGGTATGTGGTGAAGATTTGGGAATGATACCGGACTGCGTGGCATGGGTGATGAATGACCTACGCATCCTGAGTCTCGAAATCCAGCGGATGCCCAAGAACCCGGCTGAAGAGTTCGGTCGTCTGAACGAATACCCGTATCGCTCGGTTTGCACATTCTCTACCCATGACATGTCGACTTTACGCGGATGGTGGGAAGAGGATTATCAACAGACTCAACGTTACTACAATCAGATGCTGGGGCATTATGGCACCGCCCCTGCCGTAGCAACACCGGAACTGTGTGAAGAAGTGGTCCGCAACCACCTCTACAGTAACTCCATCCTTTGCATCCTGTCACTACAAGATTGGTTGTCGATGGACGGAAGATGGCGCAACCCGAATGTGCAGGAAGAACGGATTAATGTCCCTGCCAATCCCCGTCACTACTGGCGTTACCGGATGCATCTGACACTGGAACAGCTCATGAAAGCCGAAAGCCTGAATGAGAAAATCAGAGAACTGGTTAAGCAAACCGGCAGAAATCCGGAAAAATAATATCCGTCAGTTTCCCAAGGAAGAAAAAGAACAAAGAGAGAAGAGCGAACCGGTGTGTTTTTCGCTCTTCTCTCTTGCTTTTCAGTAATATTCAGTATCTTTGCTGCACCAATGCACAAACAGTCAGAATGGGAGACGACAAAAACAAACGAATTGATTTTGTAGACTTGACGAAAGGAGTCTGCATCATCCTGGTGGTGATGGCACACATAGGTGGAGCTTTCGAAAAGCTCGATTACCATTCGATGATCGCCAGTTTTCGTATGCCCCTTTATTTCTTTATCTCAGGTATCTTCTTCAAGTCGTACGAGGGGCTTTTCGGATTCTTCATCCGGAAGATAAACAAATTGATCGTCCCCTTCCTCTTTTTCTATCTCAGCGCATTCCTCCTGAAGTATATTGTATGGAAAATTGCTCCGGGTGTATTTCAACTCCCGGTCAGTTGGACAGAGCTTTTAGTTGTGTTTCATGATCATGCCCTGATCAAGTTCAACCCTCCTATCTGGTTTTTGCTGGCACTTTTCAATTGCAATATCCTGTTCTATCTGGTCCACAGCCTGCGCGACCGGAAGTTAGGTTTGATGTTTGCCCTCACCCTCCTGATCGGAATCGCCGGATTCTATATGGGTAAACACCAGATCGAACTGCCCTTGTACATAGACATAGCCATGACCGCCCTGCCCTTCTATGTGGCCGGATTCTGGATTCGCCGTTACAACTTTTTCCTCTTTCCCCACCGTTTCGACAAACTGATTCCGCTATGTATCCTGGCAGCCTTGGTTGTGATGTACTTCACCGCCACGTTTGTCGGTATGCGTACCAACAATTATGCAGGCAACATTTTCCAGTTCTGGGCCTCAGCGTTTGCCGGCATCTTTATGATTATGCTTTTCTGCAAAAAGTTTAAAAAGCTCCCTGTCATCTCTTATCTGGGACGTTACTCGGTCATTACATTGGGAATACATGCCCCCCTTTTACATTTCGAATATCCGGTTGTCAGCCGGTTTATCCATAATGAATGGGGACAAGCCATTGTCTTGCTATTGCTCACTCTGACAATCTGCATTGCCGCAACTCCCATATTTCTGAAACTGATTCCGCAGGCTGTGGCGCAAAAAGACTTTATCAAAACCAAGCAATCGCAACAACAGAAATCATAATTGCATTTATTATCTTATCTTTGCCAGAAGACAATATCAATCTTTATATTTATGACTACCCACTATTATATCTTTCTGGAAAACGTCCGTTTCTACAGTTATCATGGAGTAGCTCCACAAGAGACTGCGATTGGCAACGAGTTCATCATCAACCTGAGGTTGAAAACCGATTTTGGCAAAGCCACCGAAACGGATGAAGTAGAAGATACCGTCAGCTATGCAGACATACACGCCGCGCTGAAAGAAGAAATGGATATTCCCTCTAAACTGCTGGAACACGCCTGCGGACGAATCGTGAAAAGGCTCTTCCGGGACTTTCCGAAAATCAGGGAAATAGAAATCAAACTGTCGAAAAGGAATCCGCCCATGGGAGCAGACATCGACTCTGCCGGAGTAGAGATGCATTGCACGAGAGACTGAATCAACATTAATATACTAATACGATGAAAAACCTTTTATTAATCCTCCTGTTGTTGCTAACGGGAGAAATCAGCGCACAACAAACTGCGACAATTGTAGTCAAGACCACCCCGGACAACGAAATCGCTTACTGGCCTACAGGAAAAGATCACCTGTTCTTCATTACCTTGGGCACTAAGGCACAAGCTGACCCTCAGGGGCAGTTCGTTCATGAATTCAGCGTGAGCCGTCCCACTACGATTCATGTATGGGCCAAAGGGAATAATTCTTTCACGCTCTACCTGACACCGGGAAGCAAAGATACTATCGCTGTGGCCAAAGACACGATCAACTTCAGTGGCACCAACCGGGTCTACAACCGATGTCTGAAAGCGGTGGACGACTATCAGCAATATAGCGACAATCTGATATACATGCAGCCTCACGAACTCGAAGGGGTGACTTCATTGGAACAATATCATCAGTTGGCAGATGCCAGGATGAAACAGGCACTCGACTCTGTAAATGCCTCCGGACTTGATAAAGAGTTTCTCGTAGAGCAGCGTGCACACATCGATTACACCTATCGGTCTATCTTTCTGCACGTCGCAATGTATCTGGTGAAAAATGAAAACTTTACCGAAAATTGGCGTAAAGAACTTGCAGAAATCATCAATCAACCCGTAGACAGTGATTATCTGCGTTCCTACCGCGGAATCGGACTCTTTATAAACGACTTGATCGGCGCACAATTCATAAAACTGGAAAATGGCAAACCCGAAGAGATAAAGGACTATTGCGCCTTCCGCTTCGACCGCTACCGGAAATTCTTCAAAGGCGACAATCTGCAATATGCACAAGCGCTACTTATCTACGAAGACGAATTTCAAACAAGAAACACTCCCTCAATCCCCCAACTATACGAAAGATATAAGGCCGAATTCCCCAATAGCCCCTTTCTATCTGTTCTTGAACCGGGCGTTAATAAAAACCTCCGCTTCCAAAACAGCCGCATCGACGACAAGGACTATCACATTCTGCCTTGCGACTCCACAGTTGAAAATCTGGAAGATGCGGTAAAACCCTTCAAAGGCAAAGTGGTCTATATCGACGTATGGGCCACCTGGTGCGGCCCATGCATCAAAAAGTTCCAATACCTGCCCGCCCTCAAAGAAAAAACACATAACATGGACATTGTGTACCTATACATCTCAATAGACCGCCCTCAGGACAAGGAGAAATGGGAGAAAACCATCGGATATCACCAACTGAAAGGCTATCACTTATTGGTAAACGAAAAGTTAGGAAAATCGTTGTATGCCGAACTTGGAAACGAACGACAAATACTGAGTATCCCCTGCTTTGTCGTTATTGATAAAACAGGAAAAATAGCTATCCGACACGCAGCCGCCCCGGACGAACCGGAAAAGGTAATAGAACAGTTGAGCACCTATTATAATGAGTGAAAACATATTCCCGACCGGATCATTGGAAAAATAAAAACAGGCAAAAGCTTGACTTCTGCAAGAAAACAGAGTATCTTTGCCTATGTAATCATAAAGTATATTCGAATTAAAATACGGTAATAGGGAGGAATAAATGTTTCTCCCTATTTTTTTGTACCTGCATCAAAAAATTCCGGAAGAGCGTTGGTTTGAAGCCTGCAGAGCCGGTGTTCCCCCCATTTAGAGCCTGAGTTTTACTCATTCAGACGGTTGCTTCCGATACTTTTCCCGGTATGTCGGGACACATTTCCCGGCATGAAAATGTGTTTTCATCAGAAGATAATCTTTTTTCTCCTATTGATAATCAACGGCGGGAAAGATGAAGGCTTGGAAGTTAACAATACATAAATCTGCTCTTGACAAAAACAGAAAGATAAACGACAGGCAAAACCGATACGCCACAAAGTAGATGTACCACCGAACGCACAGAGGGCACGGAGTTATTATATAGTAATTCTATATAATTAAAGCTCCGTGCCCTCTATGTACTCTGTAGTGAAATATACTTGCAGCCGAATAGGCTCTTATTTCTTTCTCTTTCTTTTCTTTACCGATTCTACTGCTTCGGTAACTACCGGTTTGTTTTCGAAACGTTTCGTATAGCCGGAGTAGTCCGGATGTGTCCGTTCGTAATCCGGATCAACAAAGAGCGGACTCGAAATAATATGATCGGCAGTGGAACGGTTGCAGCAGAAAACAATGTTCTCTACACTTGCCAGACGGGTCAGTGCCTTTACATCCGTGTCGTGCGGTTGCAGGGTCATCGGGTCAGTGAAGAAGAAAAGATAATCGATCTCTCCGTCCACAATACGCGATCCCATCTGCTGGTCACCCCCCAAAGGACCTGACTTCAGAATGGTAAAATCCCATTCCACATCGGGATGTTTCTCTTTCAATGCTTCCAGTATCAGCGTACCAGTGGTACCTGTACAATAAAACTTATGTCCCATCAATAACTCCGAGTTCCAAAGAACCCATTCAATCAGGTCTTTTTTCATAGCATCGTGTGCTACCAGCCCGATTCTTCGAATTAGTTTTTCCATAACGTTATCCTTTAAAATCTGGTAATTGCGAAAAGAACTTCCGCCCTTTCACATAGAACTGCACTAAGATACTACTTTTTATCCGTTCGGGAATAAAGTGTGAGGAAGTTTTTCTGAGATTCTCCATTCTTGCATCCCGGAAGCTATCGCGCAATTGTTTAAATTCACGACGGGCATGGAGAACGGCCTTTGCGTTGGGCAGCTGTCCTTTAAGAACAAACGTAGCTGCCGCAATGTAATCGAGCCAGCAACGTACCCGCATCACTCCGGGCAACTCTTCATCCGGAAGGTTCTTATAGAGCATGACAAGATTATTACGAAAGTTGAGGAAGGTTTTATGCGGATTCTCTTTTTTCAATGTGGCCCCTCCTACATGATACACCGTACTTTGAGGAATGCAAACGATCCCCCGTCCACGGGCACGAAGCCTCCAGCAAAGGTCTATCTCTTCCATATGGGCAAAGAAACGCCCGTCAAGCCCGCCTGCCTCACGATAATCTGCCAGACGAATGAACAGGGCGGCACCGGTAGCCCAGAACACGGGGAATACTGTATCATATTGTCCTTTATCCGCCTCGACCACTCCCATCACCCGTCCCCGGCAAAACGGATAACCATAACGGTCGATGAATCCGCCGGAAGCGCCGGCATATTCAAACAGGTCCTTTTGTCGCCAACTGCGTATCTTAGGCTGGCAGGCAGCAACCTCCGGATGGGTATCCAGATAATCAGCCATCGGTTGCAGCCAATGCTCTGTTACTTCTACATCAGAATTCAGCAGAACTACATATTCGGCTTCCACCTGTTGGAGGGCAAAGTTATAACCGTCGGCAAAACCATGATTTTCATCCAGCAGAATCTGGCGAACCGAAGGGAACTCGTGCCGCAGCATCTCTACCGACTGATCTGTAGAACCATTATCAGCCACACAAACTTCCACACCTTCCGCCTCGGAATGCCGGAGTACGGAGGGAAGAAACGAACGGAGCATTTCGCAACCGTTCCAGTTCAATATAACGACAGATATCTTATTCATCTTTCTTTTCGGGGCGTTTCAGCTTCCAGCGCTTATGTGACCAAAGCCAGTAAGCAGGTTCCTTCCGGATGGTCTGCTCCAATCTGCGGGCAAAGATTTCGGTAATCTCACCATCGGCGGTTTCTTTCGGACGATCGGTGACCAGATCGAACTCTACGCGGCAATACCCTCTCCGCTCCTTGCGCAACTCACAATAGAAAACCGGAAAGTCCATCATCTTGGCAATGCGCTCGGCACCATCCATGAACACCGTGTCCTGATTCAAAAAAGTAGTCCAATGGTGCGCCTCGTTCGTATTGGGCGATTGGTCGGTAATCAGTCCGATAGCCATCTTCTTGCCGTCACGTCTCAGCCTGATCACTTCGCGGGCGGTGGAGTGCTTCGGCACGTTGTACCCTCCGAAGCGGCTGCGGATGTACTTGAAAAGACCATCCAGATAAACATCTTTCAAAGGTTTGTATACCTGTACAGGTACATCGCCGGGACGCATAATCATTCCCATCCCCGTAATCCATTCAAAATTAGCATAGTGGGGGATCAGCAGGACAATCCCGCCCCGTTCGTCAATCATCCGGAGATAAGCTTCCTTGTTTTCGTAAGTCATACGTTTGCAAAGCTCTTTCTCGGACATGCGCAACATTTTCACATCTTCGAGCATATAGTCGCAAAGGTAATGATAGAACTTACGTTCAATGGCCTTCAATTCTGCTGCCGACTTCTCCGGAAAAGAGTTCTTCAGATTGGTACCCACCACCTTTCTCCGGTAACCAATCACGTGGTACAACCAGAA
Organism: Bacteroides sp. 11BF; assembly: GCF_019633765.1. Lineage (NCBI taxonomy): Bacteria > Pseudomonadati > Bacteroidota > Bacteroidia > Bacteroidales > Bacteroidaceae > Bacteroides > Bacteroides sp. 11BF. Next base: position 93,319 of record NZ_JAFKPJ010000013.1, read on the forward strand.
GTAAATAAAATCGGACAGGGCATACAACACCGGAAACGGAAGAATAGCCAAAAGCCACATCCCCACATAGGTTAACAAATAAAGAAGTTTCGATTTCATGTTTATTGTGTTATAGTTCCTTTCAGTGCAGTGCCATCTTCGTTAAAATCTCCCAAGAGAACATTTACTACTTGATTATCCAATGCCGGGTCACTTTCCACCTCTACACGAATGTAGTTTGCCGTAAAGCCGTGCATAGGCGCTCCTGCCTTAGGTTTCTCCATCAGGACAGGCATAGTCTGGCCGATATGACGGGCATAGAAGTCCTTCGTTTTCCCATCCGACAACGCAAGCAAACGCTGGCTTCGCTGATGCTTCGCCTCAGGAGTCACCACATGGTCTATCTTCAGTGCCTGGGTACCGGGGCGTTCCGAATAACTGAACACATGCAATTGCGTGATATCCAGTCCGGAAATAAATTCATAGGCTTTCTCAAAATACTCGTCGGTTTCGCCACGTGTACCCACAATTACGTCCACGCCGATAAACGCATCAGGCATCACCTCTTTTATCTTTGCAATCTTCGAAGCAAAAAGCTCCGTTCCATACCGACGGCGCATCAACTGGAGCACTTCATCGCAACCGGACTGCAAAGGGATATGGAAATGAGGCATGAAGCTGCGGGAGGTGGACACATATTCTATAATCTCGTCCGTCAGCAGATTGGGTTCAATAGAAGAAATGCGATAACGCTCAATGCCTTCTACCTGATCGAGTGCTTTCACCAAATCGAAGAAAGTCTCACCGGTGGACTTTCCGAAATCTCCGATATTGACTCCCGTCAGCACAATCTCTTTCCCACCTTCGGCAGCAGCCTGCCGTGCCTGCTCCACCAAAGATGCGACAGTCCCGTTGCGACTCCGTCCACGGGCAAAAGGAATGGTACAGTAAGAACAAAAGTAATCGCACCCATCCTGTACTTTCAGGAAAAAGCGGGTACGGTCACCTCTTGAACAAGACGGGGCAAAGGAACGGATATCTTTCGTTGCGGTTGTATAAGCCTCTCCTCCTTCGTGTTTATGCAAGTCGCCCAGGTATTGAAGCAGGTCTTTCTTTTGTTCCGCACCAAGCACAACGTCCACTCCCTCTATCTTTGCCACATCACCGGGTTTCAGCTGGGCATAGCAACCTGTCACCACCACAAACGCACCGGGATGTTGTTTCACCAGGCGGTGAATAGCCTGACGGCACTTCTTGTCCGCCATCTCGGTCACCGAACAGGTATTGACAATGCAAAGGTCAGCCTTTTCACCTTTCCGGGCCGTACGCACACCTGCCTCACGCAGGATTTTACCAATCGTCGAAGTCTCTGAGAAATTCAGCTTGCAGCCTAAAGTATAGTAAACGGCTGTCTTATCTTGAAATACAGTGGTATCTATCATAATCTGTAAAAACGCATATTCGGTACAAAGTTACACATTATTATTAGGAGTAAAGATGCAGAAGGAGTTAAAAGGAGTTAGAGGTTTTCTATTCTGAAAGTTTATACCTACTTTTGCACAAATCTTCAAAAAACGTGCAATGATAAAAGAAAACTTTATAAAACTCTACGAAAATAGTTTCCGTGAAAACTGGGATTTGCCCTGCTACACCAATTATGGTGAACCGGAAAGTTATACTTACGGTGAAGTAGCCGAAGAAATAGCCAAACTTCATTTGCTTTTCAAGCACTGTAGTTTGCGCCGGGGAGATAAAATCGCAGTCATCGGAAAAAATAATGCCCGTTGGTGCATCGCCTACATGGCGACCATTACCTACGGGGCCATCGTAGTACCTATCTTGCAAGACTTCAATCCGAATGATGTACACCATATCGTAAATCATTCTGAATCTGTCTTCCTTTTCACCAGCGACACCATCTGGGAAACTTTGGAAGAAGAACGACTGACCGGCATTCGTGCCGTCTTTTCACTGACAGACTTCCGTTGCCTGCACCAACGCGACGGCGAAACGGTTCAGAAATTCCTGAAACATATCAATCAGTGCATGGAAGAAACTTACCCGAAAGGATTCCAAAAAGAAGATGTCCTTTACACCACCTTGTCCAACGACAAGGTTATGTTACTGAATTATACCTCCGGCACTACCGGATTCAGTAAAGGGGTAATGCTGACCGGCAACAACCTGGCCGGTAATGTGACTTTCGGTATCCGAACGGAATTGCTAAAAAAAGGTGATAAAGTGCTCTCTTTCCTCCCACTTGCCCATGCTTACGGATGTGCTTTCGACTTTCTGACCGCTACGGCAGTTGGCACGCACGTAACTCTGCTTGGCAAAGTTCCCTCCCCAAAAATCATAATGAAAGCTTTCGAAGAGGTCAAACCCAACCTGATTATCACAGTACCGCTTGTCATCGAGAAGATCTATAAAAATGTAATCCAACCCATCATCAGCAAGAAAGGCATGAAATGGGCGTTGAGCATCCCTCTTCTCGACAGCCAGATATACGGACAGATTCGCAAGAAGCTGATTGATGCCCTTGGAGGACGCTTCAAGGAAATTATTATCGGCGGAGCCGCTATGAACCCGGAAGTAGAAGAGTTTTTCCATAAAATCAAGTTCCCTTTCACCATTGGCTACGGCATGACGGAATGTGGGCCGCTCATCAGTTATGCTCCCTGGGATAAATTCGTCCCTTCCTCATCAGGTAAAATACTCGATATCATGGAAGCCCGTATTTATAAGGAGAATCCGGAAGCCGGTACCGGAGAAATACAAGTGCGTGGAGAAAACGTAATGACGGGATATTATAAAAATCCGGAAGCCACCCGCGAAGTTTTCACTAAAGACGGTTGGTTGCGCACCGGGGACTTAGGCACTATGGACGATGAAGGTAATATTTTCATCCGTGGCCGCCTGAAGACGATGATACTCAGTTCGAGCGGACAGAACATCTTTCCCGAAGAAATTGAGGCTAAACTTAATAATCTGCCTTTCATTCTCGAAAGTCTTATCATAGAACGAAACAAGAAACTGGTTGCCTTGGTATATGCCGATTATGAAGCGCTGGATTCTTTAGGACTCAACCACGAAGATAACCTGAAAACGATTATGGACGAAAACCTGAAGAATTTGAATAATAGCGTGGCAGCCTACGAAAAAGTAAGCCAGATTCAACTCTACCCCACTGAGTTTGAGAAGACTCCGAAAAGAAGTATCAAACGCTATCTATATAACAGTATAGCAGAAGATTAGATATGTTTTAAAACATACAAAAAAACATAATGAAACATTCTTCTAAAAAAAAAATAAAAAAAAGTTGGGTTTAGGAGTACAACATATGCAAAAAGTACATACCTTTGCATCGTTTTAATAAGCAATTGATTGTATTACAGATTTAAAAAGCAAAGAAAATGAAAAAATTAGTTTTGATGTTCGTAGCTATCGCAGCAGTATCATTCGCATCTTGTGGTAACAAAGCAGCTGACGCTGAAAAAGCAACTGCAGATTCTATCCGTATCGCTGACTCTATCGCAGCAGTTGAAGCAGCTGCAGCTGAAGCAGCAGCTCAGGTAGCTGATACTACAGCAACTGACTCTACTGCAACTGAAGCAGTTGTAGCTGAATAATCTCGAACAACATTAGAGAGAATTGAAAGTCTGCCGTGCAAAAGCACGTACAGACTTTTTTTATATCCGTACCTTTCCATTACGGAAGTCGTTTCCTCCACATCTCCCCTTCTTCAACACTGAGCACCTCTGCCGGGTATCTCTTTATTTATAAACAAAGACACTTTCCCAATAATCTCTCAAAAAAAAGGACATCCCGTTTTGGAATGTCCCTTCTCAATGTCATATGATAGGCTTATTCAGCTACTACTTCAAAAGGAATTTCTACAGAAACTTCTTTGTGCAGTTTAACGATAGCTTTATAAGAACCAACTTCTTTTACAGCGTCCTTTACAACGATGATCTTTCTGTCGATTTCGTGACCCAACTTAGCCAATTCCTCAGCGATCTGGATGTTACCAACAGAACCGAAGATAGTACCGGTTGAACTAACCTTTGTAGCGATAGTCAAAGATACACCTTCCAACTTAGCAGCCAGTGCTTCAGCATCTTTCTTGATTTTCTCAAGTTTGTGAGCACGCTGTTTCAGTTCTTCAGCCAACATTTTCTTTGCAGAAGGAGAAGCAATAACAGCTTTTCCGGTGGGGATCAAGTAATTACGACCATAACCAGACTTAACAGTTACGATGTCATTCTTATAACCCAAGTTTACTACGTCTTCTTTCAATATAATTTCCATACTTTTCCTCCTTATTTCATCATGTCAGTTACAAATGGAAGTAACGCCAGGTGACGTGCTCTCTTCACAGCCTGCGCAATACGACGCTGGAACTTCAAAGAAGTACCGGTGATACGGCGCGGAAGGATCTTACCCTGCTCATTCAAGAATTTCTTCAAGAATTCAGGATCTTTGTAGTCGATATACCTAATACCACTCTTTTTGAAACGGCAGTATTTTTTCTTCTTAACGTCTACTGAAGGCGGAGTTAAATATCTGATTTCTGATTGAACTTGTTGTGCCATGATTAATCCTCCTTTTTGTTTGATTTAACACTTCTTCTCTTTGCAGCATATTCTGCAGCGTATTTATCCATTCTGAAAGTCAGGAAACGGATTACGCGTTCATCACGACGGAAATTTAATTCCAACTTGTCAATAACAGTAGGTTCTGCATTGAACTCAATCAGCTGATAGAATCCTGTAGACTTCTTCTGGATTGGATAAGCCAGTTTCTTCAGTCCCCAGTTTTCTTCATTGATAATCTCAGCACCTTCAGCCTGAAGAATGCCTTTGAATTTTTCTACCGCTTCCTTCATCTGAACATCAGACAAAACGGGAGTTAAAATGAAAACGGTTTCGTATTGATTCATACTCGTTTTAATTAAATAAATAAATTATTTGATTTTAAAAATGCGGTGCAAAGGTAGGCATTTTATTTTGAACTGCAAACATTTAATCTTTTTTTATGCCATGGGATAGGATTTGTCGAAGAAGACATTTATCTTTGCAAAGTTGCTTAAACAATAATTTCATGATCGAACAATTTAATTTTGATATCAGACTAATCTTTGCTATCCTGAATGGCAAAGTTTCTGCCGCCATCAACCGTAAGCTATACCGTAACTTCAGACAGAACGGTCTGGAGATCAGTCCGGAACAATGGACGGTTCTTATTTTTCTCTGGGAAAAAGACGGAGTGACCCAACAAGAGTTGTGCAATGCAACTTTTAAAGATAAACCGAGTATGACCCGCTTAATCGACAATATGGAACGCCAGCATCTGGTTGTCCGTATCTCCGACAAAAAGGACCGTCGTACCAATCTGATCCACCTGACCAAAACAGGAAAAGAACTGGAAGAAAAAGCCCGTGTTATAGCCAACCGAACACTGAAAGAGGCGTTGCACGGCATCACAGTCGAAGAATTAAGCGTAAGCCAGGAAGTATTGAGAAAGATATTTTTCAATACCAAAGATTAATCAATACGGAGAAGTGAAAGCAACCAAATCAACTATTTATGGCTAATTAATGGTTTTTTTGCGAAAATAATTTCGCTCGTTAAAGAATTATGCGTTAATTTGTGACTGGAATATAATAATCTATTAAAATACACACACATGAAAGGCTTATTAAAGAATTTAGGATTGATATTAATCTTAGTCGGAATAATCATTCTGATTGTTTGTTCTCTGACCGGAGACGTGAACAACAACGCTATCTTGGGAGGCTCGATAGTATTGGTGGTACTCGGACTCATTTCTTACATTGCGATCAATAAAAGAATTGCGGATTAATATTTTCAACAGAAATAAAAAAGCCGGAAAACGAATGTTTTCCGGCTTTTTTATTTCTGTATATCCCCCTCTCCATTATGATTCCGGTTCGGGGGTAATCAACTTGTAACCTTTTCCGTGGATGTTGATAATCTCAATCGAATCATCATCTTTCAGGTGCTTACGCAGTTTGGTGATATATACGTCCATACTACGGGCATTGAAATAGTTATCATCAATCCAGATAGTCTTCAAAGCAAAGTCACGCTGCAAAATCTCGTTGGCATGTGCACACAACAATCCCAGCAATTCCGATTCCTTGGTAGTCAGCTTAGTTTGTTTGTCACCGATAGCCAGAATCTGCTTTTGTGTATCAAACGTAAACTTACCGATCTTATAGATATTGCTTTCTTTGTTCTTCTTTCCACGAACACGTCTCAGGATCGCTTCAATTCTGAAAGTAAGTTCTTCCATACTGAAAGGTTTGGTGATGTAATCATCCGCACCAATCTTAAATCCTTCCAGAATATCCTCCTTGAGTGTCTTTGCAGTCAGGAAGATAATCGGAATTTCAGCGTTGGCCGCACGAACCTCCTGTGCCAGCGTGAAACCATCTTTCTTAGGCATCATCACGTCGAACACGCACAAGTCATATTTATTCTTCAGGAAAGCCTTAAATCCGGCTTCTCCATCAGGATACAACTCAGCAGAGTAACCTTTCGCCTGTAAATATTCTCTTAAAAGCATGCCAAGATTTTCATCATCCTCGCATAATAAAATACGCAGTTTCTCGTCCATATCAATCATTTTTTAATAAAGGTAATGCAATAATAAATTTAGTTCCTACATTCAGTTCACTCTCCGCCCGGATGGTTCCCTTATGATCCTGAATAATTTTTTTCACATAAGCCAGTCCCAGACCGAAACCTTTTACATCGTGCAGATTACCTGTATGCACGCGATAGAACTTATCAAACACCTTCTTCAGGTTTTCTTTTTTAATACCAATACCGTTGTCCTGTATCGAAATCATCAGTTTACCGGGTTCGTTCCAAGTTCTCACGTCGAGCACCAGGTCTTCTTCGGGCTTCTTGTATTTCACCGCGTTATCCATCAGGTTGAATATCACATTGGTGATATGCATTTCGTCCGCAAATATAACAGGATTGGTAGCCTCAAGGTTCGATGTAATCTTACCATTATAGCGTTCCACCTTCAGAGCGAACGTATTGATAACCCCGGAAATCAACTCATTGGCATCGAGTTCTTTCATCTTCAGTGTTGCTTTCTGTCTGTCGAACATAGACATCTGAAGAACTTTCTCCACCTGGAATCTCAACCGCTTCGTTTCATCATTAATGACTCCCGATATATGCTGGAACATCTGCGGTGATTTCCCGACTGCGGGATCTTTCAGCATCTGCGCGGCAAGCGAGATGGTAGATATCGGTGTCTTGAACTCGTGTGTCATATTGTTGATAAAGTCATTCTTCATTTCTGTCAGCTTCTTCTGGCGGAAGACGATGTAGATAGTGAAGATGAATGTAATCAACAGTACAAAAGTGAATATCATCGAAGGGATCATAAAACTAACCGAGTCGAAGATATAATCTTTCTTTCCCGGAAAGTGCACCTTCACAATACTCATCTTCGCAGGCGGATCATTTTGGAACAGAGGTTGGGTATAAGAATCCTCACTTCCTCCCTCTTCGTAATCCGAACAGCGATATACCTCACGTCCATCTTTATCGATTACCGAAAAATGATATAGCAGCTCTATACCATTATTAATAAAGTTAGACTTCAGATAATTATCCAGCTTCTTAAAGTTCACCCGTTCGCCAATCGACTTATCGCTTGCTTTGTAAATCATCCGCAAAGCTACATCGTCGAGCAGGAAACGCTGATACATATACCTATTTTTAATAGCGTCGGTCAAGCTTCGCGATGTCTGCGGAATGGTATTCCGGCCATGTCTCTCCGAAATCATGGCTTTGGGCACCTTCGACGGCTCGGTGGTAATCATCTTTAGTTCAAACTCCGAATACAGGGTTCCGTCCGGTGACTTGAACCTATAACGCTCCGATTGCTGAATCAAACCATTTTTCTGTTCGGTAGTAGAAGAAGACTGAGCCAGTGCTCTACGTTCCGCTTCAGTAATGTCTTCTAACAGCCAACGTTGCGTTTCATCATACTCCACATCCTTTGAAACCTGAAACAAAGCATTTCGCACGGATGTATTAAATTGTTCTTTACGCATCTTCACCATTTCTTCGATGTAGCTCACTTGTAAATAGAGCAAACTCAGAAAGGAAAGACCCATAATAATGCCTAATATCCAGATTGTTGACTTTTTCATAGCAACAAAATTAACACTCCCTAATTAACACTCCTAACAGCTTAACCTGTTTTAACAGGATGTTCTCTATAATTAACCGAAAGACGTTTTTTAGGTCGTATTCTGACCACTATAACAAAACGTATATGCCTTTGGTTTGCAAATTTAATAAAAAATTAAAGATTTCTCTTCAGAAAATCTACTTTCTTTAATCATTGTTAATGAGTAAGCAGGTTTCAAGAGACGACCGACGAACTGTCAATGGCATGTAACGGCAGCTACAACCACAAGCAGAATGCCTTAAAAGAACAAAGCTACGAGCAGTTGCACATACATTGTACACTCCTCGTAGCTTTATAACTCAGCAGTTCAGCCATTTGCAGCCCGTAGTCCGGCAGGCTGTAACCACATTATTCTTCTGTTTGCTTGGATTCGAAGTCTTTTATTAATTTATCCTGTACATCACTCGGAACAAGTTCGTAACTTGCAAATTTCATAATGAACGAAGCACGACCTCCGGTAAGCGAGCTGAGCGCTGTCGAATAAGAAGCCATCTCTTTTAAAGGCACTTTAGCGACCAGCTTTTCATAACCGTTTTCGCTGCTCATGCCCATGATCATGGCACGACGTCCCTGGAGATCTCCCATCACATCACCCATCTTATCGGAAGGCACAAAGACTTCTACATCATAAATAGGTTCGAGAATCTTCGGTCCCGCATTCTTAAATGCTTCGCTGAAAGCATTGCGTCCGGCCAGCATGAACGAGATTTCATTAGAATCTACCGGGTGCATCTTTCCGTCATATACGATGACACGTACATCGCGGGCGTACGAACCGGTGAGAGGTCCCTGCTCCATACGGGACATGATACCTTTAAGGATAGCAGGCAGGAAGCGGGCATCGATAGAACCACCGACAATACTGTTAACAAATACCAATTTTCCGCCCCATTCCAATGGAACTTCTTCGGTACCTTTCACATTAATCTTAAATTCCTGTCCACCGAACTTATATGTATCGGGCACCGGCATTCCTTCATAATATGGTTCTACGATCAAGTGTACTTCACCAAACTGTCCGGCACCACCCGATTGTTTTTTATGACGATAGTCGGCACGGGCCGCCTTAGTGATGGTCTCACGATAAGGAATCTTCGGTTCCTCGAATTTCACCTGAAGTTTTTCATTATTCTCCAGACGCCACTTTAAAGTACGGAGGTGGAATTCACCCTGACCATGTACGATGGTCTGTTTCAACTCTTTCGATTGTTCGATGACCCAAGTCGGATCTTCCTCGCGCATACGGTTCAAGATAACCATCATCTTCTCTGTATCGGCTTCGTTCACCGGTTTGATGGCGCGTGAATATTTAGAATTCGGATATTTAATAAAATTAAACCGGTTTTCGGCACCTTTACCATTTAGCGTGTTTCCGGTATGAACATCTTTCAGCTTCACGGTACAGCCGATATCACCGGCCACCATCTCTTCTACTTTGATACGGTTGGCACCGGCACAAGCATAAATCTGTGCCACACGTTCTTTCGAACCGCGGTCGGCATTCGTAAAGTCATCTCCTTCGTGCACTTTTCCGCTCATCACCTTGAAGTATTGAACGTCGCCAATATGCGGCTCCACACCTGTTTTGAAAAAATAGAGTGAAGTAGGCCCATCGGGATCGGGTTCCACCACTTCACCACGGGTATTGTGCACTTTCGGCATTTCGGATACACCGGGCACTACATTACCCAGGAACTCCATCAGACGACGTACACCCATATCTTTGCCTGCACATACACAGAATACGGGGAACATGCCACGTGCAGCTAATCCTTTGCGGATACCTTCACGCATTTCGTCTTCTGTCAGTGAATCCTGTTCGAAGAATTTTTCCATCAAGCCTTCATCATTCTCAGCAGCGGCTTCTACCAGGGCTTTGTGCATTTCCATAGCCTTGTCCATCTCTTCGGCCGGGATCTCTTCAATAGTGGGTGCTCCACCTTCGGGTCCCCAAGAGTATTTCTTCATCAGCAGCACGTCGATCAGTGAGTTGAAATTCGGGCCTGTAGCCAAAGGATACTGGACGGGAACCACTTTCGGTCCGTAAATGGACTTCAGTTGTTCAAGCACCATATCATAATCGCACTTCTCGTTATCGAGTTGATTCACCAGGAAGATTACCGGTTTACCCAGTTTTTCGGTATAGCGGAAATGATTTTGTGTTCCCACTTCCGGTCCATATTGTCCGTTCAGCAGCAAAATAGCTGTATCGGTTACGTTGAGTGCCGTCATGGCAGCACCTACAAAGTCATCGCTGCCCGGACAGTCTATGATGTTCAGTTTCTTTCCATTCCATTCCACATGAAAAATAGTTGAAAAGACGGAATATCCATATTCCTGTTCCACCGGAAAGTAATCGCTTACGGTATTCTTGGCAGTAATCCTGCCGCGACGTTTTATAATACCACTCTCATAGAGCAACGCTTCTGTGAGAGTGGTTTTTCCTGAGCCGTCATTGCCAAGAAGGGCAATGTTCTTAATTTCGTTAGTCTGATATACTTTCATGATATATAAGATTTAAATGAATGATTCAGTATGTGTTTTTCGCATACCCTTTTTTTACTGAGGCGCAAATTAGGCATTAATCAAATGAAAAGCAATAAAACTGACAGTGTTACTAAACAATGTTATGTAACATGTTGATACAAACAGGAAGAGAATAAACCGTTTGTCAGAATGAAAGTCTTTTCCTTTATTATCTATTAAAAAGCATTATCCACCTCACATCTGCTTACACTACCTTCTGCCAAACTGAATGAAATAGGATTCAGTAACAGAGTTTTCGGCGCAAAACGGGAGTATTTGAGGCAAAAGACGGCGGTTTTTCAGCACAAAGACGGTGTATTTCCGGAAAAAGAAGTAAGTATTCGGACCCAAAGAAGTAAGCACTTTCCGGAAATGCTTACTTCATTTCCGAAAATCTCCTCATGTTTTGCCACATTACATATATTGTTATAACAAAAAGGCCGTATGAATGCCTCTTTCTCCTCCGGTTGTTCTGTAAAGCCAGTCAAACTATATATAACAGAATCACCGAAAGAAGAGGGAAATAGAAGAAAAAGGGCAGGATTCCGCCGCACAGCTATCTATTGGAGAACAGATATCACAGATCTGTGACACATGGGAAAATCCTACCGGCAAATGCAGGCGTTTTTTTCTCCAACCTTCAGAGCGGCACGAAACGAAAGCATTCTGAGATCATCGGATAATCAGATTGTCAAATGGTTAAAAAGGAACTTTCCTCCCGTTAAATAAGAAAGAATATATGCCCTGCAAAGTTGTTTACTAAAACGAAAACCTTACTTTTGCAATTTAAAACGCAAAAATAACTCAGACTATCATGGCAGGCATATACATACATGTCCCCTTCTGTAAGACACGCTGTATTTATTGCGATTTTTACTCCACCACGCGAAGCGAACGGAAAGGACACTACATCAAAGCCCTCTGCAAGGAGCTGGAAATGAGATATACTTACCTGAAAGGAGAGCCCATAGAAACGCTCTACTTTGGTGGAGGTACTCCTTCGCAACTTGATGAAGAGGACTTCCGGAAAGTGTTCGACACCGTCCGGCGTGTATACGGAATGGAAAATTGCCATGAAATAACGCTTGAAGCCAATCCGGATGACCTCTGTCCGGAATATGTGCAAATGCTCTCCCGCTTGCCATTCAACCGCATCAGTATGGGTATCCAGACTTTTGATGATGCCACGCTTACGTTATTGAAGCGACGCCACAATGCCACTCAAGCCATTCGTGCAGTAGAATTATGCCGTACCTACGGGTTCCGCAACATCAGCATCGACTTGATTTACGGACTTCCCGGTGAGACAGCAGAGCGTTGGGAAAAGGACCTGCAACAAGCCGTTGCCCTCAATGTGGAGCATGTTTCGGCCTACCACCTGATTTATGAAGAAGGTACTCCTATTTATAGAATGTTGCAAAAACACCAGGTTGAAGAAGTGGACGAGGACAGCAGTGTCCGGTTCTTCACCTTATTGATAGACCGGCTGCAGGAAGCAGGATATGAGCACTACGAAATATCCAACTTTTGCAAGCCGGGAATGTATTCACGCCATAACACTTCGTACTGGCAAGGGGCCAGTTACCTCGGTTGTGGTCCGTCGGCACACTCTTTCGACGGAGCAACACGCGAATGGAACTGTTCGTCGATAGAGAAATACATAGCAGGCATCGAAAGCGGCAAACGGGACTTTGAACGGGAAGAACGGGATTTAACTACCCGGTACAATGAATTTGTCATTACCTCCGTCCGCACTCAATGGGGAATTTCACTCGAACGCCTCCGCAACGATTATGGAACCGAACTGGAACAATACTGCCTCAAGATGGCACGTCCTTCTTTAGAAAACGGCAAATTAGAAATACACGAAGGTGCTCTGCGCCTCACCCGAGAAGGAATTTTTATTTCCGACAGCATCATGAGCGATCTTCTCCGGGTGGACAACTAAAATTATAAAGTCATGACCGAATCAGAGGTTCGAAAACTATTAAGACGAATGAAGGAGCTGGACTCGCAAACGGCGTTCCGATCCTTCTACGATATGACGTACGACCGGCTTTACCGCATTGCCTACTATTACGTAAAGCGGGAAGAATGGTCGCAGGAGATCGTACTTGATGTATTCTTGAAACTCTGGGAACAACGCAGTTCGTTGCCCGAAGTCAAAAGCATTGAGGACTATTGCTTCATACTGGTGAAAAACGCCTCACTCAACTATCTGGAAAAAGAAAACAGGCGCACAACCGTATCCACCGAAGTATTGCCGGAACCGGAAGCACAAAGCGATTCGCCCGAGGAATCAATGATCAGTGAAGAGCTATTCGCCATCTATGTGAAGGCGCTCGACCGCCTGCCCGAACGTTGCAGAGAAGTGTTCATCCGCGTCCGCGAAGAAAAACAAAGCTATGCACAGGTGGCCGAAGAATTGGGCATCAGCACAAAGACCGTAGACGCCCAACTCCAGAAAGCAACAATCCGACTGAAAGAAGCGATATTGACGATGAACGATAAACAATGAACCACCGACCGGAAACGATGGACAAGGTTTAACTTTTATTTGCATATTCCCGATAGGGAGATCCTTCGAACGCTCTGTCTTTATCAGTGAAATTCATTTTAATCAAAACACAAAGACTTAGCTTATGAAGAAGTTATTAAGACCTACAACCTTTGCATTGTTTACGATGGCACTGTGTTTCACTGCATGCGAAAACGGCAACAACTCCTATCCCAAGGAATATCTGGGATTCGAAAAGAAAGCGCAGGACTTCTCTTACCAAAAGAATACTGCGGAAGCCGAATTCCAGGTAAAGATCATTGCGGTTGATAAAACGAAAGAAGACCGGATTGTCTTCATCGAATCACCCTCACGTCCGACGAAACCCGGAAGTTCTTCGGCACAGTTTTTTAAGATTAAAGATAATAAAGTCACCATCAAGGGAGGCAGTAAATCGGCCAAAGCCACTATTCTGGTCTATCCCCAGAAAGTGGGAACGAATGAATACATTCAGCTTATCTGCCGGCCTCAGAACGGAAAGTCGGAAACGACCCAAATGTCTATCCGGCTGGTGAAAAAATAACGAAATAAAAAATGAAGTATACCGACCAGGAACTTAACCGATTATTGGAGAAACTCATAGCCTCCACCCGCTCGCCCAGAGGAAGATTCTCGGCAGCGGCAAGCTATCAGATATTAGAGAAGCGATTGCCACGTCCGGCACACCGGCTTTTCTCTATACGCATTTTCTCGGCAGTAGCCGCCATCGCTTTGTTCTGCTACATCGGATGGAGCACTTATTGCTATCTGAAACCTGCCGCCTTGCAAACCGTTTCTACACTGGCCGACACACGGACTATAAAGTTACCCGATGGAACGGAAGTGACACTGAACCATTTCTCTTCTCTCACCTATCCCAAGAAATTCAAGGGGAAACACAGGGAAGTGGACTTGAAAGGAGAAGCGTATTTCGAAGTGACGAAGAATCGGGAACACCCTTTCATCGTACAGACAGAGTCGGTCAATGTAGAGGTACTGGGAACTCACTTCAACGTAGAGTCCTATCCGGACGATCCGGAAGTGAAAACCACCCTACTCGAAGGTTCCGTGATGGTGAGCAATAAAGCCAATTCTGTGCGCATGGTTCTGAAGCCAAACGAAAGTGCTATATATAATAAGGTGAAAAAGAGCATGACCCTTGAAGTTTCAGATCGCGCTGCTGAAGAGATAGCTTGGCGGAATGGCGAATTAGTCTTCACCAACCTTCCCCTGCAGGAGATCGCCCGACAGTTGTCCAACACGTTTGGTGTAAACATCTCCATAGCAGACAAAGCATTGCAGAACTACCGGATTACGGCACGATTCTCCGACGGAGAAGGACTCGATCAGATTCTCGATCTGCTGCATACAGTCGGTAAATTCAACTATTCACACAACAATGAAGAAATAACGATTACTACTAAACTTAACTAAACATGAGAAAATCCAATCCGGATTTCCACCACATCAGAAGTTACATTCTGATGTGTGTGGTTTCCATATTCTTTTCGACTATCAACGCGCAGACACCGGAGCCCAGGATCACCCTCAAGCTGCCAAACACCAGCCTCTCAGAGATTATCCGGCATATAGAACAAGCCACCGGTTTCTCTTTCATCTACGGTGAAGAGGTGAAACTCGACCATAAAGTCAGCCTCAACGTACAGAAGAAACCTCTCGGAGAAGTTCTGAACCAGTTGTTTGCCAACGAACCGATAAGCTATAAAATAACAGGAAAGCACATCCTGTTACAAAAAATACCTCCCAAACCCGTAAGCCGCAGGTTTACTATCAGTGGATACGTAACCGACGGGGCGTCTGCCGAAACGCTGATTGGTGCCAATATTCTTGAGAGTCGTCATCATCAAGGAACCACCACCAATCCTTACGGTTTCTACAGCATTACGCTGCCAGAAGGAGAAGCTCAGTTGAGCTTCTCCTATTTGGGTTACACCAGCCAGCAACACGTACTGACCCTGACCCGTGACACCCTGCTGAACATCCGGATGAAAGACAGCAACATGCTGCAAGAAGTGGTCGTCGTGTCGGACAAGACCGAATCGGGGATCATGGCCACTCAAATGGGTGCCAGCGAGATACCGATGACACAAATAAAAAACACTCCCAGCATACTGGGAGAAGCAGATGTAATGAAAGCCATCCAGTTGATGCCGGGCGTACAGGCCGGAATGGAAGGATCTGCCGGATTGTATGTACGTGGCGGCGGCCCCGACCAGAACCTGATCTTGCTGGACGGTGTACCGGTGTACAACGTAGACCATTTATTAGGATTCTTCTCTGTCTTCACTCCCGAAGCCGTAAAGAAAGTAACCCTCTTCAAAAGTTCTTTCCCCGCCCGCTTCGGCGGACGCCTCTCCTCCGTAATTGACGTACGCACCAATGATGGCGACATGAAGAACTATCATGGCGTAGTCAGTATAGGACTCCTGACCAGCAAACTCAATTTCGAAGGGCCGATCATCAAGGACCGGACTTCTTTCAACATTTCTGCCCGCCGCTCCTACATCGACCTGCTGGCCAAACCCTTCATGCCGAAAGAAGAAAAGTACAGTTATTACTTTTATGACATCAATGCCAAAATCAACCATAAATTCTCCGACCGGAGCCGCCTCTTCCTCAGTGCATACAATGGCAAAGACCATTTCATGACAAAGTATGACGACACTTACTACGGTGACGAAGACAAGTACAGGGATGGCGGAAAGATGAACTGGGGAAATACCATCGTTTCGGGACGCTGGAACTACATCTTTAACAACAAACTGTTCAGCAATACCACAGTCGCTTTCAATAACTATAAGTTTGACGTCAGCACGTTCACCAAGAACGAGATACATACAAACAACCAAATAACCTGGAACCGCTATAAAGCCGACTATAAATCGGGAATCCGGGACTGGAGTGCTCAGATAGATTTTGACTATAATCCTATCCCCGCACACCATGTCAAGTTCGGAATGCAATACCTGCACCATAGTTTCCGTCCGGAAGTATCCACCTCAAAGATATTCGACAAGACCGGAGAAACCATCGAGCGGGATACGACGTATTATACCGCCTCTAACAGCGAAATCCTTGCCCACGAAGCATCTGCCTACCTTGAAGATAACTTCAATCTAAGCAGTCGCCTGCGTATGAATCTGGGCCTGCACTTCTCGACTTTCCAAGTGCAAAAGAAGAACTACTTCTCCATACAACCCCGCATCTCCGCACGCTATCAGCTCAACAAGGACATCGTAATCAAAGCTTCTTACACCAAAATGAGCCAGTATGTACACTTGATTTCATCCATGCCGTTCGCCATGCCCACCGACCTGTGGGTGCCGGTGACCAATAAAATCAAACCGATGCAGGCGCATCAGGTATCGTTGGGTGGCTATTACACAGGAATCGACGGATGGGAATTCTCGGTGGAAAGCTACTATAAAGGAATGAAAAATGTGCTTGAATACAAAGACGGAGTCAGTTTCCTCGGCTCTTCCACCGGATGGGAAGACAAAGTGGAGATGGGACGCGGACGCTCCATGGGTATAGAATTCATGGCACAGAGAACCATAGGGAAGACAACCGGATGGCTGGCATATACATTGGCCAAGAGTGACCGTAAGTTTGCCAAAGGAGGGATAAACAATGGGGCACGCTTTCCATATAAATATGACCGGAGGCACAATATAGACCTGACCCTCAACCACCGGTTCAACGAACGAATCGACGTAAGTGCCTCATGGATATTTACCACCGGAGGTACAACCACAATCCCCACTGAACTGACAGCTATCATCCGTCCGGGCGATAACAATTCATCGATACAAGAAGGAGATTATGTCAAGCACCGCAACAACTATCGCCTTCCCGCCACGCACCGGCTCAATGTAGGTGTTAATTTCAGCAAGAAAACACGGCATGGCATGCGTATCTGGAACGTCAGTATATATAATGTATACAATGCCATGAACCCTACCTTGGTATACCGCACCTACAAAAAGACTGAATATACTCAAGGCGAACAAGCACAAGGCAACCGCATACCGGTCATCCGGAAATTCACTTTGTTGCCCTGTATTCCTTCATTCAGTTATACATATAAATTCTAAGTATTTATGAAACGATCCATTCCCGACATACTCCTGTTCCTGCTGGTTATTATATCTGCCACAGCCTGCAACCACGATCTCCCTTTCGACCTGAAGGAGAATCCGCCTAAGTTGGTGATGAACGCCATCATCAACGCCGATAGCACTTACAACGAACTGTTCCTGAACTTTACCGGCAGAAACCAAATCGGACAAATTGACGGAGCCACTGTGGAAGTACGCATTAACGGTTCTCTCAGCGAAACGCTGCGCCCCGATCCGTACAGCAGCGATAAAGGACGTTTTTATATCAACAGTACTTTCCGTCCGGGCGATGTAGTCCGCATAGACGCCATGACAGATGACGGTGCATATCATGCATGGGCGGAAGTCACCGTCCCCCAACCTATCGGGAAGATAGAAAAGGTAGATACAGTCTCTATCATGAGAATACCAAGTAACTATGGTTACGGGACTCCGCCGAGAAGACATCTCCGTTATCAAATCCAAATAAACGACCGTCCGGGGGAGAAGAATTTCTATCGGATCATTGTGGAACAGCGGAAATACTGGAAATACTATTGGCAACAGGGTGACCAGATTAACTGGGAATCGGCCATGTCGAAAAGTTTTAAGTTGCAGACAAACGAAGATGTGGTATTGACCGACGGCAAGCCGAGTACGGAAGAAGATGACGAAAACGGCCTGTTCGGCAGTGTCACTAACAAGTATGCCGTATTTGACGACTCACGTTTCGCGGACGGAAGTTATACAATGACTGTCTATAACGATATTTACGGATGGGGATTCTGGGGAAGTGAATATACATGGATAAAAACAGATGTCTATATCCGCATACTCAGCATCACCGAAAAAGAATATTATTATCTGAGGGCACTGAACCTGCTCGACTCAGATGCCTATGACAATACCTTAAGTGAGCCCATTGCTTTCCCCAGCAATGTGAACGGCGGTACCGGAATGGTTGGATTCAGCGCAGAAACCAACTACATGCTGACGGTTAAAAACCACGCAGTTCCCCCAATGGTACCGGATTTATAAAGAAACCACTATCTTTGTGCCCTAAAAGCACATTTATATGTTTATAATAATCGGAATCATGCTTACAGGTATGCTGCTTGGCTACCTGTTACGGAGCAAAAGACTCACATGGATACATAAAGTCATCACATTATTAATATGGCTGTTGCTCTTCCTCCTCGGCATCGACGTAGGAGGCAACGAAGCCATCGTGAAAGGACTGCACGCCATCGGGCTGGAAGCCTTCATCATCACCACAGCAGCCGTAGCCGGAAGCACACTGGCTGCATGGGGACTATGGTATCTGCTTTATGCACGTTATCAGAAAAAGGAGGTGAAGCCATGAAAGGCAGCCTTATTATCGTCTCTTTTTTTATCGTCGGCACCCTGTGCGGACTTTTTCATCTGATTCCATATGATTTCAGCCAAAGCAAACTCAGTTTTTATGCTTTATGCGGGCTGATGTTTTGTGTCGGTATCAGTATAGGCAATGATCCGCAAACATTGAAAAGTTTCCGGTCACTGAATCCGCGCTTATTCTTCCTGCCCGTAATGACCATTCTGGGCACACTGGCAGGATGTGCCGTAGTCAGTCTCTTTCTATCGCATCGCTCACCGGCCGATTGCATGGCAGTGGGTTCCGGATTCGGGTATTATTCACTCTCAAGCATTTTCATCACCGAATACAAGGGAGCCGAACTGGGAACCATCGCACTGCTCTCAAATATCATGCGCGAAATCATCGCCTTGCTTTGTGCTCCTTTATTGGTAAAGTTCTTCGGAAAACTGGCCCCCATTTCAGTCGGAGGAGCTACCACTATGGATACGACTCTTCCCATTATCACCCGTTGTTCAGGGCAGGAATTCGTCATAGTCTCTATCTTTCATGGTTTCATTGTGGACTTTAGCGTGCCGTTTCTGGTGACACTATTCTGTTCCATATAGGCATCTTATTACAAAACTATTTCAATTTTCGCAATAAGGTTATCTTTTTCACACTTCTTTCTTGATATACATCAAGAAATGACACCTTATTGCCTACTTCCCTTCCCTACCCCTTTTATGTTGAACAACATATTTGTATATTTGCATAGGTAAAAAGAAAAAGCTAAGAGCTTAACAATTGTTTTTAATAGGTATTAGGGGTCCTTATGATAAGGATAAGGACAAAGATTAGTTTTCAGGAATAACAATTAAAAAAGTAGGTATTATGAAAAGATTAGGATTAACATTAGTAGCAGCACTCTGCCTTGCTGCCACCACATTTGCAGCAGAAAATCAACCTACAGTTGCAAAATGGGAAGGTAACATCAATGTGAATAAATTGGGTAAATACCTGAATTTATCTTCTGTACAGACAGAAGAAGTAGCCAACATTTGTAACTACTTTGACGAGCAGATGGGAAGAGCCACTACGTCAAAAAAGAATAAAGACACCCTGGTTCGTAACGCTGTCTACGGAAATCTGAAGTTGATGAAAAAAACGTTGACGGATGCTCAGTACACGAAGTATACTACAATACTGAATATGACTTTGAAGAACAAGGGCATCGAAGTAAAGTAGAAACTTGATTGATGAATAAAAGGATAAAAGACCGGTGTCGTCGAATGAACTGACACCGGTCTTTTATTTTTATACCAATCACCGACAGCCGCGAAGATGGTTAGCACTGATGTTTTTGGTTTTCCGGAAGACGAAAAAATATTTCTTGAAAAGTAAAGTCTTATGTAGCAATTATATTGTTTAGCACCAGATTTATCATAGAATCAAGTTTTCTGTTTCGACAACGCTATCACAAAAAGAACGAGGAGAAACGTATCCTCTAACTACCAAAGAATTAATAACGGCCATAACTAAAATTATTATATTTATAATAATTATCTTTTAGGTAAAAGATGCAAGTGAAAATATTTGCGCATAAAAACAATATATATTCCACTCAGCAAGCTGAATAATTACTTATACGACTTCTTGTCGCACGAGATACCTAAAGACACAAAAAATCAAACAATTTTCAATAATTTGATTATGAGTGAATTGGAAGGTTTCATAATATCCTCTCATAGCTACGGTGTTGCATTGATACTGTTACACTATTGGTAAGTGATGTACTTCCTAATAAGGCTACACCATTGGAGTAATTCTTTTATTAGCTCAGAAAGAGCGAGAAAAATCCTC
This sequence comes from Bacteroides sp. 11BF, assembly GCF_019633765.1. Classification (NCBI taxonomy): domain Bacteria; kingdom Pseudomonadati; phylum Bacteroidota; class Bacteroidia; order Bacteroidales; family Bacteroidaceae; genus Bacteroides; species Bacteroides sp. 11BF. Next base: position 113,915 of record NZ_JAFKPJ010000013.1, read on the forward strand.
AGTTTAATCTAATTAATAATTCCTGTTTGCTGCAGAAGAAATTTCTTCCTAGTAAAGATGGAACTCGAAGAGGTGTAATACAAAAAAATACAAGAAGCATAACAATAAAGAAAAGCCCATTCTCAAACTTATTGATCCGCCTTTCCTGTTGGTAGAGGAGATTCATCTTACCATGAAAAAGACAATAGATAAAAACGGTATATAGAAAGATCGTTTTGCTAAAATCAGAACGAGTATTAGTCCTTTTCTACAACTTTAAATTTTATTTATAGAATATACTATATTTTAAAACAAAATCTAAGTAATAATTGGAATATGAGTTATAAAAATCAATATTCTTTTTGCAATCTGATTTTCTCGTAAATTAGACAATTTGTTAAATTACGCAAAACACATTAGTATATACTTACAATAAAATTTATTTTGACTATATTAGAAAAATGTTCCTTCAATCTTTAAATATAATATGAACAATGGCACAGTTAGAATTTAAACAATTGAACAAAATTAGTTTACATGAGAATGTTACTAATAGAAACATGGATGAAAAATTATTATTAAAGTGCGAAAATAGTATTCGCGCTTACAAAATTGTGAACTTGCTCAACGAACATAATATTGCGCTACGACAGCATGACGAGAATCAGAATCCTAGGGCTGGTGCATATGGTGCCGTAACTGGTATTGCTATATATGTATTTGCTAAGGATTATGAAAAGGCTTTATCTATAGTTTCCCCTATTCTTAAAGATTTTAATACCACCAGTACATTTTGTCCAAAATGTGGAAGTGAGAATGTAAAACCCATTATTGGTAATCACAAATATATTACTTATTTAATTTTCCTTTGCCTGTTTCTTATACTTACTCCTGGTATTTATATTGCTTTGCCTGAAGATTTTGGACTCAGGTCTTCCTTAATAAATAAAATTGCTTTAATGATGGTTGTGCTAGGTTTTATTTTAATGCCAATTATTAATCATTATAATGTTAATTACAAGTGTAAAAAATGCGGCAATAGATTTAGGCATTATTGACTTTATTGTCCATAATCGATTCTATTGTTTTATTCCAACAGAATCAAGTTAATAAAAAGAGATTGTCTTACATAATAAATGTTTTTTATTATGAGGTTTAAAATTCTGACTTATATATAAAAATCCTACACAGAGGATGCAGATACACAAAATATCAATACATGCCAGGCTTCACTCGCACACTACATCAATGAAAAAAGACTAATTCGGAATATTTAAAACGGAGTATTTAAACCATTATCCATCAGTTCAATATCAGTCTATATCAGCAACATTTGGGAAAAAGTGGGAAAAGACAAACCGCACAAAGCCGTCATCCACAAAAATACGCACAATGAATTATCATAATCCGCCTTACATGAAACGTCCCTATCTTCGTGACGATAACATTTTATCAACTTAAAAAATATACGTATGAAACGGAAAAAAAGACCGGCATCACAAAGTGAAGCCATGATGACACACAATTATTCGGGACTGACAGATACACTAAAAAGATTGGGGATTAACGAAGTGAGCGAAGTAAATGCCATTCTCAGGCTGTCGGACTATGGAAGAAAGGGAACCACGGTGCGGCGACTGATTGCCAACACTTACTGGAGTGGCATAGGGGCAAAAGGAAGGTATCTGATAGCGGCACTGAATAAGGCAAAAAGGAAATAAACGGATAGGGCAAGTCCCCTGTGTATAGTTGACAAAAAAGCAAGTATATCGGCTCTAACCTGCAGAAACCTTTAGTGAGGCTAAGAAGTAAAAATCAGACTTAACAAACTGAAATACAAACTATTCAAAGTTCAAAACATCTGTCAGTAAAAGCTTTGTTTTAACACAGAGTTAAAGTTTATTCTTTGGATGCAAATAACAAGTGTTTTAAATGCAAAAGGCTTGTTATTTGCACACAAGAATAAAATGAACGAAAATTGACGTTAACATTGTTAAACAGCCGGTTTTCCCCTTACAATTCAGCTCAACAATACTCCCTCTTAAACCAAAGTTCGAATACAGGATCAGAAAACACATACAGTTCCCCCTCCTTCTCAATAAAATCACGTTCGGTCAGCATGCGTTTGTTGCGGGTGATGGTTTGTGCACTTCCCGAACCTAACCACTCTTTCAGTTGTTTGCGTTCTTCTACCCGGTTGACGAAATTCTCTTTATCGACCAGTGTACCATACTGAAAAGGTGATTTCATAAGCTGTTTCCTTCTTTATCATAGAACTAAAGATACAAATTATACATCAATGTATAATACATCGATGTATAATTTTAAAGATTATCTATTTCAAAAACAGGCATAGAAGTATCATTTAATGGTCACCATAGTCGCTCCAAAACCATATTCCTGGAAAGAAGCATCCTGATAGCGGCAATTACTATATTTTCGCTTTAATTCATTAATCAATGCTTTACGAAGCACTCCGTCACCTTTACCATGAATGAAAACTATTTTTTGTTCACGTTTGGCTTTGTACTTCTCCATCACTTCACGGAATTTATCCAACTGGTAATTCAGTATCTCGGCATTCCCCATGCCACGTGTGTCATCCAGCAATTCGTTGATGTGCAAGTCTATCTCAAGAATTTCATTCTTTCCGCCACGTTTCATAATCGGTTGTGACTTAGGCTTATCCACTTCCTTCTTTTGGATCAATACAGACTGCAGTTCCTCAGCCGAAACAAATACCTGACGGGTAGGAACATCGTCTTTCACAATATCATAAACCAAAGCCGGCTGTTCAAAGAAGTCCGACTCACGGAATGTATGCAGTTTATAGAACTTCACCGTATCGATACGCAGCTCCACACAAACCGCAGGCTTCAAAGGCGCTGTCCGTCCATCTTTAAAAGCAATGAACTGAACGGCTACATGCTCCATTTCATTCAGCATATCTTTAGTAAACTCTTCCAGCAAAAGCTTCGTATTGGGTTCCACCAGTCCATGCGAACGGGTTTTCCAAGCCTTTCCTTCGGCACTCTGATACGTATAATACAAATAATAATTGCTGTCATTCACCAGATAGGCCTCGAATGGAGTACTGCTGATAGCTTTCACATCTTCGGGCACATAAGCCAGAAAAACATTTAAAACATCGCCACCCCGCACTTCGGCCGGACGAACTACCGGAATCTCAGGCTTTACCGGTTTGACGGGTTCTTCGGGTTTCTTTGGCGCAGGAGCAGCCTTCCGGGTCATATTATAATCATCCGTATCGATCACCACACACTCACGAATCTGCATCGGGATATCAAATCCATCAGCATCTTCCACCAATACAATATCTTTTCCCCGGAATCCCTTTACGATTCCTCCGCCCACCTCACTGAGGAAGCGCACTTTATCACCTATTTTCATCGTTCTGTTTACAATTTACCATTTACAATCTACAAATTAAGGCAAATATAACTACTTTTGTCGTCGCAAAGAAAGAAATGATGAAAGAAAACCCGAAACATATCCGTATTAGCGAATACAATTATCCATTGCCGGATGAACGCATCGCTAAATTCCCGTTGCCTATGCGGGACCAGTCTAAGTTACTTATTTACCGTCACGGCGAAGTCAGCGAAGATGTATTCACCTCCTTACCGGAACACTTGCCTGCCGGAAGTCTGATGATATTCAACAATACCAAGGTTATTCAGGCACGACTCCATTTCCGCAAAGAGACAGGAGCCTTAATCGAAGTTTTTTGTCTGGAACCGATTCAGCCTAACGACTATGTACTCAATTTCCAGCAAACGGAACATGCGGCGTGGCTTTGCATGATCGGTAACCTGAAAAAATGGAAAGACGGTCCGTTACGTCGTGAAATGACTGTAAAAGGTTTCCCCATCACCCTGACGGCTACTCGTGGCGAGTGTTGTGGAACCAGTCATTGGATAGATTTCAACTGGGATAATCCGGAAGTCACCTTTGCCGATATTCTTGAAGTATTCGGCGAGTTACCCATCCCTCCATATCTCAACCGGGATACGGAAGAAAGTGATAAAGAGACCTATCAGACAGTCTATTCAAAAATAAAAGGCTCGGTGGCCGCTCCTACGGCAGGTTTACATTTCACCCCTCGTGTACTGGATGCCCTGACCGAAAAAGGGATCGACCTCGAGGAACTGACCCTCCATGTTGGCGCCGGTACTTTTAAACCGGTAAAAAGTGAAGAGATAGAGGGGCACGAAATGCATACGGAATATATATCCGTATCACGCAGTATTATCAAAAAGCTGATAGACCACGACGCTTGTGCCATTGCCGTAGGAACAACTTCCGTACGTACCCTTGAAAGTCTCTACCACATCGGTGTAACGCTGGCCAACAACCCGGAAGCTACGGAAGAACAATTGCGTGTAAAACAGTGGCAACCTTACGAAACGGAATGTGACGTACGCCCTGTTGTAGCTTTACAGAAAATATTAGGTTATCTCGACCGTCACGGTATGGAAGCATTGCACACCAGTACACAAATTATTATTGCTCCGGGGTACGAATACAAAATAGTCAAAGCAATGGTTACCAATTTTCATCAGCCACAGAGCACCCTGCTATTATTGGTCTCGGCATTTGTCAAAGGAAACTGGCGTACAATTTACGACTATGCACTCAGCCACGATTTCCGCTTCCTGAGCTACGGCGATTCATCCTTATTAATACCTTAAGATATGCAAAGCGATAATAATCAGGAAATGTTTCCCATCGTAGACGAACAGGGAACTATTACAGGAGCTGCTACACGCGGCGAATGCCATAGCGGAAGCAAGCTATTGCATCCGGTTGTCCATCTGCACGTATTCAACTCAAAAGGTGAACTTTACTTGCAGAAACGCCCTGAATGGAAGGATATACAGCCGGGCAAATGGGATACCGCCGTAGGCGGACACATCGATCTGGGAGAGAGTGTAGAAATAGCTTTAAAGAGAGAGGTCGCCGAAGAATTAGGTATCACGGACTTCACACCGGAGCTCCTGACAAGTTATGTCTTTGAGTCTTCCCGTGAACGGGAGTTAGTCTTTGTGCATAAAACAGTATACGACGGAGTAATACATCCCAGCGATGAATTAGATGACGGACGTTTCTGGAGCTATGAAGAAATCAAAACGAATTTAGGAAAAGGTGTCTTCACACCGAACTTTGAAAGTGAAATAGAAAAAGCAGGGATTTTCTCTTCTACTTCCCCCAAAGAGGCTGTGTAGAAACTCTTTTCACTACGGAGTAACACAGAGTAGCACAGAGTCTTTTTATTAATAATCAACAACTTAAAATCGTCTCTGTGTTACTCTGTGTCCTCTGTGGTGAGTTTTGACACATTAAATCACTTCTTTTCTATCCAACTGATAATAGTCTCAGAAAAAGGACTTTCTTTAGGAGCTGCGAAACCGACCCAATTTCCGTTTTCGTCAATCATAAACTTCTGAAAATTCCACTGTACGGGCGCATCCTGCTTCCCGTTCAGCTTCTTCTCAGTCAGCCACTGATAAAGTGGAGCCATATCTTTACCCTTTACCGAAATCTTGGCCATCATCGGGAAAGTAACATCATAATTTGCCGAACAGAACTTGGCTATCTCTTCGTTCGTACCCGGTTCTTGCCCCATAAAGTTATTGGCAGGAAAAGCTATAATCACAAAATTCCGATCTTTATACTGATCGTACAATTCCTGTAACTCGGCATACTGCGGCGTCAGTCCGCACTTGGAAGCGACATTAACCACCAATACCTTCTTGCCTTTAAGGTCTGCCAGTTTATACTCTTTGCCATCTATGGTCTTCACAGAGAAGTCATAGAACGATTTACTCTGCGCAGCCATCGATAATGAGAGTACCAAGACTGCTACAAAAGAAAAAATTGCTTTCATATTCTATTATTTGGTTCATCAAATAATTAACAAGCAGCTCGGACAGAATGTTTGAAAACGTTCTACTCCTCAGACATCGAATAAGGTTTAGCCTCCTTGGCAAGCCCTCTCTTCTTGTTTGGAGAAGCAGACATTTCAAATTCAAGTATTCCCCCTGCCAAGAGATCGGCATGGGTAATATACATTTTATCGTAAACTTTTCCGTTGAGCTTTACCTGTCGAACATAGCGGTTGCGATCGTTCACTTTCGGCGCTTTTATCTCAAAAGTGTTTCCATTAGGCAGATTCATACGGATGTATGGAAGATAAGGTGCTCCCAACACGTATTGATCGGTACCCGGACAAACGGGATAGAATCCCATTGCCGTAAACATATACCAGGCAGACATCTGCCCGCAATCGTCATTGCCCCCCAGGCCGTCAATATCATTTTTGTACATCCGGTTCATCACCTCACGCACCCAATATTGTGTTTTCCAGGGCTGGGAAGTCCATGCATACAAATAAGGAATATGATGACTGGGTTCGTTGCCATGCACGTACCCTCCTACCAAACTCACTTCGGCGATATCTTCATTCTTTTCATAATATTTCCGGGGAAGTGCCATAGAGAAGAGTGTGTCCAGCCGGTTGACAAATTTCTTTTCACCACCCATCAACCCGATCAATCCGGTTACATCATGCGGCACATGGAAAGAGAAATTCCATGAGTTTCCTTCAATAAAACCTTCACCGTAGGTCTGCATAGCATCAAACTCTTTCTTAAATTCACCGTTGCTATAGCGAGGGCGGGCAAAACCGACAGAAGCATCAAAAACATTCCGATAATTATCCGCCCTTTTCTTATAAATATCGGCTAACCGTTTATCTCCCGCCAACAAAGCCACCCGGTAAATGGTCCAGTCGTCATAAGCATATTCCAACGTAGTAGATGCAGCCGTTCCACTCTGATCAAAAGGCACATATCCCAATCGTTTATACGCTTCAATGCCTTCATAATAAGACACATTTGCCGTATGATTCATCGCCGGCAAAGCCTCCCGGACGGATATTCCGGCACCTTTGACAATCGCGTCAGCCAAAGCAGATACAGCATGATAACCGCTCATACACCAGCCTTCATTCCCCATCAGACTCCATACCGGCAGCATGCCATGCACACTCTGCTGCTGATGCCGAATCATAGACTGCACCATGTCTCTATTCTGCCGGGGTTTAAGCAAATTCAAAAAAGGATGTTCTGCACGGTACGTATCCCATAAGGAGAAAATAGTATAATTGGTAAATCCTTCGGCTGTATGGATATTATGATCGAGCCCGCGATAACTACCGTCTACATCCATATAGACAGACGGATTAATCATCGTATGATACAGTGAAGTATAAAACATGGCAAGCTGGTCAGGGGTTCCTTTGGCCTCAAGCACATCCAATTCACGATTCCATGCCGAATGTGTCTCGGCTGCCAGCCGGCTGAAAGTCTTTCCGCCGGCCTCAGCCTGCAAATTTTTTAAAGCCCCTTCTGTGCTCACTGCCGAAAGAGCGACTTTAATTATCAGTTCCGGATTCTGCCGGGTATCGAAGTTGAAATAAGCCACCAGTTTTCGTCCGGTCATTTCCGGGAAATTCCGGTCGGTATTGAACCGTCGCCAGAATCCTTTATACAAAGCCTTCTCTTTATCTGTATATCCATAGTCTTTGATGGGTTGAGACAAGGATATGGCAAAATAAGTATAGTTGGTGCGGGCCCACCCGTTCGTGATACGATACCCCGTCAGCAATGTATCATTTTCTACGCGTATATTAGCCCACAACGTTTTCCCGTCATAATTATAGATGCCGTGTACCAGGTCAAGAATAATGCGTCCGTCGGCACCGTCCGGAAAAGTATATTTATGTATCCCTACCCGTTGGGTAGCTGTCAACTGTGCTTTTATACCGTAATCTGTAAGCTCCACTTCATAATAGCCCGGACGAGCCACCTCAGTTTCATGGCTGAAACGGGAACGGTATCCTTCGCCTGGGGTGTCCGCCCTTCCGGGATTCAGTTTCAATTCACCTGTAGCAGGCATAATCAAGATATCCCCCAGATCAGAATGTCCCGTACCACTCAAGTGGGTATGACTGAATCCTACTATTGTTTGATCGCGATGCTGGTACCCGGCACAATATTCATATGCATTTTTTTGATAAACTCCATCCACATTGTGAGGAATTGTATCCGTATCAGGGCTCAACTGTACAAGTCCGAACGGAGCGCAGGCCCCGGGAAAGGTGTGCCCCATACCATTGGTTCCGATAATGGGATTGACAAGTGCGCATACATCCGGTACCGCCGGCTGTTGAGCCGTCACTGTCGTAAATGCCGGGATGAATGCCAGCAAGGAAAGTGCTTTTTTCTTCATAATCTTATTATTGTGATGTGTTGTTGATATGCAAAGATAGCCTTTTTCAACAATTCCGTTCCACTTCATTCCCACATTTTGCCATTTCACCTGCCAATCTTTCCACCTCGCAATTTTTCATCAACAACAAAAGTTTCAGCGATCTACCTTTGTACCGATATTCAAACACTTAAGGATTATGTTTAAAGCTATCGTACGTTTTTCTATAAAGAAGAAACTATTCGTAGGACTCACTACCCTCTTTCTTCTTATCGGAGGCATTTATGCGATGATGACCTTGCCAATTGATGCCGTACCGGACATCACCAACAATCAGGTACAAATCGTAACTGTCTCGCCGACACTTGCCCCACAGGAAGTAGAGCAACTGATCACAATGCCCATCGAAATTGCCATGAGCAATATCATGAATGTGGAAGATATCCGTTCGGTAAGTCGCTTCGGACTATCGGTAGTGACAGTTGTATTTAAAGAGAGTGTACCGACCTTGGATGCCCGGCAACTGATTAACGAACAGATACAATCCGTAGCAGGAGAAATTCCATCGGAATTGGGTATGCCGGAAATGATGCCCATCACTACCGGATTGGGAGAAATCTACCAATATATCCTAAAGGTAGAATCCGGTTACGAAAACAAATATGATGCGATGGAACTCCGCACAATTCAGGATTGGATGGTGAAACGCCAATTATCCGGCATACCGGGTATTGTGGAAATTAACAGTTTTGGCGGATACCTGAAACAATATGAAGTAGCCGTTGATCCGGATGCGCTCTTTTCGCTGAATATCACCATCGGTGAGGTGTTCGAAGCTTTAAGCAAAAACAATCAGAACACCGGAGGAAGCTATATTGAGAAGGCTCGAAATGCTTATTATATCCGTTCAGAGGGAATGATCAGCCGCACTAAAGACATCGAGCAGATTGTTGTTGCCAACCGCAACGGCATTCCTGTGCACATTAGTGATGTAGGTACTGTCCGCTTTGGAGCTCCAAAGCGGTTTGGCGCAATGACCAAAGACGGAAATGGTGAATGTGTAGGAGGCATTGCGATGATGTTGAAAGGAGCCAACGCCAACGTTGTGACACAAGAGTTGGAAAAAAGGGTAGAAAAAATACAGAAACTATTACCCGAAGGGGTAAGTATAGAGCCTTATCTGAATCGTTCGGAACTTGTCAACCGAAATATCTCCACCGTCATACACAACCTGATAGAAGGTGCAATTATCGTATTCGTAGTACTTATCATTTTCCTGGGTAACGTACGTGCAGGGCTCATCGTAGCCTCAGTTATCCCACTGGCCATGCTGTTTGCATTTATCCTTATGCGTATTTTCGGTGTGACAGCCAACCTGATGAGTCTCGGTGCCATCGACTTCGGTATTGTGGTAGACGGTTCTATTGTAATAGTAGAAGGTATATTAGCTCACCTCTACGGCAATAAACTAAAAGGCCGCACTTTATCAAAAACAGAAATGGATGAAGAAGTGGAGAAGGGTGCTTCGGGGGTAGTACGTTCGGCTACATTTGCCGTTTTCATCATCCTGATCGTATTCTTCCCCATCCTGACTCTGAACGGAATTGAAGGAAAATATTTCACTCCAATGGCAAAGACACTGGTATTCTGCATTATCGGAGCCCTATTACTCTCTCTGACTTATGTACCGATGATGGCTTCCCTCTTCCTGAAACACACCATTGTGGTAAAACCTACGTTTGCCGACCGTTTCTTTAAAAAACTTAATGTCATATACCAACGTTGCCTATGCTTCTGCCTGCGTTTCAAATGGCAGACAGTCACTATAGCTTTCGCTGCTTTAATAGGTTCTTTCTTACTCTTCGGACGTTTGGGAGCAGAATTTATCCCTACTTTGGACGAAGGCGATTTTGCCATGCAAATGACATTACCGGCCGGAAGTTCACTCTCTGAAAGTATTGAAGTATCCAACCAGGCCGAAAAGGTTTTGATGGATCAATTTCCGGAAATCAAACATGTAGTTGCCAAAATCGGAACTGCCGAGGTTCCTACCGATCCAATGGCTGTGGAAGATGCCGATGTGATGATTGTAATGAAACCCTTCAAGGAATGGACCTCTGCTTCGAGCAGGGCAGAAATGGTAGAAAAGATGAAAGAAGCCCTCCTGCCTTTAGAGAACCGTGCAGAATTCAACTTCTCCCAACCCATTCAGTTGCGTTTTAACGAGCTGATGACCGGAGCTAAGGCTGACATAGCGGTCAAGCTATACGGCGAAGACACTCACGAACTTTATGCAAAAGCGAAAGAGGCTGCAAAGTTTGTCGAACAGATTCCGGGCGCTGCCGATGTCATTGTCGAGCAAACCATGGGATTACCCCAACTGGTAGTAAAATACAACCGGGGGAAAATAGCCCGTTATGGCATTAACATCGAGGAATTAAACACAATGATCCGTACAGCTTATGCCGGCGAAGTAAGCGGAGTAGTATTTGAAAACGAAAGAAGATTCGATTTGGTAGTACGCCTCGATCAAGAGAAAGTGGCAGACCTGAACCTCGATAAACTCTTTATCCGTACTTCAGAAGGAGTACAGATTCCTGTCAGCGAAGTGGCAAGTATTGACCTGGTAAGCGGTCCGCTCCAAATTAACCGGGATGCCACTAAACGCCGCATCGTGATCGGAGTCAATGTGCGCGATGCCGACATTCAACAGGTAGTATCAGAAATCCAACAAACATTGGACAAAAACATCCGGTTGAAACCGGGATATTATTTTGAATACGGGGGGCAGTTTGAAAATCTGCAGAACGCCATCCGTACACTGACTATCGTAATACCGGTAGCCCTGATGTTGATCCTGTTGATTTTATTCTTCGCTTTCAAGAATGTAACCTATACACTGGTGGTATTCTCTACAGTGCCATTATCATTAATAGGTGGTATTCTGGCTCTTTGGCTACGCGGACTCCCGTTCAGTATTTCGGCAGGAGTAGGATTCATCGCATTGTTTGGGGTATCTGTGCTCAATGGAATTCTGATGATTAACCACTTCAACGACTTAAGAAAACAAAATAAATATGCCATGACCACTAATCAGATTATAAAAAAAGGAACACCACACCTGCTACGTCCGGTATTCCTAACCGGGCTGGTAGCTTCACTGGGTTTCGTACCGATGGCCATTGCCACATCCGCCGGAGCTGAAGTACAACGCCCACTGGCAACTGTTGTAATCGGAGGCTTGATTCTATCAACCATATTGACCCTGATTATCCTTCCGGTTTTTTATAAAATAGTAAATGCGACAAGTGCCGGTTGGAAACAACCTAAGAGACGGTTGCATCTGTTCATCCTGCTGCCGGCACTTCTGCTGAGTGCCACCGTCACAGCACAAGCGCCACAAACCGTCAGCCTGGAACAAGCAATAAAAATAGCCAGACAGAACCATCCAAGGCTTAAGACAGCCACAACCGCCATCCGGCAGGTACAGGCCACAAGAGGTGAGATTGTAGAAGCCTCCCCTACCACATTCAGTTACTCCTGGGGACAACTGAACGGTGAAAACAAGAAAGATAAAGAAATGGTTCTCGAACAAAACCTGGGTTCACTATTGACACCGTTCTACAAGAATACTCTTGTCAACCGTCAAGTACAAACCGGCACTTACTACCGCCAAATGGTAGAAAAAGAAGTAACGGCAGAAGTAAAACGTGCATGGGCTTATTATCAGTATGCTTCAGCAATATGTTCACTTTATCGCGACCAAGATCGCATGGCTGCTGAATTAAAGCGCATCAGCGAACTGAGATACGAACAAGGAGAAATCACCCTGTTGGAAAAAAACATGATGACTACATCGGCTGCGGACCTGCACAACCGACTCTTTCAGGCACAGGAAGAAGAAAAAATGGCTCTTACCCGTTTTCAATGGAGTTGCTACGCAGATGCGCCCATCATACCGGAAAACACGAGCATGCAGCTCTTCCCGACAAATATTCAGCCAGGAAGCGTATCCGAAGCCCATCTCGGATTTTTCAACAGCCAGATTTCCGAAACACGGGCAGCACTGAACGTAGAGCGCAGTCGTTTCTTTCCGGAAGTCAGCATAGGATATAGCCGCCAAAATATTCTGCCCCTGAAAAACCTGAATGCATGGATGGTGGGGGTATCATTTCCTATCTACTTCTTACCACAAAAGAGCCGGATCAGACAAGCAAAACTTGCCGCTTCTGCCGCACAAATACAAGCAGAAGCCAATATTCGCGAATTGAACAATAAAGTTACTGAACTGAGTGCCACCTTACGCCGTCACGAAGAGAGTCTCCGGTTTTATACCTCGTCTGCACTCAAAGAAGCAGACGAATTAATCAAGGTGGCTAATCTACAATTGCAACACAGCGAAACGAGCATCGCGGAATTTATCCAGTCGGTCAGTGCCGCACGTGAAATACGCAAAGGTTATATCGAAACGGTATATCAATATAACATCGCCTCACTGGAGTATGAACTTTATCAATAACCTGTTGAAACATAAATAATATGAAAAGAATATTTTATCCCATTCTCTTGTTGGCTCTTATAGCATGCAAAGAGACAAAACAAACTTCCGAAACAGCAACAACAGCTCCTTCCATCGCTAAGGTACAAACAGATACTACTGCTACGCAAGTGGATGGAATTACATCAGCCACCTCAAAACCCAATCAAGTATCTTTCAACGGAACTATCGTACTATCTCCCCAACGCCAGGCCACCGTAGCCCTTACCATGGGAGGAGTAGTAAGAAACACTTCACTTTTACCGGGACAACAGGTGCAGAAAGGCACCCTGCTGGCAACCCTTGAGAATCCGGACTTCATCATGTTGCAACAGACCTACCTTGACAGTCATGCCCAAACAGAATATTTGCAAGCGGAATATGAACGCCAAAAGTCACTCTCAGCCGAACAGGCCGCTTCGCAAAAAAAGTTTCAACAGAGCAAAGCAGACTACTTATCAATGAAAAGCAAACTGGAAGCTACAGCTGCACAACTTTCCTTATTAGGTATTACCCCTGAAGAATTATTGAAAAGTGGTATACAGCCTCTGTTGCAGGTGAAAGCTCCTATAAGCGGCTATATCAGCGATGTAACCATGAATATAGGCAAATACATTCAACCCGGCGAAGCGCTTTGTGAGGTCATTGACAAGTCATCTCCCCTACTCTGCTTGACAACTTATGAAAAAGACCTGGCGGATATGAAGGTAGGCAGCCCCGTCCAATTCCGGGTAAACGGCATGGGCAAAACAGTATTTAAAGCTACCTTGGTCTCAATCGGGCAGAAAGTAGATGAAACGAGTCGTTCACTCGAAGTATACGCCCGGATTGACAGCACCGCTCCACAGTTCCGTCCCGGCATGTATGTAACAGCAAGAATACAGAAATAATCCGGTAGATTATCTTATCTTTGTTCCCATGAAAAGAATCAGAGCTCTATATAACGATAAATACCTTCTGTCCACGGTTATCATTTCAATGGCTGTGGCGGTACTTATCCACTTCCCCGAATCCGTCTCCCTCTTTGACGGGTTTGAGAGCCATACCCTTTTCCCGGGCATGAAATTTGCAGATGTAGCCAACGAGATTATCTTCACTTTCCTCTCACTATTGGCCCTGTTCGCTGTCAACACAAGATTGTTTCATTTCAATCAGACCTCGATGAAAATCACGTGGCAAAAGATTGTTCTCTCTTTTGTACTGACCTGGATATTGAGTAACCTATTGGGACAATGTTTTGTCTATCTGCACAAAACATTCGATATTCCCGCAATCGATGCCATGGTACACCACTACCTGCACCCATTACGCGATTTTATCATGTCATGCCTTGTCACCAGCAGTTGTTACATCATCTACCTGATCCGCCGTCAACAACAAGTAATCATTGAGAATGAACAATTGCAGGCAGAGAACATACGCAACCAGTTCGAAGTATTGAAAAACCAACTGAATCCACATATGCTATTCAATTCGCTCAACACGCTGCGTTCACTCGTCCGTGAAAATCAGGACCGGGCACAAGATTACATTCAAGAATTGTCACGCGTATTACGCTATACATTGCAAGGCAACGAATCTCAATCTGTCACCTTACGTGAAGAAATGGATTTTGTATCGGCCTACATCTTTCTTTTAAAAATGCGCTTTGAAGATAATCTGCAATTCGAAATTGACATAGAATGTAACCTTGAAGATTATTTTCTACCACCTATGTCGATACAGATGTTAATTGAAAACGCTGTAAAACACAATGAAATCAGTAACCGTCGTCCGCTCACCATCACAATCGTCACCGATCCGGAGGGCAGCCTCTCTGTAAGTAACCCTATCCAACCTAAACTGACAGCAGCCACCGGTACCGGCATCGGACTGGCTAACCTCGACAAACGTTACCATCTCTTGTTCCGGCAGGAAATACAAATCACAGAAGATAGTAACTTTACCGTTCGTATACCCCTCATCCGGAAATACCCATGAAAACAATTATCATTGAAGACGAAAAAGCAGCAATACGGAATCTGACTTCACTCCTCACCGAAGTCTGTCCGCAAATAGAAATGGTGACGGAACTCGACAGCATTGCCGGCACCATCGAATGGTTTGCCAGCCACCCTATGCCTGAATTGATATTTATGGATATCCATCTGGCGGACGGTTCGGCATTTGAGATATTCGAACACATCCACATCACATGTCCCATTATTTTCACGACTGCCTACGACGAATATGCTTTACGGGCCTTCAAAGTCAACAGTATCGATTATCTGCTGAAACCCATCGGACGAAAAGATGTAGAACAGGCACTGGAAAAGTTATCTCTCTTCAGTTCCAACACATCCAGACCCGCTGGCCTGGAAACAGACGAACTGTTGAAACTGATACGTTCATTAAAAAAACAAGAAAGCTATAAAACCCATTTCCTGATTCCAGTGAAAGGGGATAAACTACTCCCGGTTTCGGTCGATATGATCATGTTGTTCTATATCAAAGACTGCCAGGTGAAAGCTGTCCTGACAGATAATACGGAATACTCCTTTCCACAGACTCTTGATGAGTTGACGGAATGTCTGGATCCGGCACTCTTTTTCCGCGCAAACCGACAATACCTGCTTTCACGAGAAGCTATCAAAGATATAGACCTCTGGTTCAACAGCCGCCTCTCCATCAATCTACGCCATCCGGTTGCGGGGGAAAAGATTCTGGTGAGCAAGGCACGTGTAGCCGAGTTTAAAGAGTGGTTCTGTGTTAAATAATTAAGGAATAAAAAACAAATATTAATGCAAGCTTGCAGGATACCCCTGCAAGCCGTATCTTTGTAACCCTAATTCTAAATACTCAAATATGGCTTTCACCAACAACGTAATGATTGTACGCCACAAGTTGCTGGCAAAACTGGTAAATCTCTGGAAAGAGAACAAACTGACTAATGAAATTGACAGACTTCCCATTGAACTGAGCCCACGCCGTTCACGCCCGCTCGGACGCTGCTGCATCCACAAAGAGCGTGCAGTGTACAAATACAAGCTGTTCCCGTTGTTGGGCTTCGACATGACAGATGAAACAGATGAACTCACTCCGCTTTCAGAGTATGCCCGTCACGCCCTGGAGCGTAAAAACGAACAAAAAGAAAACATACTCTGTGTCATCGACGAGGCGTGTTCATCCTGTGTACAGGTCAATTACGAGATAACCAACCTCTGTCGTGGTTGTGTGGCTCGCAGTTGCTACATGAACTGTCCTAAAGACGCTATCCGCTTCCGGAAAAACGGACAGGCAAAGATCGACCATGACGCCTGTATCAGTTGTGGAAAATGCCATCAAAGTTGCCCGTACCACGCCATCGTATTCATTCCGGTACCCTGCGAAGAAGCCTGCCCTGTGAAAGCCATCAGCAAAGACGAAAACGGTATCGAACACATTGACGAAAACAAATGCATCTACTGTGGCAAATGCCTCAACGCTTGTCCTTTCGGGGCTATCTTCGAAATCTCACAAGCCTTTGATGTGCTCGAAGGTATCCGCCGCGGTGAAAAAATGGTTGCGATTCCCGCTCCTTCCATTCTCGGACAATTCAACACATCGATCGAGGCAGTATACGGTGCACTCCGCCAAATGGGATTTGCCGATGTGGTCGAAGTGGCTCAAGGAGCCATGGATACCGTAAGCCACGAAGCTGCCGAACTGAAAGAAAAGCTGGAAGAGGGACAACCATTCATGACAACCTCTTGCTGCCCATCCTACATCGAACTGGTAAACAAGCATATACCGGGAATGAAGCCTTATGTTTCTTCTACCGGATCACCGATGTATTATGCCGCCCGTATCGCCAAAGAACGCCATCCGGACGCAAAAATCGTATTCATCGGCCCATGCGTAGCCAAACGTAAAGAAGCCCGTCGCGACGAATGTGTAGACTATATACTCACTTTTGAGGAAATGGCTTCCATCTTCGAAGGATTGGATATCCAGCTTGAACAGACACAACCGTTCTCTGTACTCTACACTTCAGTGCGCGAAGCACACGGCTTCGCACAAGCCGGAGGCGTGATGGGAGCGATTCAGGCATATCTGGGCGAAGAGGCAAAGAGATTCTCTGCCATCCAGGTTTCAGACCTGAATAAGAAAAACATAGGTTTACTGCGTGCTGCTGCCAAAACAGGCAAAGCGCAAGGACAATTCATCGAAGTCATGGCTTGCGAAGGCGGATGTATCAGTGGCCCCAGCGCCCATAATGACGCTGTCGGCGGACGCCGGCAGTTGAACCAGGAACTGATAAAACGCCGCGAATCATATGAAGAGACTCATAGATAAATTAAAAGAGGAACACACCCTCACCAACGAAGAGTTTGCACACCTGCTATCGCATTATGATGACGAAACTCTGGCATACATCAACCTGCAGGCACGCGAAGTGGCAAACGCACACTTTGGAAAAGGGGTCTACATACGCGGACTCATTGAAATAAGTAATCACTGCCGGAACAATTGCAAATACTGTGGTATCCGGAAAGATAATTGGCAAGCCGACCGATACCGCCTCAGCAAAGAAATGATTCTGGATTGCTGCGAACACGGCTACAAGCTCGGCTTTCGCTCATTCGTTCTTCAGGGAGGAGAAGATCCGAAACGATCTGATTACGACATGGAGGAGATCATCGCGGAAATCCGCCGGTGCTATCCGGAGTGTGCCATTACATTATCCATCGGCGAGAAACCATCGAAAGCCTACGAACGCTATTTCATGAAAGGAGCCAACCGCTACCTGTTACGTCACGAAACAATCGACAGGGGACATTACTATTGTCTGCACCCTTACGAAATGTCCAACGAGAGGCGTATCAAATGCCTCCACGAGCTGAAACGAATCGGTTATCAGACAGGAACAGGTATCATGGTGGGCAGCCCTCTTCAAACTGTAGAATACTTGATAGAAGATATCCGCTTTATTGAAAGTTTTCATCCGGAAATGATTGGCATCGGCCCCTTCATTCCCCATCAGCGAACTCCATTTTGTGACGAAAAGCCGGGCAGCGTGGAACTGACCCTGTTACTGCTTTCCATCTTCAGGCTGATGCACCCCCAGGCGCTGATCCCTTCGACAACGGCATTGGCAAGCTTGGCACCGGATGGAAGAGTACGTGGCATCCTTGCCGGAGCCAATGTGGTCATGCCCAATCTGTCACCCATTATTGTGAGAAATAAATATGACCTGTACGACCAGAAAGTAGCTTTCGGTGCCGAAGCTGCCGAAGGACTTGCCTTGCTGGAAAAGCAACTGGCAGATGTCGGATATCACATCGACTACAGCAGGGGAGACTATAACGACTAATCAATAAATGATATGTATAAAGTAGATTCACCTGATGCCACCGACTTCATCGACCATCAGGAAATAATTGAAACTCTGGAGTATGCCTGTGCGCACCGAAATGACCGGAAACTGATTCGGGAACTGATAGAGAAAGCCCGCACTTGCAAAGGACTCACCCACCGGGAAGCTGCCATATTGCTGGAATGTGTTGAAGAGGACCTGACTGAAGAAATATTTCGTCTTGCCAAAGAAATCAAACAAAAATTCTACGGCAACCGCATCGTAATGTTTGCTCCGCTTTACCTATCCAATTATTGTGTCAACGGTTGTGTATATTGTCCGTATCATCTCAAAAACAAAACTATCGCCCGCAAAAAACTGACTCAGGAAGAAATACGCCGGGAAGTGATTGCCCTGCAAGATATGGGACACAAACGTCTGGCACTTGAAGCCGGCGAAGACCCGGTGCGTAACTCCATCGACTACATATTGGAATCTATCCGCACCATCTACAGCATTCATCATAAAAACGGAGCTATCCGCCGGGTGAACGTAAATATCGCCGCCACAACAGTAGAAAATTACCGCAAACTGAAGGAGGCGGGTATCGGCACCTATATCCTCTTTCAGGAGACATATCATAAAGAGAACTATGAACAGTTGCACCCCACAGGCCCCAAAAGCAACTATGCCTACCACACCGAAGCCATGGACCGTGCCATGCAAGGGGGAATTGACGATGTGGGAATGGGAGTCCTGTTCGGACTGAATACATATCGTTACGATTTTGTAGGCCTGCTGATGCACGCCGAACATCTGGAAGCTGTCTATGGTGTGGGACCACATACCATCAGCGTTCCACGTATCTGTTCGGCAGACGACATCGATGCCGGAGACTTCGAGAATGCTATTTCCGATGAAATCTTCCGGAAAATAGTAGCGGTCATTCGCATCAGCGTCCCCTATACCGGCATGATCATCTCTACACGCGAATCACAAAAAACCCGTGAAAAAGTACTCGATCTGGGCATTTCACAGATAAGCGGAGGCTCACGGACCAGCGTAGGTGGATATGCCGAAACGGAAACTCCGGAGGAAAATTCTGCGCAGTTCGATGTCAGCGATACCCGTACACTGAACGAAGTAGTTAACTGGCTTCTGAAACTCGGATATATTCCCAGCTTCTGTACAGCCTGCTATCGTGCGGGACGCACAGGTGACCGGTTTATGTCACTTGTCAAATCGGGGCAAATAGCCAATTGCTGTTCACCCAATGCGCTGATGACCTTACAGGAGTATCTGGAAGATTATGCTTCGGAAGAAACGAAAGTCCGCGGAGCGGCCATGATAAAACAAGAAATGCAACACATCCCCAATCCCAAAATCCGGGAAAGGGCCTTGGAAAACCTGAAGCAAATAGCAGCGGGAGAAAGGGATTTCAGATTTTGAAAACAACTCCGCTCTCCAACCGCCTGCATATTGCCCTGTTTGGTAAGCGAAACAGTGGCAAGTCGTCATTGATCAATGCACTGACCAATCAAAATGCTGCTTTGGTATCGAATATCGCCGGTACCACTACCGACCCTGTATACCAACCGATGGAGATACACGGCATCGGCCCGTGTGTATTCATCGATACGGCCGGGTTCGATGACAACGGTGAACTGGGGTCCCTGCGTATCGAACGGACTGTGCAAGCAGTAGACAAAACCGACATTGCACTGATGGTTTGTTGTGATACGGAGTTATCCGAAGAGAAGCGATGGATAGAACTGCTGAAAGAAAAAGGCATCCCCTATCTACTGATACTGAACAAAGCCGATCTGTCAGAAAACCCGGAAGAAACAGCCAACGAACTGGAACGGCAGACAGGAGAACGTCCTCTGATTGTCAGCGCCAAAGAGAAAACAGGCATGGATTCTATCTGCAGGTCCATCCTCCAAAAACTACCGGAACTGGGCGGACAGCCGGATATTATGGGCGATCTGGTTAACAAAGGCGATGTAGTTCTACTCGTCATGCCACAAGATATTCAAGCTCCCAAAGGACGGCTCATCCTGCCACAGGTACAGACGCTACGCGAATTGCTCGACAAGAAGTGCATCACCCTGAGTTGCACTACCGACCAGTTAGACAGTGCCCTGAATGTTTTGTCAGCCCCTCCTGCACTGATCATCACCGATTCACAAGTCTTTAGGACCGTATACGAGAAAAAGCCGCCACAAAGCCGGCTGACCTCCTTTTCGGTATTATTCGCCCGATACAAGGGAGACATTGACTACTATACCGAAGGAGCGTATATCATAGACCAACTGACGGAAAACTCCCGTGTCCTGATAGCCGAAGCCTGTACCCATGCTCCCCTGTCCGAAGACATCGGCAGAGTGAAACTTCCGCGAATGTTGCGCAAACGGATCGGAGAGCAACTGCATATCGATATTGTTTCCGGAAATGATTTCCCTAAGGACCTGAATTGTTACGACCTGATTATCCATTGTGGAGCATGTATGTTCAACCGCAAACATGTTCTGAACCGGATAGCCAAAGCTAAAACGCAAGGTGTCCCGATGACTAACTATGGGGTAGTTATCGCATATATCAATGGTATTTTAGAACAGATAGATAAATAGGCTATCCCCAATACCCTAATAGTATTAGCTCAGAAAAAAGGTTATTGCAATGTTACAGATGCAAAAGTGCAATCAAACCATAACCTGAAACAACAGGGAATTTATCCAAGGAGTCCGATATATTAAGAATATTATTTTATCTTATATATGATAAAAATCGGGTTTTCATTCGTGTTTCTCTTTTGCAATTCTTGTGGTATAGTAATTTTTGTTTGTTCTTCAAACGTCTCTATCTCGTAAGGTGTCACAACCTGCACCAGATTATTTCCTAAAGAACGTCCCCATACCGGAAACTGGTTATACCCCTTACTACCTACCATGCCTAACTGCATATTGATATCAGCCAAGTTGTAAGCACTTGTCTCAGGAATATCACACTGTTCCACAACTGTTTCTCCACTGTGTTTATCCACCGAAGCCACATAATACTTCTCATTCAGCATCATGCGTAAATAAAAACGACGAGGTGTCTCAAAAATATCGTTTACGAAAATATCACCGTTAGCAGGGAATTTTTTAATATCTCGAATATTGAGTCCACGAATAACCTCTTCATCCGAATTGCCTAATCCGGCCACTAAAACAGGCTGTATGGTGTCTGCCGACAAACGAAAAACAGTATCGTTACTGGCTGTTTTAAACAAGACTGAAGACTGCTTTCCACCTGAAGGTGAACCCATTACTCCAAATGTAAAACCTGAATCTTCTCGAGGCACCAACGGTGAATAGAAATCATTCTTGGTGATTATCGCCTCGCCATCCTCTTGAAATATACCAATACCAAAACTGCCACCCTGGAAAGGCATAAGAGGCATGGCGATGGCGCCAATGCGCTTACTACCGAGATGATGAGCATAGATGATGGGAGAATTTATAGGTAGGTCTTCCACAAACGTGCCTTCCAATGTATATACGCCAACCTTATTGCCGATGACGTAGAAACGGTTATCAGTCTCATCAGCCTGTATAAAACCTATCATACCATTAAAGTCATCGGGACCTTGACCTTGGCGAAGAAATGTACGTAAGAAGTGTCCTTGGCGATCGAACAGTACGATACGAGCTTCCTTGCCCACCAATACATAAATATATTTGCTTGTGATGGCAAAATCTACTACACCGTCTATCAATGAAGCATTGTCACTGGTCATTTCTAAAGGGATATATTCGACTGACTCTATCTCATCAGCAATAGACAAAGTTGCCGGCGAATGAAGTGCTTCACGAACGGAAGCGGTTAATAGACCCGTTTGGTTGACTTGATTTAAATTACAAGATGCCAAAACAAATACGCTAATGGCAACCATGAAAAAAGATTTTGTGTTCATCATGTTTTAAAGTTATATTTTGGTCAAAGATACAAAACATTTATTATGTTACCATTTTTCCCCCGAATATTTTTCTATGAACCGAAAAGATATGTTCAAGAAAACATCTCTGTAATTTTGAGATCAGACAGCACAGCGTAATAAATTGTGAATGTTATAATTGGATCTTATAACATTCACAATCTATCTACCTAATCTTCAGTGGAAATTCCTGTTTCAGTATTGAAACTCTTCCCCTTTGACATACACCCGATAATCCTTTATCATACCAGGGTATCCTTTTTCCGCACGGGGCAGATAGCGGAAACCGGTTACAGTATAGTCACCTCCCAAATCAATAACCAACTGATGCGGATAAGCATCACGGGCAACAGTCATCCAATAAGTAGATTCCTGAAGATCGAACACTTTATCTCCCGTACAGTTACCACTACGCGTCTCTTCGCTATCGGCATAACGTATCCGCCACTTTTCACGCGAAATCGGTTTGCCGTCTGCTCCCAACACATCGAGTTCGGCAATGGCTGCGATCTTCTTTCCGTCTTGGGCCGAAAGAGCTTCGAGGCAGAAGAAGCGTCCGGTATACTGACGATCCAAACGGATCTCCTGCCATCCGTTACCCGGAGTAAACGTACCTGTAGCAACAGGAGTTTCCTGCTTCAGATTCAGTTGTTCACCTTTCTTTCGATGGGTAGAAGCACCTTCATTACGCAACCAATCCAGTATGGGTTTCTTCAGACCGTGAACAGAGGCTTTCTCAGGTCCCTTCAGATCAAGGACAATTATTTCATTTTCTCCCTCTTTCAGCCAACAACCGGGCATAAAAAGTGTTTGTTGCGGACCGATCTCCCAAAAACGTCCGATAGCAATACCATTGACCCATACCATACCTTTACCCCAGGTACTCATGTCAAGGAACGTATCGCCGGCTTTATTCAAATGGAAAGTGGCCTTATAATAAGCAGGCATTGTCTGGACCGTTCCACTTTTATATTTTTTGTCTTGCACAAATGAGTAATCGACCGGGAAATTGAAAACTGTCCAGTTCTTCAACTCCGTGGTTTGCTTATCACAGACAAGTTCTACTTTCTCAGTGATACCTTTACGGTCATGGATGGATTCATCGAAGTTGACACGCCCCATAGCTTCTACCAGAATATCGATGCAGGTCCCTTTCTTCAAAGCTGGCAGCTGCAAAGTGAATTCACCACGACGGCGATCGAGGCGAGCCAATAGTTTACCATCCGCAAAAACCTGTGCCCAATCGTGTACTTCTGTAATCTTCATCGTCGTACCGACATCTACAGGCTGCTGTAAAACAGTCCGATACAAAATAGTTCCCCATCCCTGATCGAAAGCTTCCATCGGTTGTATATCCGTGCTCTGTTTCGCTTCCGGCAGATTGGCAAAGAGGGGAGCCACCCGCGTAAACTTCACCTCGGGTATCTCTATGACCGGAAAAGCTACGGGAACAGCCGGTAACTTTTCACCTGCAGGCAGATAGTTTTCCAGCAGATCACGCAGTTGGAAATATTTATCTGTAGCCCATCCCGGTTCACTGATGGGAGCGTCATAATCATACGAACTGCACATAGCAGAATAAGCAGGGTTGTTGGCACCTCCCCAATGGCCGAAAGTAGTACCCCCATGTGCCATATAAAGACTGAAAGAGATATTGCGGTCAAGCATATCCTTTATGCCCTGTACCATACTCTTAGCGGGACGAGTCTCGTGTTTGCGCCCCCAATGATCAAACCACCCACTCCAAAACTCGCTGCACATCAACGGTGTGTCCGGACGAGCCTCCTTAAGACGTTTGAATTGTTGCTCAATGTTGGCTCCCGTACCAAAGTTGATAGTCCAAAGCAGATCGTCCAGACCATTCCGGTCGAAAGTACTGCTCCAATCACATTGGAAAAGGGGAACCTCAGTAAACCCGGCACTTTTCACGATGTCACGAATCGCCGAGACATAAGGTTTATCAACAGCATAGGCACCGTATTCATTTTCTACCTGTACCATAATGATATTCCCTCCCCGGGTAATTTGCAAAGGTGCGAGCTGCTTGCCAACTTCCTTCATAAAAATAGCTGTACGCTCCATGAAGTAAGGATCGAGTGTACGGAGAGCGATATCTTTCTTCTTCAATAACCACCAGGGAAGTCCGCCCATTTCCCATTCGGCGCAGACATAAGGACCTGGACGGACAATAACGTACATTCCGTGCTTCTGTGCCAGACGGCAGAAAGCTGCTATATCATTTTGTCCGGTAAAGTCAAATTTACCCTCAGTCTGCTCGTGAATGTTCCAAAACACATAAAGACAAATGGTATTCATCCCCAATGCCTTACACATCTCGATGCGATGTTCCCAGTAAGGTGCGGGAATACGGGTATAATGCAACTCGGCAGCCTTTACTGTGAAAGGCTTGCCATTTAAAAGGAAGGTATTCTTCCCGATCGTAAAGTTCTGCGCCGCGACAGGCAACGAAAAAATCAGTACGAGAAGTAAAATCAGTTTTTTCATGTTATTATTGTATTGTTCTTGGGTTTTATTGAATCATTATTATTTAAGCCTCATCTTTATTTTTCCGAAGCAAGGCAGCGCTTCAAGGGTTTTGCAAAAATTCCCCCATGCTATTTCGGGATAATCCCAGCAATTGTTGACATACAGGATCAGTTGGTCATCCGGTTGTTTATTGATCCGGCATGCCACCGAAGCATCTGTGGACAAAACCGAAAGCTGATGGATAGAAGGGGAAGCTGTCGAAAGAGTATAATAATAGATGTTTTCTTTCATCCCCTTAGCGGTTTGAGTCAACGGGTAGCGGCAATTGGCTCCTGCATCTGCCCAATAATAATAGTTGTGTGTATCGTCTCCCCAAGGTTGAAGGGGTTCTTTACCGTAAGCAGCCTGCTTCGAAATGTATAAAGCAGTCTTTCCTTCATTTCCAGCAAAAGCTTTTTCCGGATAATAGTTCCAATACCCTTTACGTTTCCAGTCCAACTGCTGTATGGCATCTGCCAGATGGAAAGACAAACCTGTTTCACGCAGAAATCCGTTGGGAGCTCCATCTGTCAGGTAATCCACCTCCAACTGTCCATCGGGAGTTATTTTTATCGAAAAATCAACAGTTACCTCCTTATAATTTCCGGCAAGGTCGATATATACATCTCCGTTTGTTTCCTGCCGGTAACTGAATGCACTTTTCTTCCAGTCCTCTTCCAAAATCATAAACCGCGTAGCTGCTTTGCGTACTTCCGCTCCTGTCAAATGATTCAGGTTAATATACAAGTTCAGGAAAGGTCCTTTTTCTATCAGTACCCGGTCGCCGGCTTTGGCTTGTGTAATCAACCCTGTCTCTTTACTGAACGGTATTTCAAAACCTTCCCCACGAATAATCACCCAATCATCGGTTTCTTCCACCGATAGCTTATTTCCGTCAAGCACAGGTGGAAAAACAATCTTCTCCGTTCCGAGTATCGGACGGTAAGTGTCGATCAGGCTTCCATCGGCCGTCCAAAATTCAATCAACAGATGCTCACCTTCTTCCCACCGGTCAGCGGGGATCACTATGCTCCCTTTCTGATGGGGCGGAATGGCCGGAAGTGCAAGATTCTTCTTCATCCCCCGATAAGTATAACTCATCTGAAGTTCGTTCAGGCTCGTATGATCAAAGCGATTATAAACCGGAAGCACCAAACGCTGTCCGGAAGTGAAGTTACGAATATCATCAACTAACAGACGCACCGGCGAATACGCTTTCTTCGTAGCCCAAAATTCCGGTTTCTGACGTCTCCATACATCTACGATTCCCCACTCACCATAACCTACACAATTACCTTGATAGCCTTCGGGCTTGGCTGTGTGGGCAAACTCTTTCCAGAACGAAGTACCGGCTTTGGGCACAGGCAAAGCAAAAGTTTCATCTACATACCCCCAAATAGCTCCTCCCAATCCTCCGGGCGCATCAAACAGTCCACTCCACATCATGTCAAGTGATTTTCCCCAGAACTCACGGATATTCGGGTCAGTCTGCAAAGTAGAATAAGTATAACAGGCCGGATGTGCCCATTCGTCAAAAAGAGCAGGAATCCCATGTCCCTGAAAGTGGCGGGTATTCATTCCCCATTGCGAAAGGTTACCGTTCACATCCTGATAGTGCATACTGAGTATATCATAAATTTTCTCCTTTGTGTCTACCGATCCCGGATAACTGAAAATAACGGGACGAGTCGTGTCTGTTGCCTTCACCCAGTCCCAACAAAGCTGAAAGTTAGTACCATACACACTCTCATTACCGATACTCCAAAACAAAATAGACGGATGAGAGCGGAAACTCTTCACCATCTCCTGACACTGTCCCAGATAACGGTCAGTATATTCGGGATTGCTTTGTGTTTTACCGGGAGCATAGTTTTTCTGCCGATAAGTATCTACAAAACAGACAGCAGTCTCACTCTCTACATACACCCCATAACGGTCACAGTATTCCAGGAATCTTTCAGAAGGAGGATAGTGCGACGTACGTACAAAGTTCATGTTCGCCTCTTTGAACAGAAGTACATCAAGGCTGTCCAATTCAGCGGTAGTGGTTCGTCCCAGAGTGGGATGAATATCATGCCGACAGGCTCCGCGCAATTTCACAGGCTGTCCGTTCACCAACATACGATTACCTGCTATTTTAACTTCACGAAATCCCACTTCACGGATAAAACGGCTGATTTCTTTCCGATCCTGCAGAAGTACAACAGTCAGGGTATATAAATTCGGATGTTCAGCATCCCACTTCAACGGACGTGAAACAGGCAGTGACCAGACGTGTTCTTCTGCTCCTGCCTTCAACGGAAAACAATCCTGAGGAAGTTGTACAGGTTTTCCGTCAGGGGCTGTCAGCTGCAACCGGACTTCAGCAGGTTCATTTCCGGCAGATGTACAGGCAAAACGAAGGACAGCATCCCGGTACAATGAGTCTAAATGAGTCTCTACACTAATATCGTAAAGATGGGTAACAGGTAACGTAAACAAAGTCACATCCCGAAGAATCCCTCCAACAGGGTGATGTGCATATCCCGAAGCATAAGAGATTTCGTCCAGCCGGTCGGTCACTTCCAACTGTATTTCATTTTTCTTCCCTGGACGAGCCTGTGCTGTTATATCGGTTTCCCAACGAGTAAATCCACCGTGATGTTCGCGCACCAACTGCCCATTGACACTTAATTTAGCATGGCTGTAAACTCCGTCAAAACGGAGAATAATACGTTTTCCGGCATAATCGGCAGGAATAGTAAACGATTTCCGGTAGAAAAAAGGCTTGTCGTGTTCTATGGCATATCCTTGCATAGCTGCCTCACCGGGAACTTTAATTGTAGTCCATTTGCTTTGGGGTGAATATTTAAATTGCCAGGTTCCATTTAGCAGTATCACAGGCTGTCGAACTCCTTCCTGTTCCACAGGGATAGTATAAGCAGGATACGAAGAAGAGGTAAAAGGTGCAGCGGTAGCCGACGTAGCAGAAAACAAGAAAAATAGACCGACCACTACAGTAAACAAAGAAAGTCTCAATTTCATGATATACGATATAAGAGGGTTAATTGAAGGTACAAAGAAACAAGAAATATCATTTACAAAAAATAGACTTTATTTCTTAAAAGATGGACAATCTTATGATTTTTAAAAGATTACTCCATTATAACTCATAAAAAAGGCTGCATCGTCGTCAATGCAGCCCTTCTATTATTTTTTAGAATCTTTACTTAGCCAATTCATTGATTACATCCATAATCTTCTGTCCTATTTCCTCAGCAGCCTCCATAGTCGATGCTTCACTGTATACACGGATAATGGCTTCGGTATTGCTCTTACGCAAGTGTACCCACTTGTCTGCAAAGTCAATCTTCACACCGTCGATATCATTGATTTCTTCGTTCTTATAGATTTCCTTTACCTTAGCAAGGATAGCATCTACATCTATTTCCGGAGTCAGATCTACACGATTCTTAGCAATGAAATAAGGAGGATAAGTTGCACGCAACTCGCTCACCTTCTTGCCTTCGTGAGCCAAATGGCTAAGGAATAATGCGATACCTACCAAAGCGTCGCGTCCGTAATGGCTGGCAGGATAAATCACTCCACCATTACCTTCACCCCCGATCACCGCATTGGTTGCCTTCATCTTGGTCACTACATTCACTTCGCCCACTGCGGAAGCATTGTACTCCATACCATATTTGCGGGTCACATCGCGCAAAGCACGTGTAGAGCTCAAATTAGATACCGTATTACCCGGAGTATGTTTCAGTACATAGTCGGCCACTGTGACCAATGTATATTCTTCACCATACATCACACCGTTCTCGCAGATCATGGCCAGACGGTCTACGTCAGGGTCAACAACAAATGCGACATCTGCTTTTCCTCCCTTCATCAGGTTCATGATATCACCCAGATTCTTTTCCAGAGGTTCGGGATTGTGGGCAAAATTACCGGTCGGTTCGCAATAGAGTTTTTCTACGTGTTTCACTCCCAGACGTTCCAACAGTTCAGGCAGAATAATACCCCCTACGGAGTTTACGCAATCGATGGCTACAGTGAAGTTAGCTTTCTTGATAGCTTCTACATCTACCAGGTCAAGCGCCAATACACTGTCGATATGTTTTTTGTTATAAGTAAGATCTTTGCGATAAGAACCCAGATGATCAACATCTGCATAATCGAATTCTTCGGCCGCAGCAATGCGAAGCACTTCTTGTCCTTCGGCTGCATTCAGAAATTCGCCGTGTTCGTTCAGTAATTTCAGTGCATTCCACTGCTTGGGATTATGTGATGCAGTCAGGATGATCCCTCCGCAAGCCCCTTCCATTGTCACAGCTAATTCTGTTGTCGGGGTAGAAGCAAGGTCGATATCAACCACGTCCCAGCCCATACCCATCAAGGTACCGACTACAACGTTCTTCACCATCTCACCCGAGATGCGGGCATCGCGGCCCACTACTATCTTGTTACTGTTCGATTTGCATGTCTTGCGAATCAAAGTGGCATAAGCCGACGTGAATTTTACAATGTCAAGCGGATTCAGTCCCTCGCCTGCGCCTCCGCCAATGGTTCCACGGATACCAGAGATAGATTTGATTAGAGTCATAGGTTGTTGTTTTAGAAAATTGGTTATTTAGTAGTTTTAGTTCAATGCTTTCTGGAATTTACGAATATCGTAGAAATAGGGGTTTACATATTGGTTAGCACTCTGATGCCCCATCTTTGAAGGTACAATCATTCTCACATGGGCATAGTTGGTAACATATTTCAAAGCAAGTAGCCATCCGGGAGGAACGTCTGTCGTACCATATTTGGCATACATCGAACCTTCTGTGAATACACCGGCCACCGAAGTTCCATTATCTACGTAACGGAATACATCTGGATAAGTATAGTAGTTCGGATAGTTTTCAAAACCGGGAAGCACCACATTGAAGCAAGTAGTATCATTGGCCTTAATATCATGCTCCACGAAGCGTACGGCTACAATATTATTATTTTTGATAGAATCGTTCTCCGGTTTATCGGTAACAATACCTTTATCCACAATCTGCATATAGACTCCGTTTGAGAAAGCTACATATTCATTCTTGGTCGTATCCGTCTTATATCCGTTTGCTTCAAAGTCACTCTCAGAAATAGTACGGATATCGTGCTTTTTAATAAAAGCGTTTACCGCATCTTTCTCTTCATCCAGCATTTCTGCATAAGTCTTCGAATTGTCGCAAGCCTGGAACATATATCCGAAGGCTAACAAGGAAAAAAATAACAATAGAAGTTTTTTCATTTCTGTATCTTATGTATATTCCGTACAAATGTATTTTAAATTAGTCGAATCTTTAGATTTAAAAGCAGAAAGTTCAAGTCTTTTAACCTTTGACTTTCAACTTTTAACGGAAGAGCAAGGAGCCATGGGCTATAAGTCAAAAGTAACAAGAAGTTATACACTTGTCATTCCTTATTCATAAATTGTAACCGACAACCCGCAGCCTCATTGTTTCAGAAGCGGCTTATATTTCTCCAATGCCTGTTCAAACACTTTCACAGCCTCTTCCATCGTACCGTAAAACTCTCCGCCTGACGCATTGAGATGCCCACCACCATTGAAAAACTCGGCAGCTAACTGGTTGCAAGGAAACTTACCTACGGAACGAAGTGAAATCTTAATCATTTTCTTTTCCGTATCCTCACGGAGGAAACAAGAGAAACAGACATTCTTAATCGAAAGCGGGATGTTTACAAACCCTTCGCTATCGCCTTTGATATAATCAAATTTTCCCTGTTCATCTTTGGTCAGCGATATAAGCGCAGAATTGTAATCTTTATACACCCGCATATTCGATAATACATATCCCATCAAACGCAAACGGCTTTCGGAATAAGTATTGTAGACTTTCCGGTAGATATCATCTTTATCGATTCCTTTTGAAAGCAGTTCGCTGATAATGAAATAAATCTCACGATTATTAGAGTTATAAGTGAATCCTCCGGTATCTGTCATCATACCGGTATAAATACATTCAGCCCCCTCTTTGGAAATGTCACTGAAATATCCCATCCGGCAAATCAGGCGAAACACCAATTCGGAAGTAGAAGAAATTTCAGGATGTGAAACAGTGATCCGACAAAAGTCTTCGGGATGAAGATGATGATCTATCATTATTTTACGTCCCGGTGAGGAAGCCACTATATCAGCCATCTCGTCAATGCGCTTCAATGCATTAAAATCAAGACAGCAGATGACGTCTGCTTCCATAATCAACTTATCGGCAAACTCTTTATAACGGTCATACAGCAAAATATCCTTGCTACCCGGCATCCATCTCAGGAAATCGGGGAAAGCATTAGGGACAATTACATTTACAATTTTATCTTGAGAATCCAGAAAATGATACAATCCCAACGATGAGCCAATGGCATCTCCGTCAGGCGACACATGGGATACGATTACTATTTTGTCGGCCCGTTCAAACCATTTAGTAAAATGATCAATATGGGTTTGAGCAATTACTTTAGTCAGCATAACTTGTTTGTATAAATATGAGTTGGCAAAAATACGATAAATCTTTGTACTTAGAGCAAAAACCTCACAGAACCTTCGTCGGAAAGGGAGATAAAATGCAATCCCAACCGACGGCATTCTTCACTGAACACTTCCTTATAATAAGCGGACAGAGAAGAATCCAGAATAACCTCCCGGCAATGAAACAGTTGGGCCAATGACTCCAATCGTCCTGTATAGCCCTTACACAAATACAAATAATCTATGTTTAACGGTTCAGCGACAATTTTGTTCCGCCAACGGTTATCACTGACCATACAAATACGTTTATTACCGAACAGGAGCAGGTGGTCCTGCATCCAGAAGCCGGAAGAGCGATAGTCTTTTGTTATGGGTATCGGGGTATTCAGGTGTAACCGGTTCCAATAGCCGGTTACCGCACGCAAAAGCCGTCTTTCATCCGGAATGCTATCTGCATAGGCAAGCCAGGATTTACCATGAGACTCAATGCAATGTACAACCGGACATCCCCGGACATTATAGAAAACAATGCTCTGCACCGGTCGGTCAGCCATCCTCCATGCCCAATGAAGACTACCTGTAACCAACAGGCAAACACCTACAAGGTACAAACTTTTCGCACTACGAACCATCATATGACGCATACAGGCCAACAAAGCCAGATAAAAGGCAAGAACTTCCGCCGGATAAATCCAAACATTATCGATAGATGCCAACGGTAGATGCTCTACCCAACGAACCGCAGCATTCAGTAAATCGATAAGAAACTTCACCGCCACAGCACACCAGGTATAAAGCAGAGAAAAAGGGCTGACCACCAGCAGAATAACCGCTGAATACATAATCACCGACACAAGTGGAATTACCAACAGATTAGTCAATAAGAAATGGGTGGAAAATCTGGAAAAATACAACAATACCAAAGGGGCTGTACCTATCTGCGCAGCAAGCGAAACACACATTAATGCCCAGACTTTTTTTAATACTCCATTACCAATCGAAAGCAACCTGAACAACCGGGGATATATCAGTAGAATGGCAGTAACAGCCGAAAAAGAGAGTTGAAATCCAACATCAAACAGCCAGAAAGGATGAACCGCCAGCATAATAAATGCAGTCAGCGCAAGCGTATTAAGTGAAATACCCGTACGCCCGGATAAGACCGACAAAGCCAACAATGAAAACATAATAACCGAACGAACCACAGAAGGGGACAGCCCTGTAATGAAAGCAAATCCCCACAATGCAGTAATTATCACTATCGCACGAAACAGCCTCACCCCCCAAACATTCCCCGGCAACCACTTCAGAAGTAAAAGAAGCAGCATATATAAAAATCCGATATGAAGTCCGGAAAGTGCCAGTACATGACTGGCCCCTGACACGGAATAAGTCTCCCTAATATCTTCACCTAATTCCTCTTTGTAGCCAACAGTAAGCGCGGCAAGTACGGCAAACTCATCCGGTTCGAACTTCAAAGCACGATATTTATCCAGAATCCGGTCCCGGCAGTCCAATGCAATCTGCCGAAAGGAACGGGACATCCTGTGTCCGATTATCTGCCATTTTCCCTCTGCAACAAAAGCAACTCCTCCAATCCCTCTGTAACGTAAATAACGGGCATAATCAAATTCATCGGGATTACCATTATTGGAAGGTGGAGATACGCGCGCCATCAATACTAATTCGTCCCCATTATGTAAACTTCCGGCGAGTGAATCTTTCGAAATGTAAAGCAATACTTTCCGATTCACCGGTACGACTCCCACTGAATCTTGTTTTTCTGTCAGAAATGCCGGACAGAGAAAAGTATGTTCCTTCTCGTCGGGCCGATCAGTCAGGATAGCCCGATAAACGCATTCTTTTTTTTGGAAAGCATATACAGTTTGTTGTAAAACCTGATTCATGCCGCCGGTTCCCGCCCCAAAAACAAGTAGATAGGCAACACTGCCGAATATCCACCGAAACGAATAGCGACGTGAAAAATAGACTGCCAGCAGCAGAAAAAACAATCCGGCAGAAACTCCCACCAACACGGTATCCGAAACATAGACCTCTTTGAAAAACAAATAATTACCAACAAGAAAGCCTGCTATCAGAGGTAATAGCAGGCGTAAAAATGGATATCGATGTAAATACCGGAAGCTCACAAGCCGGCCTTACAGCCCTTTCATGGCATGAATCGTCTCTTCCGGATTCTCAGCAGCAAAAATGGCATTTCCTGCTACCAACGCATCCGCCCCGGCAGCCACCAGACGGGCACCTGTTTCCAGATTCACTCCACCATCTACCTCGATCAGCGCTTTCGATCCGGTACGCTCAATCAGTTCACGAAGTTCACGTACTTTCTCTACCGAGTGCTCAATAAACTTTTGTCCTCCGAAACCGGGATTCACACTCATGATCAACACCATGTATACATCCCGGATAATGTCCTGCAACAAAGCTACCGGAGTGGCCGGATTTATGGTAACAGCAGGCTGCATACCGGCCTCACGGATTTGTTGCACCACCCGATGAAGGTGTGGACATGCTTCGTAATGTACATTCATAATATGCGCCCCCAATGCCTTTACTTCAGGAATAAACTTCTCAGGATTGACTATCATTAAATGTACATCCAACGGTTTCTGAGTCAACTTAGCAACATACTTCAGCACCGGAAAGCCAAAGGATATATTCGGAACAAATACTCCGTCCATAATGTCAATGTGCACCCAGTCGGCTTCACTACGGTTAATCATCTCAAGATCCTTTGCCAGATATGCAAAATCTGCCGAAAGGATAGAAGGGGATATAATAGGTTTCATATTCATCAATATTTTAATAATAGCACAAAATTAACAAAAAAACATCAGAGCTCCCTCTTCTATAACAGTTTATTTGGCAGAAATTCTTTCCTTCTATTCCAATTCCACAATTGCAAGTGACAGACTCTGCTTTCCAGTACGTTGCCTTTACACTATCAAAGCATAAGATAGAGAGCCTCACCGTCAATTATTCCGCCTTCATCCTAAATGCCTCAGTCAGATGAAACCCACGCAAAAGTTCATCTGTCTTCAGCCTTTTTTTACCCGGCAACTGTAAAGAAAGGATATTTACAAACCCATCCGACACGGCTACTTTCAGGAAGTGCTTTCCATCTGTAATAATGCTCCCCGGAGTCAGTGCATGTACTTTCTCTTCTTTCTCACTCTCAAAGATTTTCACAACAACCGCTTCACCTTCCGGATTAAGTAATTCACTCCACGCAGCAGGATAAGGAGAAAGCCCGCGGATAAAATCATAAACCCGTTTCATCGGCTGATTCCAATTAATCCTACAGGTTTCTTTGAAGATTTTCGGAGCCGGACGAAGCTCGCCGACCATTGCCATTTCTTCCTGGGGAATTGCCTTTACATTTCCCTCCAGAATAGCATCTACCGTTTCTATCACCAGCCGTCCGCCCAACTGCATCAATTTGTCATGCATCACTTCCACATTGTCCGTATCAGCAATAGGAACGCGCACCTGCTGGATCACCTCACCTGTATCGATTTCATGTTTCAGGAAAAAAGTAGTAATCCCCGTCTCCGTATCTCCATTGATAACCGCCCAATTGATAGGAGCTGCCCCACGGTACTGCGGAAGCAAAGAAGCATGAAGATTGAAAGTTCCAAAACGAGGCATGTTCCATACCACTTCCGGCAACATCCGAAAAGCCACAACAATCTGCAGATCGGCCTTCCATTCGCGAAGTGCCTGAACAAATTCTGCATCTTTCAGTTTCTCCGGCTGTAATAAAGGCAACTGATGATCCAGCGCATATTGCTTTACCGGAGAATATTGGATTTTGTGTCCACGGCCGGCAGGTTTATCAGGCATTGTAATCACCCCGACTACATTATAGCCGCCTTCCACCAGACAGCGCAGGGCCTCCACTGCAAAATCAGGAGTCCCCATATATACGATTCTTAAATCTTCTTTTTTCATATTTAAAAAGCTATGAGTTATAAGTTTCCGGAAATTGTAACCCGTCAATCTTCCGAGAAATGCACCAATACCTGGCGATACGAATTAAATATTTTAGATTTTGAAACAAATCCCAGATACTTTCCTTCTTCGTTGACTACCGGCAAGTTCCACGCTTTTGTATCGTCAAATGTCTGCATCACCTGTTCCATACTGTCGGTATCATACAAACGGGCAGGAACGGAAGTCATCAATTTACTAACGGTAAAACGATGATAAAGTTCCTGACGGAACATGATGTTCCGGATATCATCCAGCAGCACGACGCCTAATAGAATTCCATCCTTGTCTGTCACAGGAAACATATTACGATGGGAGGTCGAAATAGCCTTTACCAATTCACCCAAGTCCATTTCCGGACGTACACAGACAAAGTCTGTTTCGACTACATTTTCCACTTTCATCAATGTCAGTACAGCCTTATCCTTATGATGGGTCAGCAACTGTCCTTTCTTGGCCAGACGCATGGAATAAATACTGTGGGGCTCGAACACAATGATTGTCAGATAAGAACTGACCGAAACAATCATCAAAGGCAGAAAAAGGTCATATCCACCAGTCAGTTCAGCAATCAGAAACACACCGGTCAACGGGGCATGCATGACTCCACTCATAACTCCTGCCATTCCCA
Organism: Bacteroides sp. 11BF; assembly: GCF_019633765.1. Classification (NCBI taxonomy): domain Bacteria; kingdom Pseudomonadati; phylum Bacteroidota; class Bacteroidia; order Bacteroidales; family Bacteroidaceae; genus Bacteroides; species Bacteroides sp. 11BF. Next base: position 149,695 of record NZ_JAFKPJ010000013.1, read on the forward strand.
TTAGGGCAAAGTTCTTTTCCGGCAAAGTCGAAGTAAAATCAAAATCATTGCTAAAGTGGGAGAAAACAAAACCGGCAATACATCCCAAATACAACGAAGGAGCAAAAATACCACCACATCCACCTCCACCGTTAGTCGCACTCGATGCAAATACCTTCAACAGGATAATCAGCACCAGATAGACCAACAGCAGATTGCCATATCCATAGAACAAGGAGTTATTCAATACCGTATCCCAATCGGCATTACTCGTACCGTTCAGCAATAATTCAATCGTATCGTAACCTTCACCGTAAAGAGGCGGAAAAAGAAAGATAAGTACACTCAACATCACACCACCCAATGCCAACTTCTTATACGGATTGGACAGTTTGCCAAATACCCCTTCTACAGAACTCATGGCACGTGTGAAATAGAGTGATACCAATCCGCAAAAGATACCTAAGAGAATCACATAAGGAATACGTTCCAACTCAAAAGGCTGATCCAAATGAAATTTAAACATAGCCTCTTGCCCGGTTGTAATATACGAAACAGTAGCAGCCGTAACAGCCGAAATTAACAACGGCAACAAGGATGACATGGTAAGATCGATCATCAATACTTCCAAAGTGAATACCAATCCCGCTATCGGCGCTTTGAAAATACCTCCAATGGCACCGGCAGCACCACATCCCACCAGCAACATCAACGTACGGTGTTCCATCTTGAACATACTTCCCAGATTCGATCCGATAGCCGATCCGGTAAGTACAATAGGGGCCTCGGCTCCTACCGATCCGCCGAAGCCGATGGTAATGGCACTGGCAATGGTCGACGACCAGATATTATGGCGTTTGATACGTCCCTGACGACGTGAAATTGCATAAAGGATCTTCGTAACCCCATGACTGATATCATCCTTTACGATATTGCGCACAAACCATCCGGCAAGGAAAATACCGACTACCGGATAGACCAGATAAAGGTAGTTGGCCTCTGTCGTATTAAAATTATCTGTGAGAAAGTTCTGTATCGTATGAATGAAGAACTTCAGGATCAATGCAGCAATAGCTGTAAAAATACCTACCAGAAAACTTAAAATGAGAATAAACTGCTTTTCTTTAATCTTATTCTCGCGCCAAATAATAAAGCGCTGTAATAAACTTATCTTTTCTTTTTCCATTATTCGCGAATAATCTTAATCACTCCACCTTTATCCAGCTTAATGATACTCGATGGTTTAGGACGACTCATATCATCCTGCCGGAAATTGACAATGTAGTCTACCGACGATTTTATTTCTTCGCTGATTTCATTGAAATTGGCAGCTCCCGGCTGTCCACTGATATTGGCAGATGTCGAAACAATAGCCTTACGAAACTGCTGGCACAAACGACGGGAGAATGCTTCGTTCGTCACCCGGATGCCTACGCTACCGTCTTCGGCAAGCAGATTTGAAGCTAAATTACGAGCACCGGAATAAATGATAGTCAATGGTTTATCGGCAACTTCCATCAAATCCCAAGCAATCGAAGGGACATCCTGCACATAAAATTCGACCTTCACCGGCGAATCCACCAATACCAACATCGCCTTGCTGTCAGCACGTTGTTTTATCTCATACACCCGGCGCACAGCGTCTTCATTGGTAGCATCGCAGCCAATTCCCCAAACCGTATCGGTGGGATAGAGAATCACCCCGCCTTCGCTCATCACTTGACAAGCTTTTTTAATGTCTTCTATCATTTCTTGATCTATTTCTTGTGAGAATAACGTGCAAAAATACTAATTTTGCCCAATAATAACAAAGGTTAAGAGAAAACAAATGGAAGAAATCGAATTTCATCACAGTTTACCTATACAACTACGATTCAATGACGTAGACAAGTTCGGACACGTCAACAACACCGTCTATTTTTCATTCTACGACCTCGGCAAAACAGAATACTTTGCCTCGGTTTGTCCGGGGGTTGACTGGGAAAAAGATGGTATTGTAGTAGTACACATTGAAGCCGACTTTCTGGCACAGATTTTTTCATCCGACCACATTGCCGTTCAAACTGCCGTCTGTGAGATCGGAACCAAAAGTTTTCATCTGATGCAACGGGTTATCGATACCGAAACAATGGAAGTGAAATGTATTTGTCGCTCGGTCATGGTGACATTCGACTTGGAGAAACATCAATCCAAGCCACTGACCGAAGAGTGGATAGAGGCAATTTGCCGATTTGAAGGAAGAGACTTGAGAAAGAAAAAATAAATAATCCTCCGTAGATGCCTTTTTCTACGGAGGATTTTATTTTCTCCTTAATATAAGAATTCCTTATTCACGTTCCCCGACACACTCGCATCAAACCACGAAAGGTTCGATTGATCAAGTACCCATTTTTCATAATTAGGATATGCCTGTATGACATTAATTCTCTCCTTCGGATACTTCCATGCCGGTGAGGAGGCTTCTTTACGTGGGAAATCAAGTGCCCAGGGATAGCGGTTGTCCATGCGATAGTAAACTCCGGACTCAGGATCCGAGCGATCATTTTCTGTTTTGAAAAGTGAAACATCCGCATGCTTTGTCGGTTTATAATCTACCAGATGAATCTCTTTTTGACGGCTGTTGACAAAGATAAACGGATTAAATTTTTGAGTCTGCAGATTGCTGACAGGAGTTTTCAACCGAACGGTTATTTCAGCGGGAGTCCCGGAAATTCCGGTTGCCGTCCCTTCCGTATTCACATATCCCTCAGTAGTCCCCAAAGCTACATTTACATCGTTCCACACAATGAAAGTGGCCCATTCATTCCCTTCCTCAATAATAGCACCTTCCAGTTTTGACCGGTCAATAATGTCCTCGGAAAGCGGAAGTTCAATCCCGACCCCAATATGCGTCCACGGGGCTGCCCCCTTCGCAATTGGTGTGAAAGTCAATTTCACGGCAGTAATAGAATTACCATCTCCTTTCTCCAGCTCATAAGCATAATTCATCACAAAATCATTGAAATCATAATCTCCCATCTTAGGCCACTGGTCTTCAAAAGCAAGTGTTCCATAAACAGCCTCCGAAGGAGCGAATTCATCAATTACCGGAATATCTTCTTCCGGTTTAACGGCAGATACCGGTGATGCGGTAAGCTTTATCAGCACGTCATTGAAATCATAATCAGCCTTCGCATCGCCATAAGGACGGATATCAAACCCCATAATGCAGCAGTTGTAATCGGACATGCTACGGATCACGGCATTTGTTTTTTTAGTTGTATTCAAGGTTGGAGTAGAATAATAGAATCCGTTTACATTCGCATTAGGAAATGTCTGATTCTGGAATTTATAGGCGCTCTTCGAGTTTACACCGCCAGTAGCGATATTCGTCATGTTTAACCCGTCACGTGCCACGGCAAAACCGATACGTGTACCCTTCGGAAATATTGTATCATACTTGTTTCCGTCCCAATATAATAATTGCACTTTCAGTCCCGACGGACATTTTTCCTGATGGGTGTTCGGCAACAGTAAGGTCATACGATGTCCCTGTATATCTTCGCGTTTATTGAGTTCCCCTTCTTTATAACTATAGTAAGTCAAAACATTGTAAACAGTCCTATTATTTACATAGAATCCCCCATCACCAACATACGTAGCCCACACTTCTGCTCCCAGTTCGTCAGTAACCACCAGATCCGAACTCTTATTCAGATCCACATCCTGTACATTCTTCTGTTCCGGATACCAACTATTCACCCGGTTTAAAAATTTAGGTGACAATTCTTCTTTTGAAACAAGCGGCGAAGCATTTAAAAGCGGGATGCCGTCTTTCCCAACTTCTGCATCCGCATACGGACTATACAGTTCATAAAGATTGCTTAGCTTCTGGCTGACAGGAATCGCCAACTCTGCCCCGCCCCGGGCAACAGCCATGCGAGTAGAAGCATTGGTACTGACTTGAAAGGGTACGGCAGACAAGACACACGTCATTCCCGGTTGCACATCAACCTCCTGCACACCGGGAAAACCGGCAGTCAATGAAGTTATATATACCTTATCGACATTTACCGGAACAGATATAATAGCATAAATGCATCCATCCACATCTGTATAACCAACATAAAGAGGCTTAATGACAATAGTCCCATCCTCCTCATAAGGTTGTTGGGGATAAATCCCTATCAAGATGCCTTCAGCCACCTTCTCATTCGCAGAGGTAGCCATCACACCGATCTGCTTATCGGTTCTCAAAGAGAATTTAAATGATAAATCCAGTTCCTCGGTATCATCAGGATTCTTACCCGACGGTTCATACAAATCTTTTTCTTTTACACATGAGGTGCAAAAAAGTACTATCAGCAGTGCATACTTCAGCAATGATACATTATTTCCCATAAGACTCTGTTTGTTCGTTTGTGCGAGGTCACCATATATCAGTAATCTCAGTAATCCATTCCACTGTACAAAAATATCAAAAAAAACAGAAACTTACAAAATTTGATCATTTTAATGTAGATTTTATTCTCCTTTATCCTATAATATCATTCACACCACTATATAGGCCCTATTATTAATGCTCTTTTGCATTCCCGGTTCTACAGGTAATATAATAAAATGCCGGCATCCATTCTTCCAAACGGACACCGGCATTTATCATTCCAACCGAAGCTGTCAGCCGCCTATCAAAGCAATCCCTGCCCTCCGATCACCCCGGCAATAGCACTTGCTACAGCAATAATCACTTTCAAAATAACGTTCCAATTATTTTTCTTCATCTTTTTCATCCTATTAAAAATGCAACTACGCAGTCGGATCATCTACTATGTCTCCATCACCACCTCCGGAACCATTATTGCCCGAAGCACCGATCCCACTCGCCTTCTGAAACTCAACTCCCTGAAACAAAGCCCGGGTAGTACCGATAGCCGCAGGACGAGTATATTCAGGAGTAAAATGACAAAGAAGGGCTGCCACCTGATTCGGATTCACCTCTTCCTCTTTGTCCACTCCCCTTCCCCGTGTACGCGCTTTCATCGTAAAAGTACCCAATCCGTCCAGGCGTACCGTCTTACTGTCCAGCAGTGCGCTACGCATCGCTGTCATCAAATTCCGAACCACATTATGCACATCACCCGGAGTCAACGACGACTTTTCCGCAATCATTTCAGCCAATTGCTGAGTAGATACCACCTTGCCTACCTTCACCAAATTCAAGTGCCATTTCTTATCACCGGCCTTAGTTGCCATAGTCGATTTTACTGCTTTATAAAATAATGCCATATTCCTAATCTCCTTTTTTTAATGTTATTACCACTGATTTTATTCACATTGCGTTGATCAACATTGCAAAGGTGAACATTTGCAGGAAGATGACAAAGGAAAATGAGGCGTCCGGATCAAGTTATACAGAACAAGTTATAATCATCACATTATCAGAGTCATTACTTAATTCTTTCTCATACATCTACTTCACATACTCTGCTATGGTTCGATTATTCATATTATATCCGTTTAACGGAATGTCCCCAGATTTATACCCGATATAGTATAAAGCTGGGGACGAAACAAAAATCTATACCCGAAAACCGAGTATATTTCTTTTCTACTTCGCAAATCTCCGATAAGCCTCTTCTAATTTTTTATCGTACTGATTCTGAGCATATCCGGAACCATTATATCTTTTGGCAAAACCGGTCCAGTCTTTCCGCTCCAGATTGGGCCGTAACTCAGCAAGTTTAACAAACCTCGCAAATGCCTCCAGTTGCTTATCTTCTCCGGTACACATATCTTTCACCATTTCATCTACACAGCCATACCCGCACATCACATAGTTAAAGCCCATCACCTGAAACATTCCCCATGGAGTGGAAGCGTCAGCAGCTTCTTTATGTATTTTCCGGGCCTTTCCAGACGTTCATACTCTCTTATCCCTCCATAATAATGCCCCTTCTCCCATTTAGGATAAAGAATATTATCATCTTTTCGGCTCTGGCATGAAGAGTAGTGAGGATTTGGGTCACATCAGACTGCGACCGACGAAGTTTTATTTCATCAGCATTTCGATGGAGCTTGACATTCTCTGCTTCAACCATATACAAAAGTCCAATCTGTTCTACCAACTACGCGGCATCAGAATTCTTACTTATCTCTTCGGCATATTTGAACTTCGCCCGCACATGCGTCCAACAAAGAAGATGGACATTTTCAGGATTCGTACGTGCAAGATGTTTATAAACCACGTAACCATCGGAATGAATCGAACCGGTAAAATCCCCCAAAAAATCCTCTATCGGGCGACAGCCACGGCTGTCATTCTCATCATTGTCATAAAGGAAACAAACCAAACCGTCTAGCTTGTTGACCAAAACCCAAACATACTTTTTAAAATATCTGCCGAGTTTCGTACCGTCCCCCCTTATATTTTATACGCACCCTACACCAAGTCTCATCAATATGAAGAATGGATTTCACCTTCAATAATCTCTGTTTGATGTATTCATATAAAGGCTTCAAATAACCGGCAACCCTCTTAAGCCAGTTAGAACGGCCATTCTCGCTGGAAATGAACTTATCAATGCGCATACGAATGTTCTCTCTGTGATTGGAAGCATGAAGCGATCAACGGTTCACAGCCATATCAGCAAAAAATTCGAGAGTACAGGGGGGGCCACGCTCGTTGTCGAGATTCTCTGATTTTACTTTAGTCAAATCCAAAGAAGAATCAGCACTGCCTGTGGAAGAAGTACCGGAACCGTCATCATCCATCTTATCCTCTTCACGGCTCTTTCTGTCTTCTTGCCTAGTACAGGAGGAGAGACTCTTCTTACCGTAAGACATTTTATTGTGACGCTTAGTATAATCCGACTGCTTAGAGACTTCTTCACACAAACCACGGATTTCATCAGTAAGGGTACAAATGATATCTTGAAGACAGGTTACTTGAGGCTGCAAGGATTCATTGTGCTTCTCAGAATGAAGTCGAGTTGAAAATGAGTTACACGACCATATTCATAGACAGGATGCATAAACTTGTAACCACGTTCAGACTCCAGTTCGTAAAGCATGTACATACGGTTTTCATACCGGACCAATTTCATCAACTGTCTATTCTTGGGCATGAAAGCAAACATATCGACATTATAAGGATTCGGAAAACGGTCCTTTGCAATATCTATCAGACGACGACGGCCCATACGCATATCGTTTACATTGGCAATGAACCCAATATTCATACTACCGGTGATGGCTAACATAGTACCTCCAATTTCTCAATCATTTCACATAAGTACCGATAACTCAAGTTATGGCGGCTAACCTCAAGACCATTAGAAAACACTATATTAACACGAGTTACACTCAAAACAGAAAGACTATCTTTATCTGGGCCGGGAGAAGAAGAACCATTGGCTTTTTCATCTGTTGGACCATCCGAATAGACAATCTCCACAGGGAGAACAGCGCCGGCACGGTATTTCTTGTACCAACGCTCAAAATGAGAATAAACAACGCCGTTCATCTGACAATACTTAACGATCGAAACACCTTGCTTTATACCATCCTCCTGATACTTTTCATAGAGAAGCTTAAAATCTGTACTATTTGCCATTTTTACTTTTTTTGATTGATGGCACGAAGATAAAAAATATAGGAAGAGAGAACTGAAAAGCACTCAAATGCTTACGATATTTTTTCGCTTATATCGAACTCACGTTAATTAATTCTGAAAGCAAAACAGGCAAGATAGATATACGAAGCAATACAAACGGACAATCAAAACAGATAACTCATAAATTACCAGATTACATTATAAGCCTTCTACACCATACTTTGTACATTACCACATTTGCGTTTCTAGTAAGCACGCAATACCACCTCGAATGCTTCTGCATACTGAAGGCCCCATTGACCACCACGCATAGCTGCAAGTCCAGTAATGTATTCTACTGAACGAGGATGAGGATACGCACGCATCACACCACGATACATCGAGAGTGCCTTAACTTTAGCATCCACCCCCTCTTTGCCTACCTCTACATAACAGTTCGGACGGAATAGACTCATAGCACTATTGATAGCCCACTCTGTGCAAGAAGGAACTTCCATATACCACAACTCCTTTACACGCTTTATCTCTGGACGACGCTGGAACAAACGAACCGCCTCCTGACACGCCATTGACGTCATCAGATGATCATTATTCGTATCCGCAGGATGGTGTGTTATTACAATATCGGGCTCACTCTCCCTGATTGCACTCTCTATGAATTGCACCAACTTCAGGTGAGGCACAGTATTCATCTCTATATTCGGGAATGTAGCCTCAAACTTGTGATGCACTCCCACATACTTCAACGCATCGTTCATATCGTCCTCTAGTTCATTATCCTCTGGGCGGAATGCACGCGCCTTTGCTTCAGTACACATAATAGCCACATCTATTTCATCACCTTGATGTGACCATTTCCAAATTGACGCACTAACGCCAAGGATCTCATCATCAGGATGAGCCACTACAATCAAATATTTCATGTTATTTCCTATTTATAATAAGTACTTACTCGTTATTATTTTATAATGAGCAGCAAAGTCATTACCGATTACTAGCAAATATCGCATATTAGTCTTTTCACGTGCTGTAGTCATCACCACTAAGTAAAATAGTGTATATTACTTTTTATTTTTCAAACACAAACTCGGCAAGGAGCGCATCATGATCACTCAATCCCCTTGCATTAATTTTCCTTATAGACTAAAGACGAAGCGAAGTTTCAGAGTACAAGATATGATCAACCTTATACGACAACGGACTATGGATTGTAGTATCTTAACCTGTGCCACACTCCCACCAAGCATCGGTAAAACCTGCATCTTTAAAAACACACAACGCTGGCGAACCCACCACATCATTCATATCTCCAAGCACGACGAACGGAGTTGATAATGTCAGCAATGAATCAATTATTACATTCGCCGCCTGCTTTCGCAATACCGAAGCATTCTTGATATTTTGAAGATAATTTCTAAAAGTCCCAACACCATCTATATCATCCTACTTAATACTATTGGCTACTACCGAATAATTATTGCTTAACAGATGACAGCCATACAAATCTACTTGTTTGCCATTCAGCATTATCGATGACGAAACAATACAGGCAAAATAATCTACATTTTCAACTATTCTTACTTGCTTCTTCAGCAGGTATTTACTGTAGAAATAATGAATATCATTACATATGACATGTGTCGTATATGGAATACGCGTTTTAAGCAGAGTATCTAACTTATATAAGAACAAGAATATCGACTAATAAGCGACCTTAATAACGAAAAGAAATATGTATCTGTCCTGGTTAGTTCCATTATTTTAATCCCCAAATTTTATCATACTGACTTACAACATTCTTTGCATCATATTGCTTGGCGGACTCTGCTGCCTTCGTAGCCATAGCTTCGTAAATATTCTTATCTTCAATCAGTCTGCACAAATCAGAAACAGCCTTATTAGAATCATTCAATCTAAACAAAAAACCATTTTCACCTTCTTTAATCAAATCAACTTGACCACGAATTGCTGTAGCTACTACAGGTAATCCAGATGCTAATCCCTCTATCATATTGATAGGCAACCCCTCGTTGATACTTGAGGCTAGTAATACGTCTGAAGCTCGCAAAAGATCTTGTACATCATTACGATAACCTAAAAACTCCACAAATCCATTCAGTCCTTTGGATGCTACTATATTCTTATACTCATCCATCATAGAACCGCTGCCAGCCAAAAGTAGTTTTACATTCGAATGCCGCTTAACAAGTTTTTCCATCACCTCAAACAATAGAACTTGATTCTTGCGCTCTGTCAACTCCGCTGGATAAATCATAATAAATAAATCATCTGCATAACCTAGCTTATTACGCAAAGCAGTCTTCTCATCGGGATTACTCCTTTTGAAAACAGAAGTATCAATACCAACGCCATCCACGTTATATATTTCCTTACAAGGAAACTTATACTTCAACGCCGCTTCATAATCCTCCTTATTCATGGTGAAGGTGCAATCAGTCGAATAGCACAATAACTTCTCTGCAGTACGGAATATAAAATTCTTCAGTTTGCTATTGCCTTCGTAGAAATTATATCCATGAGCAGCATAGATAATTCTTCCCTGATGCTTTCCTATTGTAGCCAATCGTCCGTATGCCCCAATTACAGGTGTACTGAAATAGATAAGATCATAATGAGTATTCAACAGTTTCCTAAAGTTTTTAAAATACCCTATATTTCGCTTGTCAATTGGCGTTCTTCCAAATTCTAAATCATACTTTGTAATAGAAGGCGGATAAGAATCGTTACCAGAAGCGACAACAGAAACTTCATAACCATTTTCTTCCAAATGTTTGATATGATGTAGATGAAATCTAATATGGAAATGATCATAATTTGCAACGAATAGTGCTTTCTTCTTATCCATTTACAGTTCTGTCTATAGTTGTTTGAAAATCAAGATTACAGTATGTATTCTTGCCGTACTTAGAGAACTCCAAATCATAATTGTCATCCGCAAAAGCACGCTCAGCCCTTGACACCATCTTCATTCCAATCTTTACAAGCCAACCGAAACCGGGGATAAGGAGAGTTTTCTTCCCCATCGCCTTGCGAATAGCAACAATAGTATCAGCCGTAGAAATCACATCTGCGTTTTGTGGATGAAAATAACCGCCTTCACCATTCGCTACCAGTTCACATATAAAGTTATCTAAATGCCCAATATAAATCATGCTTTTCTTATTCTTGTAGTTTGGGAAGATAGGAGTCAATGAAGCCACCTTCTGTAACAACACAAAATTACCCTTGCATCCTTTACCATACACAACAGGAGGACGAACAGAAGCTACCTTAAAATCCTCAGCTTCCATAGCATGAATTTTCTGGTCAGCTAGATATTTGCTTTTCCCATAGAAGTTCTTCGGACCTTCCTGCTCACGCGAGCTAATGGTTTCGGTGGTATCACCAAAAACATTCATACTGCTCATGTAGATATATTGTTTTACGCCTGCCTTCTTGGCCACATCGCATAATTCTACAGCAAGGTCTGTATTTATCTTGTAGAACAAGTCTTCCATATCATCTGTAATCTTAATGTGAGCAATACCGACCACATTCACAACAGTATCAATACCTGTGAAGTCAATATCCTTAGGCTTCTGCTCGAACGAATTAATGATGATTACATTATTACCAGACTTTTTCAAAGCATGATAATAATGTTCACCGATGTAGCTGTTCTTTCCGTAAACTAATACTTTCTTCATTTCTGCACAAACTTTACTTAAAGTTTTCCCAATTTTCAATTACAGCATCCCATGGGGCACGATCTTCCTTGTCGTAGATATACACACATTTGGCGTCCTTGAAGTCGCGAAGCCACTCGGCAATGCTCACCATGCCACCTTCCACACGCTTGTCATAGTCTATTACCTCACTCATCGAAGTGAATGGTTCAAACACCCTCCGGTCTGCAGGATCAATATAGCCGTTCTCCATACCCTTCACCCACAGGTAATCCAAAGGCATACCTGCAAACTTACAAGTCGGATTCCATGCTGACGCACGGAAATTTGTTTCCATAAAGTAGAAGGTGCCATCTTTGTCAATAAGGAACTCTACCTCAAACACGCCCTCGAAGCCAATCTCTTCGAACATAGCTTGAAGCTTATGCTCCATCTCCTTATCCGTGAACATACACACATCGTGGAAAGGACTATAATATCCTTGTATCAAATACTTCCAAGTCATTTGGGTGATAATCTGCATATCCTTACCACGATTGATAGTATACCCCTCCAACGCCATCTCATTTTGTTTATCCACAAAATGCTGAATCATAATCAGTGGACTTGTAATCTTCTTAATGGACTCCTTCAGTTCTTCTTCGTTCTGGCAGACAAACACATCCCCTTTCCAACTACCCGAATTAGGCGAAATATCCTTAGTAATGATTGGATACCACAGTTGCTCTGGCAGCGGATCTTCCTTGCCAATAACATATGAATCCAATACGTTGAAACCATGCTTCTTTGCCAACTGCTGGATGTTGTACTTGTCCATAAACTCATTGATTCTGCCGACACGACCAGCGTTGTAGGTAATGAACTTATCCTTCCACTCATCATAGTGCAAATCGAAGTATCCCACCGACTTATCATCCGAGAATACAATATATGGCTTCTTCTCCATATTACCATACTCCTCCATCAACAACTTGTAGCCTTCCTCCACAGAGTCCACACGATGCAGTTTAGAGATGTATTTGCTCCGGCAAGCCACCTCATAACGTCTCTTCACTGAGATATACACAGGGTTAATACCGTTCTCGCCAAAAGCGCGAATCATATTCAACGGATTGTAGTGTTCTAGTGCAAACACGATGCACAAGTGACCATTGTAACTGTTGCTCATATAGTTAATGTAAGTCATTTCGTTCTTCTAGAAGTTAATAGCGTATTATTGTTAAGTCTAAAGAACTGATTCAGTAGTTTTCTATAATACTTATAAATATACTTTTCAAAGAACCAATGTCTTGACACCATTTTTTCCACAGCATCTGTATACATAGACTTTGGTCTTCTAAATGCTGACTGTTTAGGTTGATCAAAAATATGGAATAAATAAGATTCAATATCACCATCTTTATATTTTACAATACTTTCATTAAGCATTGACAAACATAACTCATCATTCTCATCTATTTCCTTTACCCTTGCCACAATATCATCTAATGTCTCATAATTATGGCAATTAACAAAAGCATTCTCATTAAAATCTTCTGCCGCTCTTGGATCTCCCCAATAAATTGGAATTGTACCCGCCGCAAAAGCTTCAACTATTTTCTCTGTGCAATACCCACAATACGAAGTATTCTCGAAAGCGATAGAAAATTTGTGTTTTTGTTGAAAAGCAAATTTATCACTCACGGCACCGCCAATGTTGTTCATATAACGGCCTCCTGAATTCACTTTCTTATATTCGCACATCTTTAGAAAAATGTCAGTTCTTCGATCCTTAACAAAACAGTTAGAAACAACATAATTGCAAAATTCTTTTTTATTCTTCAAATCATCTATAGTGTACTTCTTCCTGTTCAAAATCATGTCAAAGAATTTTCTATACTGAAACAAGGTGAATAATGGAAGACGGAAATATCTGTCATCAAACGAGAACCTATCATACCCAATGCCGTAATCGCAGTGATTAAAATTTGGAGTATAGCATTCCGTAGTAAAGAATATTTTCACGCAATTATCATACTTTGCATTAAGATGCTCTTGACCAAACACTGAATAAATAACATAATCAGGTTCATCGGATAACTCAACTTTGTATTTTTTACTAAGAATTCCACTAAAATACTCATACCCGAGTTCAGTTGTGTAGGAGCCTTTATTAAAGTCTAAATATTTTAATTTAATAGTTTTCATTATCTCAGAATAATTTTTATTAAATAATCAAGTTCTGTCGTACCATATCGCTGGTCGATAGTAATAGGTATCACATATCGTGAAATCCAATGCTCGAAGCTACCTTTTGGTTGTTCATCACAGATATAGCTCCACCAGTGCCCCTGGAAATGCCTAGCCTTGAAAAGACGCTGAATAAGTCCATCGTCCTCCACTACCAACGGATACACCATAGGGATAGTCGTTTCATTATAATACTGCTTCGGATTAATCTTGTTGATGCCACCCAACCGATTGTGCATATAGTCGAAGTTATCACGTCTCTTTTGTTTAATCTGCTCATAGTCCGTTCCATCAAGGATAGTGCGTGTCAATTTTGACATCTTCATGATGTCCTCCGTATCAATACGCTGTTCGTTAATATAGCGAGCTTCGTATCCCTTACCCTCACAACCATACTCTATACGCATCAACAGAAAAGCCGCCGTGTCTGAAGAATAACATTGAGGATATTCGCCTACATACTTGTGAGCCCCCTTTCCAATCACATACGAGCCATCAGGCACACCTACAAATTTGCGGCAAGAGTAAATGTTCAATGCACCCGCTACAGGCTCACAAAAAAAACCCTGGCAGTTGTCGATGATAGGGTGTTCTGAAAGGCTTGCCAACTCAGACATGCGCTTGTGCGACATAATACCGTAGTAGTTCACAAACAAAACAGCCTCGTCTTTCTTAGCGTCCAAATCCGTTGGATTCCAATCATTGTCCGTATGGTAGAACTTCACCTTAGCACTATGCTTCAGCAACAACTCCCGAACAGTATCGCACTGGTAATAGGGAATCCATATTGCCTTCACACCACTCACACGAAATGCATGCCAAATGGCAGAACGACCAGTATTTAGACGAGCAATATCCACCGACTGGTTATAATATTCCTTTCCCTTGGGGAACTGCATTTCTATGAAACTTCCAATTTCCATTATTCACCTATTTCTTTATCGGTTCTAAACTCGCTTTTATCTAACTTAGGTGCTCTAACCGAATCATCCGGACGACCAAAGCCAAGCACCAACTTGATAGTCGTAAAGAACACAACCCAATCTAGCTTTAGGCTCCAGTTACGCACATAGTACAAATCCTGCTCAGCCATCTGACGGCGGTTCTCCGACTCACCCTCATGGATAGCTTCCCAACCCGTGATGCCAGGACGCATCGACTGACGCTCCACCTGCTCTGTCTCAGTCATAACCAGCATTTCCTTAGGCAGAATAGGACGAGGGCCAATAAAAGACATCTCACCCGTTAAAATGTTCCATATTTGAAAGAGCTCATCCATATTCGTCTTGCGCACTATCATGCCCCACTTCTTCAGTCGCACCTCATCAGGAAGCAAATCTCCGTTCTCATTTCTCTCATTTGTCATCGAGCGAAGCTTATACAACGTAAAGTGACGGTTCCTATATCCGACGCGCACTTGTTTGAAAATAGGCGAAGAATCCGGTGAAGCAATAGCCACTAAAATCACACCAGCCAATAGCACAAACGTACAAGGAATAAACAGCACTAACGCCAAAAGCAAGTCAAACGTTCTCTTAATGAAATGTCCCATTATATACAATATTTGTTTACTATCAAAATACAAATAAAAGCAAGTTATTTTTACCATTCTAAAAATAAATGGTAATATTCCAAAGATACTTCAAATCATACATTTAGTGCTTTTTGGAGTTCTGATAACACCAAATTTCTTTCATCTGTTGCTTTTTGAAGTAAATCATTAACTTTTTGCTTGAATTTGTGTTTATTATCCATTAAGCTTGAAAATATGGCATCAAGTTTCTCTGCAGAAACCTCTTCAATAGGTAATGAATATTCTGACAATCCCAAATCTTTCATAATACCTTTGCCCTTGTTTCCTCCATAAGTAATTGCGACTGTAGGAACCAAAGAATTAAGTGCAAAAATTACCGAATGGAAACGAGTACCAACAACGCAATCAAAATAAGAATAAACTTTCTGCAATTCTCTACACGTCAAACTTTTATCATTAATATATGTAATGCCATCTATATCCTTGCAAATCGATAACACATCTTCTATAGCATCGCAATCATTCTCATGTGCACTTGGTCCTAACGTATGAGCAACCATAGTAACATAAAATCCCATTTCTCTTGCAAAAATTATAAAACCACGAATTGATTGACAATATGCATTATAATGTTCCTTGGAATTTTCACTTTCAGGAAATCTATAAGGCCGCAATGTTATAGCAATGTTCTTGTTATTAATATCAACCCCATTGTTCTTCAAATACCCGACATAATCTTTTTTATCGGACGTTTGATAAAAAGCTAAATCCAAAGATTGTCGTGCTTTTATAACAGTTGTACTATCAAGGTATTCTTGGGATACAGATTCCCTAGTATAGACTAAAGAACATTTATTTAAAGTTTTCTCAAGCATTCTCTTCGCTATTTTATTTTTCAATGGTCCTATAGAATTAGGTAACAAAACAACAGGCTTCTTATAATGAGTAGCCAATTTATAATCAAACAAATAATAATAAAACTGATATGGGTCTGTGATTTTTCCATAGGAATGTAAAAAACCTCCACCTTTAACAAATACTGCGTCACACTCCTTAAACAATTTTATTGATTTTCTTTCTTCCCTGTTAAATAAGCACATAGCAAATTTATTCACACACTCAAACTTAGTTATTAGCAAACGAGTTCTGAGGTAGTCATATAGTGCACACCCGCCCCATAATAAAAGAGTCAACAAATCATAACCAACTTTATGATTATCATATATTCGAGAGGGATGCTTTAGAATTGGCGAAATGAGTTTGTACCCAAGTTCTTTTGTTTGGCAAACTTGATCTTCGTTATCAGAATCCATTAAGAACACTTCTATTGGCTCATCTTTAAATAAAGATTCCGCTAAATGCGCAGACTCCCATATCAAGGCTTGATCGCCACGATTTAAATCTGTATTGCTTGGAATAATTAATACTTTTTTCATACGACAATTTATAGTAACAGCAAAATTATAACAACGAAATAGAGGACTCGTATGCTGGCAAGTTTGACGAGGATAAAAAGAATAGATAAATAAAACAAGATAATATAAATAAATACACGATAAACCGCCCCAATCTTGTCTTTCTATATTCTGCCAATGCACGTGGAACTAGAATCATTGCAAACATATTAAAATAGAAAGCAATTCTGAACATCTCGCCAATTACACCAGTCATTGCTTGAAAAATCAAGCCAACAAGCATCATATTAAGAAAAAAAACGTTTTCTTTACTATTATATATTAGATCCGCTCTTTTCACATAACAGAGCAGGAAAAGGAACAATTGAACAAAGTAACCAGATAGACTCAACTCACTTACAATAGATGTTCCATAGTGATCGAACCTATCACCTAAGAGCATAGCAGATACTATGGTAAACTGTTCTAAGTGAAACAAATTGCCAATTGAAACTGCACCTATTGCAATTAAAATGTACCAAGAATAAAATGGAAGAAGTCGAATGAAAAAAGCAGCTAAAAATATTAAAGTCGAATTGTGAATTGTAAATGCAATTGTTATTAATGCTAGGAATTTGATAAAAGCAAAATTATTGGCTATCAAAAAATCTCGTGATGTTGTAATTTTCATTAAATAGCGATAGGATATCATAACCAAAGACAACGCAGCTGCCTGCCTGATACCAGATGCAACGAATGCAAAATAGCCAAGCACAAACACTATTAAAAAAGCGACAGCATAATCTTTTGGGGTTTCTAAATTTTGTTTACAAAAAAAATACAATCCGATAGAAGGAAATAATGACCAAAACAACAGAAATACTTGATAGTTATCAGA
Organism: Bacteroides sp. 11BF; assembly: GCF_019633765.1. NCBI lineage: Bacteria > Pseudomonadati > Bacteroidota > Bacteroidia > Bacteroidales > Bacteroidaceae > Bacteroides > Bacteroides sp. 11BF. The sequence goes on from NZ_JAFKPJ010000013.1 coordinate 167,006, forward strand.
AATGATAGATGGAAGCCAAGATAGAATTACATATAGTGGTTCTGTTTTTGTTTTTGAAAAGTCCCAAATTTTATCAAGTGACATTTTTTTAAAATAGTCAAAGTCACTAACATATCCCATTGTGTCAGGAAAGCAATCAAAGTTGCGAAGACCAATAATAAGCCAAATACAAAAACATAGCAATTTTAGAATTGTGTTATTACTATTTTTTTTTGAAAGATACCCTATCAATAATAATAAGAAAAACAATATATATATCACGACATTTAATTTAAAAATCAAAGTATTTTTCTATAAAGTTCGCAATACTTTTGTGAAAAGGAAAGTTTTGAAAAACGTTTTACAGCTATTGACCTACACTTAAACCTAACAGAGTCTGTGGTGGCAGTATTTTCTATTACAACCTTAAGTGCATCAGATGTACAATTTTGCGTAACAGCACCAACGCCCTCAAATACTGATTCGACACTACCACCTGTTGGAAATGTTATAACAGGCGTACCACACGCAAGTGCTTCAATATTTACCGTTGGAAAATTGTCCTCTAATGTTGGATTCAAAAAAATATCAGCCATACTATAATATTCGGCTAATTCAGCTTGATTGTTAGTTCGTTTAATTGTTTTAATACTATATGGTAGATAACTAAGATCATCATCGTTCACTCCAATTAGAACAATTTTATATCTTGAATCTAATTTATCTACTAGTTCTGCGAAATACTTCCCTCCCTTTCTCTCTGAAAATCCACCCGATGAAACCCCTAATATGACAGTTTTCCCCTTGTAGCCCATTTTTTGCTTTATCAAATCATGGTTTTGCGGTTTGAACACCTCCAAATCAATACCATTATTTATTACATTTACAGATTGAGCTGTTGATAAAAACGAATCATTTACTATTTCTTTAAGCCAATTAGATGGTGTTACAATATTCAGGTTCTTACAAGAAGTAAACATTTTCTTTTTCTTTTCAAAATATTTCTTCGAGCGATCCACCCAGCTTTGAGGATATCTTGAAAGGCCCTCACAATCATAACAAGCTATTTTCCATTTATCACATCCGATATAATCAAAGTATGCACAATGCCCAGTAATAGGCCAACAATCATGAAAAGTCCAAACTACAGGTATATTATGTTTAACTAAATATGCAAATAGCAGCTCAACATTCAGATAAAAGCCATGAATATTGTGAAGATGAACTATATCAGGCTTATACTTATCCAAATCAGAAAGCAATTTTGTTGTAGTCGTAAAGAATCCAAAACCATGATTACCTAACAAACGGTTTTCTAGCTGAGATGCTCTCAAATGAAATACATCACCATACAACGATGCCCTTGAGGTTACTTCACCCATTGCACAGAATGCATGGCTATTCATTCTTATTGAATCCATGTAATCCTGTAAATCGGAAACAATTTTTCCAGTGCTTCCTATCCCGTAATATTGGTTAATTAGTGCAACTTTCATCAGTGTTGTCACAAAAATAATAACGCTTCTTGATATACATTTTTTATTTAATGTTTAATTCAAATATTAGTTATTTATTCGACTTATAATATAGGGGGTATTTTCAAAAGTGCCACTTATAATCAAATGCTTAAAACAATTTTAATTTATTAAACGGGCTGAAGGGCTAACAATAATGGTTTTATCAGGTATATTTTTAACAATTGTCACATTCTGACCTATAACAACATTATTTCCAATTCGAATATTTCCAATTATTTTACTACCAGCGCCAACAAACACATTATCACCTAATACAGGTGCTGGTGAACAAGTACTCTTGTGGCCGATTAAAACCATCGGATAGAGCGTGCAGTTTTCACCTAATTTACATTTAGAATTAATAATAATAGGTCCCCAATGCCAAATGGTCAATCCTTTGCCGCAAGTATTAGGGGGAATTTGGAACCCAGTTTTGTAACTATATTCTCGTAATAACCACCGATAATATAACGACATTAGGATATGATAAATACCCTTATTATTAAAATGATACTCAACATGCCTAAGAGTATAAATATACTTCCATATGTATTTCTGATCAGAAATGGGATTAGAAAACAAATGATTCATAACTCTTTTTCCCCACCATTCATTTTCCAAAGGAAAATTCTTTGCATCACAAGACAGATATTCCCTAAGGTCTTTTTTTGTAACTATCATATTGAAATTATAAGAAGATCTTAACTATTTAGTATTTTTAGAGTAAGATTTGCAATGTTTTTCCAAGAATAGTAATTTGTCACAAAATTACATAGAGTTATATTAGCATTGGACTTATTAATGCTTTCAAGATATGAAACACAAGTTTCAAACTTAGGCTCCAATATAGTAATAAACTCGTGTGGCAAATAACTATTCTCTATTTGTTCCGATGCAATCACTATATTACAACCACAAGCACTTGCCTCTAAAAGTGCGTTATTGGCTGTAAAGCGAAGTAGCGGCAAGAAAACAACATTAGATTTCCAATATAATTCACGCAACTCAACATCGCTAATACCACAAAAGCAATGAATATTTCGGTTGGTAAAGAACTTGTGATTTTCTTTTGAACAAATGACATTTATAATTTGATTCGGGTTCTTTTCAAGCAGTTTACAAAAAACCTCATTAGCAAGTTCAAAATTACGAAGCCAATTCCCCACCATTAGTATAGATCCATCTTTTTTAGTTTCGTAAGACAACGGCAACCGGTAAAAATCGCATCTAATACCATGTGGAACAAAGGAAACATTTTTTCTTTCAGTAACTTCTTCAAACAAAACGATTTCATCTTCTGACATTAATATTATGTGATCAATCCGCTTGAGGTAATTCAACCAGAAAGGTCTCTTTTTGAACCATTCGAATGGTTGGTGAAGTGTACATACCACCTTGTGACGACCAATACAGCGCAAAAAAAGATCATCTATAAGGTTTTCGCTATAGATAACATGAAAACATAAATTCTTGTTGGTAATAGATAACCATAAAACACGGAGTAAATACCAAGGCACAATATGTTGGCCCCACAATATCCTATTTATACCTCTTATCATTTTCGCCAATACAGAACTCGACTTAGCAGAGAATTGATTATATAGTGTTTGACAATCAACACAATAATCATACTTCAAACTTGAAGCGATATGATGGTATCCACCCATTGTATTCTCATGATGGGGAAAAGCAAACCCCACATATACTAATTTTAAATATTCCATAATTTGTATATTTGAATGCAATAATTTTTAAGCTGCGTTTCAAACTGAAATTTGATGTTTTACACTCATTTATAGGGGTATAATGCACGTATTGTCCGTTCTATGTTATTTAGTCTAAAATCGCTTTAAATCCTCACAATAAGTTAAGCGGCAAAAATCCGATTGACTTTATGACCTTCTAACTTTGATGTAAACAGGATATAATAGCAACGAGAAAACTAGTATACTCGAAAGGACTAAACAGAGGCATATCTGTGTATCTTGAATAAGTTATTGTTTTAATGCTATTAACATAATCAAATCTACATTGTATAATCATATTTATTCTTATTTGATTCCAATTCATTAAAAAGAATATCCCATTTGTCAGCTATGGTAGTTACATCAAACTGTTTACACGTTTGTAACGATTTATAAGATAATTTTTGCCATAGTTTGTCATCTTCCATCAGCCTAAAAAGAGCTTTTGTAAAAGCAGATATATCACCATTTGGTATAATCAATCCATTTTCCTCATTTATAATTATATCGTGAAGTGATAAAAAAGAATCCATAACGATAGGAACAACACCATAATGCTGTGCTTCGACTAGTGTCATTCCAAAACCCTCTAAAGAGGAAGTCATCAAAAAAATGCTTGCATTTTTATAATAAGGAACGGGATCTTGAAATCCAAGAAATTCAACCTTCTTAAGATTAAGATTACTTACGAGAGTTTCATATTCTAATTTACTAGAACCGTCTCCTACAATCTGGAGTTTCCATTCGGAAAATCTGGATTTTGAGTCTTTTTCAACGTTAGCCCAAGCCCTAATAGCCCTTGATATATTTTTACAACTTTCTTCAAGTCTACCAACAATAAGAACTATTTTCTCTTTACTATTAGGTTCGTATTGGTAATATTCTTTTTGAGATAAGGGGTTTGAAATAGCGAAAACTTTTTCTTTATAATTATAGTGATTTGATACTTCTAAGTATTGGTTTAAGAATTGTGTTGAAAGAAATATATATTTATCGATATAAGGAAAATATTGTTCAACTTCCTGTATAGCTTTTTTTTCTAAAAAATATTCATAAAATGGTGCAATTAAAATTTTCACAACTTCTTTTATGGTATTAGCGAAAATACTACCATGTTTAATTTCTGGTTTTAAAAGCTTTGATAATCTATACCCGATAGAAATGCGATTGTAGAAAGATGTATGTAAACATTTCACGACTTTTGCACTAGTTTTTATTTTTATTGAAGTAGTGTATTCTAACGGGACCCACTGATTAATAACAATTTCGACACTATTTTGTCTTATGTAATTACAAATTTGTTGATTAACAAATTTAGCCATGCTAACATCATATGAGTTTTGATCACATTTGACATTGTCTATACGATATGAAACTACTCTATCATCTAACATAGCAAAGTTGCTAATCTTCGAATCTACAAAATAAACTACATGAACATTGTGTCCTCTCTTCTCAAATTCATTTGCCAAGCTTCTGGTAACTGTTTCTCCTCCCCCAAATTCGGGCCATAATCTTACTAAGAAAAGAATATTCATAATACTTATATAGACTGAGGTTCCCCAGTGTGATAATTTTGTTTCTAATAGGGCTTACTTAAATTTTGTAAACTTTGTTTTTACTATACTCGTCAATGAAATTCTTTCCTCACAAGTCATTCCAACACAATAAATAAAAATGATGGATACAAACCAGGAAAAAATAGTTATTGTGATTAATTCAACAATCATATTCAAACATAATTGCTGTTTTAGCCATAATGGGACAAACAAACAAATTGGCAATGTAATGACAATTCTAAGGAGAACCTGCGACAAATAATCAAATATTTTAATTGATATTTGAGAAGAAAAAAAGATAATTCTAACAATAATGGCAAAAATTTCTATCGCTAATTGTATAAAATACACGCAATAGGGTGAAAAACCTAAATAAAGAAAAAGTAAAGATACAGGTAGATTTAGCAACAAGATGCCGCCTATAATTAACTGATATTTTTTAATAATGCCAGTGGCACTAATCGCCGTTGCAAATGGATTAGCCAACGCTGTTATAAATGAAACCAAAACCGACAATCTCACAAAGCCAACCAAATAAGGAGGAACTTCCTCCAGCCAAAGAGCCATCAGGGAATCTGCTTCTACAAATATAGGTATCGAAATAAAATAGAGCAAGAAGAAAGATATTTTTGAACTCCTAAGGACTAAAATATTCATTGAAAACAAATCATCAGAAGCGTATTGCTTGATTATCTGAGGATTGACAGCTGTTTGGAAACTACTGCAGAATTGTATTAGACTGCCCTGTACCTGAGCGGCCAACCCCCTTGCTGTATTTACAATAGGGCCGAAAAAGACGTTGAGAATCATATTTGTTCCCTGACTATACAATATAAATGCTAAATTTCCAATAATCGTCCAGCCTGAGAATGCTAACATCTCTTTTACCAGTTTTGACCCTATTTGTTTTACAAAACCGACTTCATTAAAATGCGTTTTACTATAATAGCCATATGATAATTGAATGGAAATTTGCGATACCATCAGTAGAATAGTATATATTACCAATCTATCATTTTGTGAGAATTTCAATGCAATAGCGATACCCAAGCGTAAAACTGCATCAATAAGTGTAATTGCTGCATATGCCCCCATTTTTTCATGAGCTATTATATCTGCATAAAATGGTACAGCAATAATAACAAAAAACAATGAAACTATAGAACAATGAAATGCTACTAAAGCTGCCCCCATACGCTCTACAGGAAACACCATAACCATATGAATATACCATAGACCAGCGCATTCGCATACGACAACAATCACGAGGGCGAAAATACTATGAATAAGCAAAGAAGCAGAGAACACTTCCTTTAATTTGTTAAGATTACCTTTGCCTAAATAATAAATTAAATAACGCTGAGTGCTGTTGCTCAATGACAAGTTCAAGAAAGATAACATTACAACAAACCCAGATACTACATTGTAAATACCAAAGTCAACTACACCCAGAGATTTAAGAATGAGCCTGCTAGTATAAAAAGAAATCAGCATACTAATAATCATTCTTAAATATAGAACTATAGTATTTTTTGCTATAACTTTATTATTTGTTGAACCCATTAATTGAATATAGAAATCCTGGTTTATTGAATGCTTTTAAGAAACTGAATAGATTGTCCTTGCATTTTGGCGAGACGATCTTCCACATCACCCCAGTCGATAGGCTTTAAATCATTAAGATCTGTTGATTCATCAACAATTCTATGCTCCAAATTAAGAGCGTTTAGAAGCGAAAGGAATCTAGCAGCTCCTCTTTCCTTGTTGACAACAACAATAAACGGTTTTCTAAAGATAATTGAAAAAACCATGCCATGGAAAGAATCTGTACAAACTGCTTGCGAAGATCTTATAGAATCTAACCAGTCAGAAACAGATGGTACAACACGTAAGTCTAAGGGTGCAGAAACATCCTCCACCTCACTATGTGGAAAAACAGAACTAGTATCTAAAATTTTTGAGTATGTCTCCACAATTGGCATCAAGCTTTTCTTATTGAGAATATATGCACATAACTTTCCTTCTCTATAAGATTCATGGTTTTCTATTAAACCAGAATAGAATTTATTATCAAGTAATAAAGTTGGGTCAAGTACAAATTCAGGCTTTTTCCCTAGCTTATCATAGCACAAATCTATTGTTGATGATTCTCTTATACTAATTTTTAAAAAAGATTTAATTGCATCCCTACAAATTGATGTTTCTTTTTCAGTAAACAACCACTCGTCTGTGCCAAACGATGCTGCATAGGAATATTTCTTAATATTGTTGTCTATTTGATAAAGAAAAAAATCTTCTACATTTTGTACATAGTCCGGTCTCCATACTTGATCACTTCCTACAACAATTGCATCAAAACCTAATTTATTGATTTTTTTCATACTCTTACTTGAATAATAGAATTCGGTGTAAGGGCTCAAGTGTTTATCAATAAAAGGCTGTGTATATTTTGTAATAATAGGAAACTCGTCTCTGTATTTTTTACTAATTTGAACAATTATGGATTTTTTAAATATATATTTTTTAATTGTACGAACAGTAATTCTAAGAAACGAATCTTTACGTTCTACATGTCTGCGTATTAACGTAACATCATGTCCAAGATCAACTAGTTTGGTCTTCAATGCTACAGCTTGCAAAATACTACCATAACCAGTTTCTACAGGTAATGTTAATAATCCTATTTTCATATCTAATCTCAACTTAATACTTTAATAAATAATTCACATGGATCAATCTTAGTAATTTATTTACAATCCGTCTTATCAATACATGACGTTTCAAAAAAGCCATTTCTTCTCGGACAGACTTGTGATTAATCCTCTTATAAAAATTCTTTCTATACACGCTACACATACCACTCTTAACTGAAGCGGGATTTTTCATCATAACCTCACCAAATTCTCTACGTGTAAGCGTAAGCCCTTCTAAGAAATGAATTCCCTTTTCCGTGTTTGCAAGCACAACACTCACTCCCCTATCATCGTCAACGATAATATCATCACTTTGATAATTCCAGAAGTCTCCAAGTGTAATATCACTATTGCTACGTCCGGCCTTTGCAGGACATGAATAGCAAGAGTATCTTTGAACCGCACGTTTAAGAACACAACTAAAGAAGGAATTTTCATAATTGAAATCCGAGACAATATGCGTAGTAGCACGCTTAGATGATATTACAATCCTAAAATTTTTCCAACCTTTTGATTTCTCTCGGAATTCAATATTTGATATTTCTTGAGAAGGTTGACTGCTATTTATTTTAGGATATACCTCTTCTTTTAAATATTTACTCCACAAAAGAGGACTTGGCACACCTGCACAGATTAACTCAACAGCTAAAAGTTTATCGTATTCCTTATTAAGGAATAATTTCAGCGCCATTATTTGACACGATGTTCCACTAAATAATACTGGTATTCCGTTTTGTAAGAGTTTTTTGGTTTGTAAATATACATCATTCATTCTGCTTTGTACATACTTACTTCCACGCATTTTTTGCACATCATCTAATGTATATGCCACTTCATGCTTCACTCTCCAATTTTTATCGTAACATGCACCGATTACAGCACCTCCTTGATTAATTATTTTTTCTGCAAGATAAAAAAAGACACCACCTGAAGAACTTTTAAACCTAATTTCCGCATTAGGATTAATCGCAGCAAAAACATCAATAGGATTCTTATTTTCTTGTAGATTAAGTTCTGGACAAGTCTTTTCACATAATCCGCAATTTATGCATATGGATTCGTCTACAATTGGATACATGAAACCTTCTTCATCTGGTTTCATCGTAATACATTTTTTGGGACATATCTGACTACATGCCTCACATCCACAACATTTAGATTTATTGGTAATTTTTATCATATGATTTATCCGTTACGCCCTTTTACCTACAAGCAAGAATTAGGTCAGGAGAAAAAACTGATTCACTTTATAACGTTTATCAAATATAGAAAACAATTATTTACTTATTCCTTTCGTGATTGGCTACAAAGGTGTACCTGAACCTCCGGCAAAAACAATTCTTTTCATTGTATCTCAAATTGTAAGCGTCCAATTAATACTTTAGTTATTTGAAAGCCCCTTACGTTACTCGTAATCCCCTTATCACAGGACTCTCAAGGACAGAAACAATGTCCTTCCAATCAACCTGATAAACAGTCTTATCTTCTTCAATGAGGATTTTCATAAACCAATAACCTCTCGAAAAAGTACGAGTATGAATATTGAAGGAGTGTTTCTCGTACATGACCATACGAAGACTGTGCTCATTCTTGGACATAAAAAAAGAAAACATCACCGTTATAAGGATTATGATGATAACTCATACGAATAGCTTTCATAATCTGGGAATAACAACAACGCATATCATGAAAATACGGAAGGTAATAGAAATTCTTTAAGCCCGAAACCGCCAGCATAAAATCTCCAGATTATCTACCAAACGGAATAAAGTTAGTGTCCAATTTTGACATATCCTGTATGTATAGCCGCCAAAAGGCGGTCATACATTAAATAAGCTCAAAAAAGGAGTTGATTTTTAAAATCTATTATTACCCAGTCCGATAGTCATGGGAAGAAGATTCTCATAATCCCTACGTCCGTTAACGATTGCCTGGAAAAACATTTTAAAGTATCGCAATGCAGGAACGCCCTGCATCTTGCAAGTGGATATGATCGTATAGTAAGCTGCAGATACTCTCGCCATCTTGTCACTGCCAAAGAATAAGGAGTTCTTGCACTCACCGGACAGTGGGCATATGAATCGTTCCGCAATGGAATTGTCGATCGTATAAGAACCATCTTTGAGGTAAGCAAAAAGTTGAATCCAGAAAGTATTCAGGTAATTCAGAACTTTCTCCACCAACTCCCCTCTAGGAGGATGCATATCTGACAGCATTGCATCCAGCTTGCTGCGCAATCGTACGATAATCTCTTTAGTCTTTAGATTCTGGCTGCAAGCTTGTATCTGCTCAGCACTTAACTTGCCATCTTCATACTCCGCTTCCAGATGATAAAATTCTCCAAAAGCATCCAAAAAGAAAGCGGCATCCTTATCTCCCCCTTGCTCCAAAGCATATTTGAATTTTGCACGGGAATGAGTCAGACAGCAAAGATGATCGATTGCTCATACGGATATCCACCATGATACGAACTGTTTCCTGACAGGAAGCAGGGTGAGAATCCTGAGGCTCCGAATGTTCCGGTTGACCTGAATCCGGATGACCGATCACTTCTACCGGAACCAACTTGTGACGTGTATCCTTGTACCATTTCTCAAACAGGTTGTAGGAGACCTTGTTTCTAAAGCAAAAAGATTGAATGGACCCTTTGTTACTCAACGCTTCAGAGTTGTAGCGAAGAAAAAGGGTTCAAAATCGCTGTTACTATACATATTTATAGGATTTCTGATTACAGCAACAAAGGTCTCCATTTTTTTATCAATTATGCTAGATGTCTTTTTGGGATGCTAATCGAAAACAAGTTAAGATGTCATTTTGGGACACTTACCTCTTTCTTTGAAATTGAAACCAGAATTTGGCAAGCATCTCACAAAAAATTTCCACATTTAAACGGTACATCATTAAATTTACGGTTATACCGATCAGTCTACTTCGCTACACGGATACTGATTTTCCTCCAAACTCTTTAAATGCTCCACCATCTCAAACTCTTCCCTCGTCAATTCCCGATCCTTCCAACCGTTCATTATTACGTGTGCCTCCGCCGCCAACTCTTCATCAAAGACCTCGGCGTAACAGGCTACCAACAAACGGCATTTCAAAAGCGAGACGGGAAGTGTATCCAAGATATCCCAACTACGATTGAGAACCGACTGGATTTTATCTTCCTTATCACCGTGATTATAAATGGTAGCATTATAGCCGGTCAACAAAGCGATACAAAGAGAAGCTTCCTCTTCAAGAGTACGTCCGTGTGAACCGAAAAGATGCTCACAACGATGATACACATCCGTATTTAACTGACGGAAACGGTCGGAGTAGATGGGTTCGCCATCCAGACCTAAATGGAGAAGTTCGTGCGAAACAGCGCACAAAGAATCGATTTCTGATTGCAAAGACAACATGGTGATTTATTTACGTATTGGAATATGCACCACAGAGGGTACAGAGTTCACTGAGTTTTTAATTCTTTATTAGCTCGATTAAAGAGGGATGAATGAAAGCAGTAGCAACTGCCATAACCCCCTGGATGGAAACCACCACACGGCGGTCACCTTTAATACGGACAAACTCACCCTCGACA